>DATKNZ010000401.1:0-83229 GCA_035541055.1 Candidatus Acidiferrum sp. | reverse complement strand
AACGAGCGGAACCAGCCGACCATGAGGATGAAGATCAGCACCAACACCGCGGCGAACGCCGAGCCGAGGTCGCGGAAGACCTCGATGGTGATGTGCCATTCGCCGTCCCACTTGATTGCCGGCTGGTCTTCGGTGAAGGGCTGAGTGGCGTTATAGATCTTGAGCGGGGCGCCGGTGCCGCCGAACTGTTTGGTGTCGAGGGCCTCCAGCGCCTTGTTCATCTTCAGGATGGCATAGACGGGGCTTTCGACCACGCCGGCCACGTCGCCGATGACATAGGTGACGGGCATGAGGTTCTTATGGTAGATGCTCTTGTCCACGAGGTCGTCCTGCACCTTGACCAGTTCGCGCAGGGGCACGAGCGGGCTGGTCGGGTTGGCGCCGCGCACGCGCAAGGCCAGCAGGTCTTCGGGCGAGGTGCGCAGGGACTGGGGCAGGCGGACCACGACCTGCACGTCCTCCTTCTCGCGGGGCAGATGCAGAAGGTCCACGGCGCTGCCTCCAACGGCCATCTGCAGCGTCTGGGCGATGCTTTCCTCGCTGATGCCGTTCAAGGCGGCCTTTTCCTTGTCCACGATGAAGCGCACCTTCTGCTGGTCGGCCTCGATATACCAGTCGGTGTCCACGACGCCCGGGGTGTTGTGGAAGATGCCAATGACTTTGCGGGCCAGGGCGAGCCGGCTTTCCTGGTTGGGCCCGTAAACTTCCGCCACGAGAGTCTGAAGGACAGGCGGGCCGGGCGGCACCTCGGCCACGGCTACTCGCGCGCTGTATTTGGCGGCGATGGCGGCCACGCGCGGGCGGACGCGCTTGGCGATGTCGTGGCTTTGGGCCTTGCGCTCACCCTTGGGCACGAGATTGATCTGCAGGTCGGCGATGTGCGGGCCGCGGCGCATAAAGTAGTGCCGCACCAGGCCGTTGAAATTGAAGGGGGCGGCAACGCCGGCATAGACCTGGTAATCGGTCACCTCCGGCTCGACGCGCACGGCGGCGGCAATCTCGCGGGCGGCCTGGGCGGTGCGCTCCAGGGAACTGCCCTCGGGCATGTTGAGGATGATCTGGAACTCGCTCTTGTTGTCGAAGGGCAGCATCTTCACCTTCACCCAGCCGAAGCCCACGGTGGCCATGGCCGCCAGCAGCAGGACGACGATGCCCACCAGGAACGCGAGCCGCCAGCGGGCTTGGGCAATCAGGGGTCCCATCATGCGGCGGTAAAGGAGGGTGAAGAAGTCCTCCTCGTGCGCGAATGCCTGTGTTGGATGTTGGATGTTGGATGTTGGGTGTTGGATGTTCTCCTCAGCCGGGCTTGTGGAACATCCAACATCCAATGCGGGCAGGCGGGACGCCTGCCATACGTTGGCGTATTTCCGTCCCCAGCCCAGGATGCGAATGGCCGCCCAGGGGGTGACGATGAAGGCGATGGCCAGCGACCAGAACATGGCGGCGCTCGACCCAGTGGGGATGGGCCGCATGTACGGGCCCATAAGCCCGCCGACAAACGCCATCGGCAATACGGCTGAGATGACGGCGAAGGTCGCCAGGATGGTGGGGTTGCCGACCTCGTCCACCGCTTCGACGGCGATGGCGGACCAGGGGCGTCCCTTGTTATGGGGCAAGTGGAAGTGGCGGACGATGTTCTCGACGACGACGATGGCGTCGTCCACCAGGATGCCGATCGAGAAGATGAGCGCGAAGAGGGTGATGCGGTTAAGCGTGTAGCCATACAGGAAGAACACCAGGAGGGTGAGGGCCAGGGTGCACGGGATAGCAATGCCGACGATGACCGACTCGCGCCAGCCAAGCGTCAGCAGGATCAGCACCGAGACGCCGAGCACCGCGATGCCCATGTGCAGGAGCAGTTCGTCGGATTTCTCCTCGGCTGTCCTGCCGTAATTGCGGGTGATGGTGACCTGCACGTTGTTGGGGATGATGCGGCCTTTGAGCGTCTCCACTTTCCGCATGACTTCGCGGGAGACCGAGATCGCATTGGCGCCGGGCCGTTTGGCCAGGCTCAGGGTGACGGCGGGTTGTTCGGCGGCGGCGCCGCGGGCCGCGCCGTTGCCGAAGAAGACATACTGGCTGGGCTCCTCCGGCCCGTCGCGGATGTCGGCCACTTCGCGGAGGTAAACCGGCCGGTCGCCGTGAACGCCGACGACCACGTTGCCGGCGTCCCTGGCGCTGGTGAGGAACAAGCCTGCCTCCAGGACCACGTCGCGGTTCTGGTTTACCAGCGGGCCGGAGATGAGTTCGCGGTTGGCGGCCTGGAGGTGCTGGACGACCTCCGCGGCGCTAAGCTGACGCGAGGCGAGTTTGGGCGGGTCGAGCAGCACACGCAGTTGCCGGCGCTCGCCGCCGATGATCGTCGTCTCGGCCACCAGGGGCACCTGCTTCACGGCATCGTCCACTTCGTTGACGATGCGGCGCAAGGTGTAGTGGTCCAGGCCGTCGCCGTGGAACGTGAGCGCCAGGATGGGGACGTCATCAATGGACTTGGGCTTGATCAGCGGGTAAGAGACGCCCTGGGGGATACGGTCGAAGTTGGCCTGCAGTTTTTGGTTCAGGAGGACGAGGCTGCGCTCGATGTCCTGGCCGACCTTGAAGCGCACTATGGCCAGGCTCTCGCCCTCGCGGGAGGTGGAGTAGATGTATTCCACGTTGGGGATTTCCCAGAGCAGCTTCTCCATGGGCCGGGTGGCGCGCTCCTCGACTTCCTTGGCGCTGAAGCCGGGCATCGCGACCAGCACGTCAATCATCGGCACCTTGATCTGCGGCTCCTCCTCGCGCGGCAACAGCAGCGTGGCCGCCGCGCCCAGCAGGATGGACGTGATCACCAGCAGCGGCGTCAGCTTGGAATCAATGAACGCGTGGGCGATGCGCCCGGCGATGCCCACGCTGCGCTCGTGAGCGGGCTGGTGTGGGGAGTTCAAGCGTGAACTGACGGTTGCCGGATGCATGGACCGTGTTGCGTGTTGCGTGTTCCGTGAAGACGCAACACACAACACGCAATATGCAATACGCTGTTTTGCGCCTCACGTTTCATGCTCCCTATTGCGCGTTTCATTGGACCTGGAGCGTCTGACCGTCACGCAGGAGGGCGGCGCCTTGTGTCACAATGGTCTCGCCGGGCATAAGGCCGGACAGGATCTCGATGCCTTGCGGCGTCTGCTTGCCCGTGCGCACGAGGCGCATCTGGGCCTCGCCGCCCGCCGCCACAAACAGGACTTCAAGCTGGCCGCGCTGCACCAGGGCTTGCGGCGGGACATACAGGAATGTGCCTTCCCCGACTGGCACGGACAGCCGGCCAAACTGCCCGGAGCGCAGGCCGGAAGCGCGCGGCAAGTCCACCTTCACGCGCACGGTGCGCGAGGCGGGGTCGGCGGCCGGCGAGATTTCCGCAACCGTGCCCGTGATGGGATCTGCAAGCGTATCCACACGCACGACGAGCTTGGCTTCGGGTTCGACGTGGCCGGCCAGCAGCGTGGGTACGTCGGCCACGAGGCGCAGGCCGGTGCGGCCTTCCAGTTCCAGGAGCGGCTTGCCGGGCATGGCGAGGTCGCCCTCGTCGGCGAGCTTGCGGGCGACGACGCCGTCAAAGGGGGCGAGCACTTTCGCATAGGCGGAGAGCGCCTCCGCCTCGGCCACGGCGGCTTTGGCGACGTTGTATCGCGCCTGGGCGGCATCCAATTCGGCCTGCGTGGCGGCCTGCTGCTTGCGCAGGTTCGAAGTGCGGTTGAACTCCAGCTCCGCCTGACGGAACGCGGCGGTCGCCTGGTCGAGCTTGGCCTGAATCTCCTCGGTAGCCAGCTCGACCAGCAGGTCGCCCTGCTTCACGGCCTGGCTGAGCGTCACGGGCAGGCGGGTGATCCGGCCACTGACCTTGGCTTCAATAACGGCCTGCAGGCGGGGCTGCACGGTGCCGACCGCTTCCTCCAACACCGGCTGCCTCACGCTCTCGATCTTCTGTACGGAAACCTGCGCGGCGGGCAGGAGTTGCTCGGCCGCTACCTGGCGCTCGGGCTTCTTGCCGCAGCCTGCGACAGCGATGGAAAGGACAAGCAGGGACAGGCTAAGCCAAACGGCAGGTTTCTGGAATAGGACTATGCCGCTGACGCGTGTTGGTAGGGACGCCTCGCCGAGGCGTCCGGGGTGGCGCATGGCCGCGAGCGGACGCCTCGGCGAGGCGTCCCTACCAACCTGTGCCAAGTGCATAGCCCTATTCTGGAGTTCGTGATAATCAGTGTATTCGGTGTCTCTCATTTTGCATTTGCCTCCAGTTGCGGCAGGCCCAGGGCTTTGCGCAAGGCGGCCGTGGCGATCTCGCGGTCGGCCTCGGCTTCGGCGCGGCGCACGCGGGCGGAGATCAGCGCTGTTTCGGCATCCACCACGTCCTTGGACAGGGCGAGTTCCTGCGCGAAGCGGGCGCGCGTGAGGCTGGCGCTTTCCTCGGCCTGGGCCACGGCCTGCCGGGTTACGCTGAGGCGCTCGTTGGCGGCGTTGAGATCGAGACGGGCCTGCTCGACTTCGAGGCTCAGGGCCAGGCGCAGCTTGTGCGCTTCCTCGCGAGCGGATTCCAGGTTGGCGGTGGCTTCCTGGACCTTGGCGCGGGTGAGTTTACCGTCCCAGAGGTCCCATTGCACGATGGCGCCGGCGGTCCAACTGCCGCCGCCGTTCTCGTACCGCCAGCCGTAATCGTAATCGAGGCTGCCAAAGGCGCTGAGGCGCGGCAGGTAGCCACTTTTGGCGGCGCGCACCTGGTGCTCGGCGGCTTGCTGGCGCTGCCGGGCCGCGGCCAGTTCGGGGCGGCCAGAGAAGTCACCCGAATCAGGCGCCGTGGTGGCAGGGGCCGACTCCACCACGTCGAACTCGCCCGACTCGATGCCGAGCAGGTTCTGCAGGACGCGCAGCGCCAGGGCGTGGGCGTTGCGGGCGCGGACCAGATCTTCGCGGGCCTGAGCGAGGCGGACTTCGATGTCCAGCACCCCGGTCTTGAGGAGCGAACCGCCTTCCAGGCGCTTGTTGGCGACCTCCAGGCTCGATTGCAGGGAGTCAACGGACGCCTGGGCGGCCTGGATGAATTGCCGGGCCTTGAGCACGGTGTAGAAGGCGCGGGCGACTTCGTAACCGAGGGCATTCTGGACAGCCGCATTGTCCTGTTTCGCGGCCTCGGTGTTTGCGTTAGCCGCTTTGCGGGAGGCGATGTTGCGGCCGCCGGCATAGAGCGGGACCGTGAGGAGGCCGCGGGCGTTGAGGTCGTCCACCGCCGGCACGTCGTTGAAGTTGAGCGAGGAGCTGTAGGCCCGCTGGTTGAGGATGTTGCCGAAGGCCAGCATGGGGTTATCCGTGCCGCTGTAGCTGGATTGCACCTGCACGCGCGGCCAGAAGGCGGCGTTGGCCTGCTCGAGCCCGGCCTGCGCCGCCACGATGCGTTGCCTTGCCAGGAGGGCGTCCGGGTTGGCGGCTAGGGCCTGCTTGAGCGCGCGCTCGAGGGTCCACGGCTCTGCTGCCATCGCGGTCGCCGCCCACGCAAGCGCCAGCGCGCCTATGGCGATGACTCGGGTCATTTCAGGGCGCCCGCGCCGAGAGTTTTCTGCGCCGCACATGACTCGCACCCGACGCCCAGCTTGCGCAGGATAATCTCCAGCGGGCAGAAGCCGGTGAACGAAGATTGCAGCAAGTTGAAGCCGACGAAGGCCGTGAACCACAGCCAGTAGAGGCTGTGGAAGTGCGCCAGCAGCAGGCTGATAAGGATGAAGCAGCCGGCGAAGCGGCGAATGATCATTTCCATTTTCATGTTCAGTTACGCCCCATACTGAGCCGCACAGGCAGGAAAAGTTACAGGCAGGACAGGGGTTGTCGCCCGATGGCGGCGGCGAGACGCCGTCGGAACAGACAGGCAAGGACGCCTGCCCTACTATCAGCTATTGGCCGCGAACGATCTTCTCGGCGCGTCCGTAGGAGCCGAGGTTGAAGGCGTGTGGGTAGCCCAGGCGTCGCAGGGTGCGCGCTCCCATGCCGCTGCGCGCTCCGCTTAAACAGTGAAGCAGCAGCGGCTGGTCCTTGTTCGTGGCGTAACGGCTGACTTCCGCGCTCAGCCGGTTCAAGGGGATGTTTATCGCGCCCGGCAGGTGGCGCTCCTGGAACTCGGCCTCGCTGCGCACATCAATGACCAGCGCGCCTTTGGCCAGCCAGGCGCGGGCGTCCGCCCGGCTCACCTGGCCCAGGTATTTCAACAACAGGAACGCGGCCACGACGCCCGCGATGACCATCCAAGTAAGCATGCTCAGATACGAGCGGCGGCGGATGCAGCTCAGTCCTTCCGGCAATGCGTTTCCTTCCATCGCTGCCTGAGGGCGGCATGGAGTTGCCGGCGGAATTTGACCGGCAACGGGTGGGGCTTGCCTTCCTTGTAGAGGGTGATGGTCTTGCGGATGTTGTCCACGACCACCTGGCAGGGGTTGCACCCGGCCATGTGCTTCTCGAACTCCTCGCAGATGGCCGGGTCAACCGTGCCATCCACGTATTCGTTCAAGGCCGCGAGCAATTCCGCGCATTTCATAACTCTCTGTCTGCTGCTACTGAGCCGGAAGCCGGGAAAAGGTTACACGTCGCGCGCTCAGTGCTCGTGAGCGGTCCGCTCCACGCGCCGCCTGGGGTCGCCCAGGGTGCGGGTCAACTGCTCGCGGAGCTGCAGGCGCGCCCGCAGCAGCCGCACCTTGGTGTTGGCCTCGCTCAGACGCAGCGCCTCGGCAGTCTCCTTCACGGACAGGCCCTCGACGTCGCGCAGCAGGAACACCAGGCGGTGCTTCTCGTCCAGCTTCTCCAGCGCCTCCTCCAGCAGGCGCCGGACCTCGCGCCGATGGACCAGTTGCTCGGGCGAGTGGCGCCAGTCGGCAATGTATTCCGGGTGGGGAATCTGATCGTAACCCTCAGCCGGCTGGGTGGTTTCCTCCAGCGATACCGTCTCCAAGCCCTGGCGCTTGCGGATGACCTTGAGCGCCGCATGGGTGGCGATGCGCAAGAGCCAGGTGGCAAACGACGCCTCCCTGCGGAACCCGCCCAGCCCTTCCACTGCGCTGAGGAAGGTCTGCTGCGTGACGTCCTCGGCGTCCTGGTCGTGGCGCAGCATTCTCAGCGCCAGCGAATACACGCGTTGCTCGTAGCGCCGGGTCAGGGCCTCGAAGGCCTCCAGGTCGCCGGCCTGAGCGCGCTGGACCAGCTCGGCGTCCGCGATGTCCGGTGTAGTCGTGTGAATCAGGTTGGCCCTCCGGGTCCGGCCTGGGCGGCGGCAAACGCGGCGCGGCCTGCGTTCTGAGCAATGACCGTGATCACGGCGCCAATGTGGGGTAATGGCCCGCCCCGGACAAGCGGGAAGGCCCATGACCTGAGGTCCAATGCGTACCCGGGCCGCTTCGCGCCGGGCATAACGTGCAGCCCCTCCAGCCCCTTCACTCTATATAGGTCCGCGGATTCTGTTACCGGACGATTTAATCCACGCCTTTGCGGCGGCGGTCACCCTCTGGATGAAGGCAGTTTTACCGGCGGTATAGGCGACACGGTCCCCTGAATGCAGGGCCGCCAATGCGGTTTTGAGTCTTGCGTATTCCCGCGCCGTCTCCGGGTGCGCAATCAGGTAGTCGCGGAAGAGCAGCCGGTCCCAATGCTCCCGAAAGACGCGGCGGCGGGTGATCATATGGATGTGATGTGTGCGCGTGCCGTGCCGATTGCGCCGGATGAAGAAAGCATACCACGGCGGAACGTTGCTGCCGAAGCTCGGGCGCCAGAAGTAGTCGTAGCCCTGCGCCTTCAGAATAGGTGCAATCTCAGTGCGCGCGGCTCTCAGGGACCGCACCTCCACCAGCAAATCTATGATTGGCTTCGCCGCCAGCCCGGGAACCGCCGTGCTGCCGAAGTGCTCGATGCGGCCAATGAGCCCCGCAGGCAGGCAGGAGCGCAGATGCTCCGCCTCACGGCGAAAGAGCTGAGGCCAGCGGGAGTCGTAAGGAACGATGGCGACATCCTCGCGGACGGCGCGTTCGATGCGCCGTTCAAGAGGGGTCATTTCGACGCGGGCGTACAGACGTCCCAGCGGCGAGGCGAGCGATGGCGGCGGACCGATCGCATCGGAATTGGCGAGGGGACGCCGACTCATCGTCATTCGTCCGGACAATCACGTACCGGAACGTTCATGGGAGCGGAGCATCTCTCCGGTCGGATCCGTTCGTCATTGTCAGGATGAGGCAGCCGTTCCTAATCTCCGCCACGCTTTGGTCTTCGGTTGTGGCAACCGCGTTCGAGTACGTGTAAGTGCAATGGCCCGTCCAGCGACCATCAGGTGCGATAGTCTCTTTTGTTTCTGCCTGACCACCGTCCGGAGCCACCCAGTCATTCATCCATGTGCCCACAAGGCCTGACATTGCCCGCACTTTGGTTTCAGGCCGTCCGCAACTCGCCACGAATAGTGTGAGAAAGGGCAATGCGAGAGACGGTTTCACACGCGCTCCGTGGATGGTCAACGTTTAGCTCATGGATGGCGGCCCCTCACTGGCTCCCGAGTCGCCTAAGCGCTTCGCGGGGCCGCCATTCGGTGAAGCGCCGTTGGGCCTGCCGATCGTGTCGCCTGATGGTGACGGTCCAGGACTCTTTCTCACTAAAGGGCACCCTTTGAGAGGACACCACGAACAACTTCTGGTCGCTGTTCACGAAGGATTCAGGATCAATCAGCGCCGGGGCGCAGTATTCCGTCGCGCCACTGGGGAGAATCTCAACGAGCTTATCCGCTGCCTGAGCCGCACTGGCTGGAATGCATGCCGCATGTGATGAGGCCACAAGCGCCCCTTTTGCCCAAGGTCGGCTCTTTGCGATAAACGCTACTAGTTTGCGGAGGTCCCTTCTGATCGCGCGGGTGTTGGATTGGACTGCGAGAAACCTCCGTAATCTGGAGGCATCGAGCAGATACGCGTCGTCAAGAATCTCGTCGAGTCGCTCTGCCAACGAACGGGCTCTCCCTGGGATACACTTGAACCCAGGTATGTCGGCGGCTTTGTTGAAAAGAGCGAATGTTCCCTCCACCGTGGCAAGTCGTGCTCGGCTCTCAACGCCCAGCGGAAACTCTGTGCCTAAGGCGCGGAGAGCGCCGATTGTGCGTGACGGGAGCACGGGCGCTTCGGAGTGCCCGCTGACTGCCAGGCATAGCAGATATACATCCCAGGCGATTTGATGGAGGGGAGAGGAATGGTCCCTGGTTGCTCCTCCGCCGCTGGCCTTCGTTATGTCGTTATGGACTGGTCTCAGGTAGCTCTCAATTGCGGCCCAAGTTGTTTGAGTCCTGTCTACGAATCTCAACCTCTTCGCCCCGCTGTCGCTCAGAAGAGATTTAAGCTGGCCAGGGGAGGCCCACATGGAGTCCCCATGGGCCGGGATGGAGATTGTGCCGGCGCATGCAGCCAGCATGGTGCAAATGTAAAAGTCTAGTGCCTCGCCGACCTCGTCGGGTGTGACGATGTACTTCTCAACCTGTGGATCGTCCTTTTGCAGTAGTAATCCAACGATCCCCGAGAAGTCCTTGACCCTCTTCCAACCATATAACAGGGTGGGCTCGCAAAGGACCGCGTTATAGACGGCTTGCGTATTTATCATGGGTGCTGCGCTGCCCAACAAGGGCTTAGACAGGTCTGGATAACATCTCTTTTGGAGTGATATGCAAACGCCCCCTCCTCTACCGACGATGAAAGGTTCCCGTTCATCGGGGCAAGTTCTACTCCTTTCAGCTTCGATTGTGAAGCTCCATAATGGACGCCTCGTCGAGGCGTCCCTACCCTTAGGCCGCCGAAGTGCAAGCGCCGCAGACCGAATAGCCGGCCAGCTCACGGGGACTGGCCGGGTAGCGGGAGACCAAGTCGGCGGCCAAGGTCTTGAGCCGGCGCACCTCGGCTTGGCCGAGGACTTCACGGTCGAAGGCAGCGCAAGACCGGTCCAATTCCTGGAGGGCGGACGGCGGAATGGCCTGTTGGGCCATAGGATAAAGGATGTTGTTTTCTTTTTGGATATGGCTGAACAGCAGCGGCACGAATTGGGAGGCAGCACCGAGGATTCTGGCTCTCTCGGGCGGGCCCATTGGGCCGGAGCCGGCGCCGATTTCGACCAGGCTGCGCACTTCGTCGCGACCAGCATCGTGCTCGGACAGCATTACGGCGATGGGGCCACTTTGCTGGGGGAACCCGAATTCGACCATTGTGCGGAAGAGCTGGTCTTCCTCTTTCCCGTGGTGACACTTGTCGGCGAACTGGCGGAAGAATTGGGCGAAGTCGGCCACATCCTGCCGCGGGACTTGGGCGCCGGTTTCGAGCTGCCGGGCCATGGCCTGCAAAGAGGCCAACACCTGCACGATGAGTTCGTGTTCTTCCATCATGGTTTCAATGCATTTGGTCATATAGCGCCACTCTACGCATGGGCGGGGACCGCCGCCTTGACCTGCATCAACAAAAGCCGCTTTCGCCGCAGGTGAGGCTCTGCTTAATTGAGGGGGTTCGCATGACAACCGGGATGGCTGAATTCAAGAAGATCGCTGTGGCCAACGCGCTGCGGGGCTGCCGGCTATTTGCCGGGCTGCCGCCGCCGGACGTCGAGGCCATCGCCGATGTGACGGTGGTGAAAACGCTCGAGAAGGGCGATTACCTGTTTCGCGAGGGCGAGCCGGCGCGCGGCTTTTACGTAGTCCAGCGCGGCGCCATCAACGTGCATCGCGTCAGCCCGGCCGGGAAGGAGCAGATCATCCACATCTTCCGGTCGGGAGATTCCTTTGCCGAAATCGCGGTGGCCAGCCCGACGGGCTACCCGGCCGACGCGTGCGCGATCGAGCCGACGCAGGTGCTGCTGGTGCAGAAGGAAGGGATTCTCGAGCTGGTGAAGCGCCGGCCGGAGCTGGCGTTGCGGATGCTCGGCTCCATGAGCAGCCATTTGCGCATCCTAGTGGGCCAGCTTGAAGACCTGACACTGAAGGACGTCGAGACGCGCCTGGCGAACTGGCTGATAAAGCGCTGTCCGGACCCGCGCAGCGCCAAGCCGTTTCGCATCGAGTTAGCCATGACCAAGCGGGTGTTGGCGGCTGAGTTGGGGACGGTGAGCGAGACCTTTTCGCGCACGCTAGCCAGCTTCCGCGAACGGAAGCTCATTGCGGTGAAGGGCAAGGTGATCACCGTGCTTTCGCCGGCGGCGCTGAATGAGGTGCTGCGGCGGAACCTGGGTGGATAGCGGCGCGTTGGTAGGGACGCCTCGCCGAGGCGTCCGCGGTGGCAGCGGACGCCTCGGCGAGGCGTCCCTACCTGCCTATAGCTGTGGTGCTCGCCGGAGGCCGTCGAGCCAGTGGCGCAGACTCAGAATGGGATGCTGCCACAGCATGCGAGGACCGGCATAGCGCATGACGGCCTTCATCTGCTCACGCCAATCCCGCTGGTAGCAATGGACCGGGCACTTGGCGCACGTCGGCTTCTCCTCTCCAAATCGGCAGCGCTCCAGCCGGAGGGTGGCATAGTCTAACAGGCCCCGGCATTCCGCGCAGAGGCCGGGACCAGCCTCGTGATGATCCTGGCAATAGCAGCGGACCATCGCGCTCAGGGTGCTCCATTCGCGCTTCCGGCGTCTTCCGGTGAGTGCTCCCGAGGGTGGCCTCGTGCAGTTGCCCCCGGTGGGAGGCATCGGGAGCTGGGCGGTTGAGCCGGGCACGGGCAGTTTCACGCTGTGTGCCGTTATCATGTTCAGCCCTCTGCGTGTACGGCGGGCACCTTCTCCCATACGACGATGGAACTGGTGGGACGATTATCCACCAGGGGCTCGGGCGGCCAGTATTTCCGAGCCGAAGTAGCCCAGCACCAGGAAGGACAAGCCCATGACCGCGATGAGGCTCAGCCACAGGTTACGATAGGATTTTGTATTGGTCTGCATAGAGTGCAATCGGTTCTTAGTTCTGAGTCACAACCTAGCGGCTTTGCATGGGTTGCGATTTGATATGGGTCAAGGTTTTGGAAAGCGGCAGCGGGCTGCGCCTTTGCCCGCCTCTCCCTTCTTCCAACCCCTTTTTGATCGGACAGAGCTGGCCGATAGGACAGATTATCGCCCCGCGCGCACTCGAGCGCCCAGCCGGGCTACCTGCCGCCCGGGCCGGGCTCGTGGTAGGCTTTGCCCGCTCGGTAGAGCTGCAGGAGCCGAGCGTTGGCTTCGGCGACGTCCTTCTGCCCGGCGCTCAGGGCGAGCGAGCGGGCCTGCTCCGCGGTTTGCACCGCGTCTTGGAACTGGCCGGCCTCGGCGTACGCGGCGGCCAGAGTGCCGAGCAGGACGGGCGCGCGGCGCTGCGTCAGCTCACAGGCCCGCGTGGCCAGGCGGACCGCCTCGGAGCCGTTGCGCAGGTTGTCCAGCGGGCTGGCGGCGAGAGTCCACGCCAGGTTGTTCAGGACCTCGACGTTGTCGGGCTGCAGGCTGAGGAGGTAGCGGTATTGGTCGGCGGCTTCGGCGGCCTTGCCTTGCAATCCAAGGCAGAAGGCATAGGAGTAACGGAGGCGAGGGTCGTCCGGTTTTTCCTGGATGGCTTGCTTATACTGTTCAGCGGCTTCACCTAGTTGGCCGGCACCCGCCAGCGCGGTCGCCAACATGCCCTGTGCCTCCGGCCAGTGCGGCTTCAGCGCCAGGGCGATACGCAGGTGCGTGATGGCGTTGGTGAAGTCGCCCGTTTCCCCCGCCGCGGCCGCCAGCATCTTGTGCAGGTTGGGATTGAAAGGGGTCACACGCAGGCCTTCGGCACAGGCTTCTTTTTGCTCCTGCGGACGGTGCGCGAAGCCGAGGCAGGCGGCAAGCTGCTCGTAAGCCGTCGGATGGTCCGGCGCCTCGGCCAGGGCTTGGTGGAGGTGGGCGATGGCCTCGTCGTAGCGGCGGTCGAGTCCGAGCAGGGAGGCGGCATGGGTGTGAGCGGTCGCCTCGTCGGGATGTTGTTGGAGTGCGAGCGTGGCCTGCCGCCAGGCTTCATCATGCTTACCGAGGCTGTTCAAGGCCTTGGTCAGGCCGTTCCGCGCGGACAGGGAGTTTGGGTCGAGCCGCAACGCGTGGTTGAACTGCTCGACCGCTTCGGCGTAACGACCATCCTCAGACAGGCCGATGCCCTGGGCAGAGTAGGTGGAGGCGCTTCCGGCTCGTATCCAGAAGGATGCGTAAGACGTCGCGGCCCAGGCCAGCAGGCCGGTCCAGAGCAGGGGGCGCAACAGCCGGCTGCGGGCCAGCAAGTCCCAGCCGGCTACCGCGAGCACGCTCAGCGGCAGCAAGGCGGGCAGGGCGTAGAAGGACTTCACCTGCGCATAGGAAGCCACTCGCAGCGTCATCAGGATGATGCCGGCGCCGAAGGCGAATACCATGCCGGGCACGAGAAACACCGCGGCCGATGGGCGACGCAGGAACCGGCCTACGAGCACCACGCAGCCCACTCCAACCAGCAGGGTGCCGAACAGCGCCAGCAGGTACCCGGCGTTCATCAGGTCGTAGTTCCACTGCGGGCGGAAGTACATCCCCGCCGAGCCGCTGCACAGGCCGTCCCCCCAGAGCGTCGAATACGCGCCGTCAGCGAAGGCGGTCAAGCTGCTGAACAGGGGGCAGATTAAGGCCTCTCCGAAGCGCCGGTACCAGCCGGCGGTGTGATAGCCCGGGTCCTGCCACCAGGCAAAGGGGAGGCTCGGGTCCCAGTTGCCGAGGATGGGCGTGCCGAACCGGTGCCACACGCGGGCAAAGTGCCAGCCGCAAACCAGCAGCAGGCTAGCGAGGGCGAAGCTGACGCAAGTCACGGCGCGGCTCACGCTGGGCTTGCCGGGGCTTGGCCACGCCAGGGCCACCAGGACGAACGGCAGCGCCAGCACGGCGGAGAACTTGGTGAGCAGCGCCAGGCCCAGGCAGGCTCCGACGGCAACCGCCAGGCGCGCGGGGGAGCTGTGCTGCGGGTGCGGCTGGGAGGGCGGCGCGGCTGGTCCGTGGAGAGACTCCATAGCAACCGCGTCGTTTTGGAGTGCGAGTGCGTGCTGCGTGTTGCGTGTTGCGTGTTGCGTGGACACCGTACACGCACCACGCGACACACTGTTGGCTGTTAGCTGTTGCCCCGATTCACCGAGAGCGCCCTGGTTCTTAAGCAGGCGCAGGCAGAAGTAGAGCGACGCCGTGACGAAGGCCGCCGCCAGGTTCTCGTTCGTGAGGTGATGCGAGAGGCAAAGATTGGCCGGGAGCAGCCCAGCGAAGAGCAGGCCGACGACCTGGCAGGAGGGCCGTTGCGGAAACAGGAGGCGCAGGCAAAGGAAGATCAGCCCGAGGTGGGCCAGGCCGGTCACCACTGAGAGGCTGCGGAGCACGAGCAGGCCGGCATCGGACGAGGCCGTCCAGCCAAAGGGGCCGATGATAGCTGCCGCGAGCAGATAGAAGAACGGCGGCTGATACATCTGCCAGCCTTCGTTTGCGAGCGGCAGGGCCTTTTTCTGCAGGATGTAGTCAATGTATTGCTGGTGACCGTCGCGGTCGAAGCCGGACAGGCTGCCCAATTGCGGCAGGTTATTGGCAAAGAGTATGGCCCAGGCGATAACGATCAGTGCCAGTGCCGCGAGGGGGGCCTTGGGGGACGTGGCCCATTTTCCAATGCGCGTGCGCGCCAGCGCTTCGCCTACAATCGCTGCGACCGCGCAGACCAGCAGAATGATCAGCACAGCGGGCCACGCCCGGTGCAGGGACTCCGAAACCGTTTCACGCCCATAGAAGTGATTGCCAGGGCAGATGGCAGGCGGCGCTGATGCTAACGCGGCCGGTTGCCAGACGGCTCCCAGCAGCGACACCTGCCATAGCGGGTCCGACATCAGGCTGAGCCCTTCACCTTGCAGTTCGAGGCACAGGGCAGGGGGGCCGAGCAGGTTGGTGACGATGATCGAAATGTCGTTCGTGCCTGGCCGGAGGAGACTCGCCACGTTCAGGGTGCGGGCTTGCTTCCAGTTACTGCTGACCAGGCGCAGATCATCCACTCGTTTGCCGTTGATCGTTGCGGCGCCCTGCCTGAACACGCGAACCGAGAGGCTTGCACTGGAGGGGGCCGTGGCCAGTGTGAACGAGCGGCGGAAGGTGGCCGAGCAAAGCATGCCGCGGCGCGGCGTGGAGTCCGGCGGTTTGGGATAGACGATCCACTCGGCCGGCCCAGCCTTGGGCAAAAAGGGCACGCTGCTGTCGTGCTCGGCCGCGTGCCAGAACCAGCCGGCGCAGGCCAGGAGGCCGAGGAGGAGGGTAAGGGCGGCCTTAGCACGCATAGTTCACAGGGCGGCGGAATGGCAGCCGAGGATGGAGGATTGAGGATAGCCAATAGCCAATAGCCAATAGCCTATGCGGGCTAGCAGAGGGCTTGCGGCGCTGGCCAGAAAAGGGGATTGAGGGTGAGCCATTGAGCTACTCATGCTCATGGTATGGCTTGCCGGCGCGGTAGAGCGCGAGCAGTTCCTCGTTCTTCTGCGCGATGGCGGTTTGCCCCGCGGCGAGCGCCAGCGTGCGGGCCTGCTCAGCGGTGGTTATGGCTTGGGAGAAGCGGCCGGCCTCGGCGTAAGCGGCGGCCAGGGTGCCAACGAGCAGCGGTTCCTGGTAGCCGGTGAGCTTGCAGGCGCGCTCGGCGAGCGAGACGGCCTCGGGGCCGTTGCGCACCGCAGGGTCGGGGTTGGCGGCCAGCAGCCAGGCAAGGTTGTTCAGCGTCTCAGGCCAATCCGGCTGCGCCTTCAGCGCGAGGCGCAGGTGCTGCACAGCCTCGGGCGCCTGCTTCCGTGATTGGTAAATGAGGCCCAGGTTGTATTGGGCAAGCGCATTCGTCGGTTGCAGCCGGGCGGCTTCGGACAGGTGTGGAAAGGCGTCGTTGGGCCGGTTTTGACTCATGAGGGTCATGCCCAGAAGCGTGCGGGTTTCCCCATCCTTTGGATCGAGCCGGGCGGCGAGAGCCAACTCGGCAATGCCCTGGTCCGGCTTGCCCTGCGCGACGAGAATTCTGCCCAGGTTGCGGTGCGGGGTGGAAATTGAGGGATTCAGGGCGATCATGCGCCGATAGACTTCGGCGGCCTCGGCCGGCTTGCCCTGGCTGTGGAGGGCGATGGCGAGGGAGAACATCGCGGGAAGATGCATGGGCGCCAGGCGCAAGGCGTCGCGCGCCTGGGTTTCAGCTTCAGCATACTTCTGCTGCTTGATGAGCACGTTGGCCATGCCGTTACGTGGGTCGGCATACGAAGCGTCCTCCTCCGCCCGGCGATACTGCGCGATGGCGTCGTCATATTTCTCCTCCTGGGCATAGACGTTGCCCAGGGTGTTGTGCGCCTCGGGGTAATCCGGTGAAATGCGCAACGCCTTCTCGCACTCGGCGACGGCCTCGGCGAATTTGCGGTGCTCGGCGAAGTCGTTGCCCACGACAGTGTAGGCCACAAAGTTCTGCGAGGTGACCGCCGCCGCGTGCTGGAACAACGTGAGGGTGTTTGCCCAGTGCGAAAGCTGCCGCGCCGTGAGCAGCATGCAGGCCGCCAGGGCGCAGGCGGCCACGGGAGCAGCCACCAGGCGGGGGCGCGGCAACCGCCCGAGAAGCGCCGCGCCGCCCCAGACCAGAGCTACGAACAGGCCAATATGGGGCAGGTAGGTGTAACGGTCAGCCATGGATTGCTTGCCCACCTGCACCAGCCCGATCACCGGCACCAGCATACCGGCGAACCAGAACCAGCCTACGAGCAGCCACGGCTGGCGCCTGCGCAGAAGCCACACGCCGGCGGTGATGGCGATCAGCAATAGGCCTGCTGCCACGACCTGCCAGTCGTCGAAGCTGACCTGGAAGTTGGGATAGAAGACGGCGAGCTTCGATGGCCAGAGCGTCTTGCCCAGGTAACGCACATACGCCAACAGCGCGTTAGCCACGCGCGATTCGAGCGGCCCTTTGTCCAGCGGGGTCACGGCGCCGGAAGCACGCTGCACGAGGAAAGTGACGACGCAAGAGGCGGCGCACAGGGCGAAGAAGGGGAGCTTTTCGAGGAGGCTGACCGCTAGGGGCTGAAGGGTGAAACGTGGAGCGTGTTGCGTGGAGCGTGTTGCGTCTGGCGTGGACTTGAGACTTGGGAGTTTGGACTCAAGACTGGCGAAGCGCCGCAGCGGCCAGTAGTCCAACAGCATAAGCACGAAGGGCACGGTCACCAGCATGGGCTTGCTCATGAGGCCCAGGGCGAAGCAGAGCAAGGAGAGGAGGTAGAAGCGTGGAGCGTGGTGCGTGGTGGGTGCCGGAGGCTGAGCATTGGATGTTGGATGTTGGATGTTGGATGTTGGATGTTCCCCAATTCGGTCTTCGACGCTGGGCCTTCGGGCTTCTGCGTAGCAGGTGTAGGCCCAGAGCGTAAGCATGAAGAAGAACGCGCTGAGCACGTCCTTGCGCTCGGATATCCAGGCAACCGATTCCACGTGCAGGGGGTGCAAGGCAAAGAGCGCCGCGACCAGGGCGCAGCGCCAGAACGCGCCGGTCAGGCGTCTCAGCAGGCCGAACAGCAGCAGCGTGTTGACCACGTGGAACAAGAGGTTGGTAACGTGATGTCCTGCCGGCTTGAGGTGATAAAGCTGGCAATCGAGCAGGTGGGAGAGCCAGGTCACGGGATGCCAGTTGCTGGCATAACCGCTCGTGAAGGCCCAGCGGACGGTTTCGGCGGTGAGGCCGGCCTGCACTCGCGGGTTGCCGCTCACGTAGTCCGGGTCGTCGAAGTTGATGAATCCCATCCTGCTTACCGGCCAATAGACGGCGGCAGTGGCGAGGGCGAGCAGCAGGCAGACGACAAGCGTCGGCGCCTTGGGCGTGCTCTTGCCCGTCACTGGCGGCAGTGCCTGGGGTTGGGCCGTATCTATCATTGCGTGTCCCGGGCAGGCTGCCCGGAGCGATAGAGCGCCGCCAGCTCGCGGTTCCGGGCGGCCAGGGCGGGTTGGTTGGACTGCTCGGCCAGTGCTCCCGCTTTTTCCGCCGTGGCCACTGCATCCTGGAAGCGTCCCGCTTCGGCATAAGCCGCCGCCAAGGTGCCCACCATGACCGGGCGCTTGTAATCGGTCAGTTTGCAGGCGCGCTCAGCCAGGGCGACCGCGTCCTTGCCATTGCGGACCTGGGCGTTGGGACCGGCGGCGAGAATCCAAGCCAGGTTGTTAAGGATTTCGGGTGAGTCGGGCGCCAGCTTGAGCGCTTCGCGGTAATGCTGGACCGCCTCACGCGATCGGTGTTGGCTCGCGAGGACGGCGCCTAGTTGGCAGTGGGCTTCGAGGTCGTCAGGACTGATCCGCAGCGCCGAGGAGAAGGCGGCCGCTGCTTCGTCCGGGTTACCCTGCTTAACGCGGGCGAGGCCGAGTTGCATCCAGGCCGGCTGATGCCGGGGATGCAGCCGGAGCAACTCGGTGAACTGCGCCGCGGCCTCGTCAGCTTTTCCTTGCTCCAGGAGCGTTTGTCCGAGGCTGTAAAGCGCCGGCGCCAGGCCCGGCTGCAGGTTCAGTGCGTGCCGGAACTGGGCCTCCGCTTCAGCCGACTTGCCTTCCTTGGCCAGAATGAGCCCAAGGTTGCTATACGCGTCGGCGTAACGCGGATCGAGCTTCGTCGCCTGGCGGAACGCCGCCGCTGCCTCGGTCGGTTTGTCCTGTTGCAGCAAGGCGTTGCCCAGGTTGTAGCGAGCCATGGCGTATTCGGGATTGAGCTGGATGGCCCGGCGCAGATGCGTAATGGCGTCGGCGGTTTTGCCCTCGCAATACAGGGCGCCGCCCAGGTTGCTCTCGATGTCGGCCGACGCGGGGTTCAGGGCCAGCGCCTCCTCCAGCGCGGCGACGGCTTCGCTGTACTTCTGCTGATGTATGAGGGTCGCCCCCAGGTTGCTGCGCGGGGCGGGATAGGTCGGGGCAATTTGTATTGCCTGGCGGTAGCAGGTCTTCGCCTGCTCGTGCTCGCCCAGTTCGGCGAAGTAGTAGCCGAGATTGTTGCAGGCCATATAATTGTCTTTGGTTACGGCCAGCGCGTGGCGGAACAGCGTCTCGGTGTTTTGCCAGTAGAGCAGTTGGGCGCCGGTGACTATGCCGCATGCGGCCAGGACTGCCGCCGCGGCCAGGGCCAGCGGAACCGTGCGTTGCGCCCATCCCGCGGTCAGGTCGGCCACGCCCCATGCCAGCATAACAAACAGGCCGATTGAAGGGATATACATGTAGCGGTCGGCGATGGATTGGGCGCCCACCTTCACGAGGCCGATGACCGGCACCAGAGTGCCCAAGTACCAGAGCCAGCCCACAAGCAGGTAGGGCCGCCGGCGAAGCCCCAGCCACACGGCAGCGCCAGTAAGGGCAACGACGACCGCGGTCGCCAGCACAACGATGTCCGCCGGCCATTCCCGGACGAATGGGTAGATGACTGCCAGGTCCGCCGGCCACAGCAGCTTCGCCAGGTAGGATGCGTACGCGACGGGGGTGTTGACGATGCGGCAGGCTATGCTTACGGCGCTCCCGCCTTCGAGCGAGGCCAGGGCGCCGCCCTTGTGCTGCGCGATGACGGTCACGATGCAGGACGCGGCAGAGAGCGCGAGGAAGGGGAGCTTGTCCAGCAATATACGATTTACGATCTGGGATTTACGAGCTTGGCGCCAGCCGTGGGCCTGAGGCGTGGTGCGTGTTGCGAGTTGCGTGGGCTTGAGATTTGAGACTTGAGACTCGAGACCGGCGAACCGCCGCACCGGCCAGTAGTCCAGGAGCAGCAACACGAACGGCACGGTCACCAGCATGGGCTTGCTCATGAGGCCCAGGGCAAAGAAGAGCAAGGACAGAAGGTAGAAGCGAGGAGCGTGGCGTGTGGAACCTGCCTGGGGCTGATCACTGGATGTTGGATGTTGGATGTTGGCTGTTGGATGTTTCCCAATTCGGCCTTCGACCTTCGGCGTTCGGGCTTCCGCGTAGCGGACGTAGGTCCATAGCGTGAGCAGGAAGAAGAACGTGCTCAGCACGTCTTTGCGCTCGGCGACCCAGGCGACCGACTCGACGTGCAGCGGGTGCAGGGCGAAGAGCGCCGCCACGAATGCGCTGCGCCAGAACGCGCCGGTCAGGTAGCGGAGCAACCCGAACAGCAGCAACGTGTTCGCCGTGTGGAACAGGAGGTTGGTCAGGTGAGGGCCCAGCGGATTCAAGCCGTAAAGCTGGCAGTCCAGCATGTGCGAGAGCCAGGTCACCGGATGCCAGTTCGCCGCATGGTAATGCGTGAACGCCCAGCGCGTGCCTTCCCAGGTCAGGCCGGCCTGCACGTGCTGATTGTCCGTGACGTAGTAGGTGTCGTCGAAGGTGACGAAGCGCGCCTCGAGGACCGGCAGATACACGGCGAGCGTGATCAACGCCAGCAGGCAATAGCAAACTGCGGCGGGTTCCCACTTCCGTCGTTCCGGCATACGCGAGGATGATGGGGCGCGGCGCGCGCTGTCCGCAAGTTCGATGGCACTCAAGGCGGCGGGGCGGTCACAACGGGCTGGCGGAAGGGCTTGCGCTGTTGGTAAAGCGCGAGCCGAGCCTCGGCTGCGCCGGCCAACTCCTTCTGCCCGGCGGCGAGGGCGAGGTCGCGGGCTTTGGTGGCGGTAGCCACGGCGTCGTCGAAGCGGCCCACCTCCGCATAAGCGGCGTCCAGTGTACCGTAGCAGCGCGCCTCCTTGCCGCCGCTTAGCTTGCAGGCCGTCTCCGCCAATTGCACCGCCTCTGCGCCGTTGCGCAGCTCGGCCTGGGGACTGGTCGCGAGGATCCACGCCAGGTCATTCAGGTAGAGGGCGGTGTCCGGCGCCAGGCGCACTGCTTCGCGGTAATGCGGCAGCGCGGCGGCGGTTTGCCCCTGAGAGTCGAGGGCGAGCGCCAGGTAGTGCTCGGTCGCAGCGTCGGGCCGGACGCGCAGGACCTGCTCTAGCTGTGAGGCTGCTTCAGCCAGCTTGCCTTGTCCGAGCAGGGCCAGCGCGAGGTTGCGGCGCGCTTCGAGGTCGTCGGGTCGCAAGCGGCAGGTCTCGGCGTATTGCGCCGCGGCGCCGGCGAAGTCGCCTTTGGCGTTCAGCGCAGCGGCGAGGTTGTAATGGGCATTGGGATCCGTGGGAGCGGACCGCACGGCGGCCTCGAAATGCGGGATGGCTTGGTCGAGTTTCTTCTGCGCCTCCAACATGCCTCCGAGGGCCTCGTGGGCGGCGACCAGGCCCGGCTTAAATCGTAGCGCAGTGGTATAGCACTGCACTGCCTCGGCCACCTGGCCTTGCCTGGCTTTGAGTTGGCCGAGGCCGCACCACGCCTCGGCGAACTCGGGGTTTTCCTTCAGGGCGGTGCGGTAGTGCGACTCGGCCGGCGCCAGTTCACCACGCCGGGAGAGCAGTTCGCCCAGGTTGTATTCGACCGCGGGACTGCTCTGGACGCGGACCGACTTTAGCAGCAGGTCTATCGCTTCTTGCTCCTGTCCCGCCTGCTGGCGGCAGAGGCCCAGGTTGGCCAGCGCTTCGGGGTAATTGGGATGGATGCGCACCGCCTCGGCGAAGTGCGCTTCGGCTTCGGCGAGGTTTCCGGCGTCCAAGGAGCACGCGCCGAGGTTGTTCTGGGCGACGGCATTGTCCTCCGTAACCGCGAGGGCGTGTTGAAAAAGGCTGGCGCTGTCATGCCAATACTCGACCTGTCGCCAGGTCAGCACGGCGCAGGCGCAGACCGCGGCCACCCCACAAGCTGCCAGTGCGCCTCTCGCCGCCGGCCACCGCGAGCAGACGGCCGCTGCGCCCCAGACGAGCATGATGAACAGCCCGATGAGCGGGATGTAGCTGTAGCGGTCGGCCATGGATTGCTGGCCGACCTGGACGATGCCAATGACCGGCACCAGCGTGCCCAGGTACCAGAACCACCCGACGGGCAGGTATGGCGCCCGGGGTGCCCGCCAGACGACCAGCGCGGTTACGCCTACCAGGAACACAATGGCACCAGCGACCCAGGCATCCGGCCAATGGCTTGGGGCAGGGTAGAAAGCCGCCAGCCGCACGGGCCAAAACAGCTTGGCGGCATAGCGCAGGCAGGAGACGAACGCGTTGGAAATTCGGAACTCCAGCGGCAGCGTGTCGAGTGAACTCACCGCGCCGGCGTTGCGCTGAATAAGGAAGGTGGCGGCGCTGGAAGCCAGGCTGAGGGCGAAGAAGGGCAGTTTGTCCCAAAGGCTAAGGGCTAGAGGCTCAAGGCTGAAACGTGGTGCGTATTGCGTGTTGCGTGCTAAGTCTTCCTTGGACTCGAGACTTGAGACTTTAGACTCAAGACCTGCGAAGCGGCCGAGTGGCCAGTAGTCCAGGAGCACGAGGACGAAGGGCACGGTCACCAGCATGGGCTTGCTCATGAGACCCAGGGCGAAGGAGAGCAGGGAAAGGACGTAGAGCGCGAAGCGCGGAGCGTGGAACGTGTTGCGTGTTGCGTGTTGCGTGGACACGGAACACGCACCACGCACTGCGGTGTTGGATGTTGGATGTTCTCCTTCCTCCACCCATCGCGTGTAGGTCCACAGTGTGAGCATGAAGAAGAACATGCTCAGCACGTCCTTGCGCTCGGCCACCCAGGCGACCGATTCCACGTGCAGCGGGTGGACGGCGAAGAGCGCCGCCACAAGGGCGCTGCGCCAAAGCGCGCCAGTCACCCGCCGCAGCCAGGCGAAGAGCAGCAGGGTGTTGGCGATATGCAGGAGCAGGTTGGTCGCATGGTGCCCTGCGGCCCACAGCCCGTAGATTTGGGCGTCCAGGATATGCGAGAGCCAGGTGAGCGGGTGCCAGTTCCCGGCGTGCCCGGTCGTGAGGGCCCATTTAATGCTGTTGAGGCTGAGTCCGCCCAGGACGTGCGGGTTTTCGGTCACGTAGCTCCGGTCGTCATAGCTGACGAAGCCGTTCTGCCACATGGGCCAGTAGGCCACCAGCGTGAGCGCAGCCAGGAGCAGGCCTACCCGGAGAGCATCGCGCGCCTTGTTGGTGCGGTCCATCGAGGATGCACAATCTTGCGGACACGGGCGCGCAGTTCAATGGAAAAGAGGTTTGTTCGCCTGACTCTGCCCAAATCCGAAGGCCGAAATCCGAAGGCCGAAGGAAGGCCGAAATCCGAGGCTCGAACGCACCACACTGGCGCCCTCGGATTGCGTAGTTCGGCCTTCTTTCGGGCTTCGGCCTTCGGCCTTCGGATTTGGGTGGAATTATGCCAAGAGCTCTGACCGAAGACGGGCCGGTGTGCACGGGAGCGCCAGAGGGCTGGCGCACTCCAAGACGCTGCGGCGCCCGCCTACCACACCCGCACGCGGTAATAGCGGGCGGAGTTGGTCGCGGTGAGGTCGGTCAGCATCTGCAGGCCGCCGTGGCCGAAAGCGGAGGCGCTGGGGGTCCAGACGCCGGACTGCAAAGCGGTCTCGTATTCGAGCGCGTAGTTCATTCCGGCGTAGGTCGGCAGCATCAGGGTGAATTGCCCGTGGCCGCGCCGGGTGCGGATCAGCTTGGGCGGCGTGAGGCCAAAGAGCACTACGCTGTGCATGTCGCCGGCCGCGACGCAGGCCACGCCTAGCAGGTTGGTCGGGAGGTTGCACTGCCCGTTCCAGTTGGCGCCCCAGGCCGCCATCGAGCTATCGGCTTTAATGGCCAGGCTGTGTCCGCCTCCCCCGGTCACGGCTACGGCGTTGGTCAGGTTGGGGGGAAGGTCGCATTGGCCCTGGGAATCGTCGCCCCAGGCGGCCACCGCGCCGTTAGTACGGACCGCGAGGCTGTGGTATTCGCCGGCGCCGATGCCTTGCACGCCGTTCAGGCCGGCCGGCACCGCTGATTGCCCTACGTAGCTGCCGTAGGCATCCAGGTTATCGCCCCAGGCTGCGACGGTGCCGTCCGCGCGCAGGGCGAGGCTGTGGTTCCCGCCGGCCGCGATTGCCACCACATTATTGAGGCCGGCCGGTATAGAGGTCTGCCCGTAGCTGTTATCGCCCCAGGCGACGACCGTGCCATCCGCGCGCAATGCCAGGCTGTGCCAAAAGCCGGCGGCCACGGCCAGCACGTTGGTCAGGCCGGCTGGGACGTTGCATTGCTGATCTTCATTGCCGCCCCAGGCGGTAACCGATCCGTCGGCGCTCAAGGCCAGGCTGTGATAGCCGCCGCCGGCAACCTGCACTACGTTCGTGAGGCCCGGCGGGGGATCGCATTGCCCATCGTCATCTTCGCCCCAGGCGGCGACCGTGCCGTCCTGGAGCAGGGCGAGCGTATGATACGAGCCGGCCGCAATGGCCGCCGGGTTGGTCTCCAGGAGAGACGGCTGGATCTGCCCCATCGAGTCGTCCCCGCGCAGCATGATCGGTAGAATGCTCAGGGCCGCGTTCGCGCTGTTGGTGACGCCGTAAGGATTCGAGACGCGCACGGCGTAGGTGCCGGCATCGAGCCAGGTCGCGCTGGGCAAGGCGAGCACGTTCGAGGTGGCCCCGAGAATATCTTTGCCGTTCACGCGCCACTGGTAGGCCAAGGTGGGCGTGCCGTTGGCCAGGACCGAGAAGGTCACCGGCGTGGTGGCCGAGACCTGCTGGCTCTGTGGGTCGGCAATGATGAAGGGCAGCGTCGGGCCGAAGGCGTAGCTGACCTGGTCCACGAAGCCGGCATCGAGCCCGGCGCTTTGGGAGGCGTCTTTGCTATACGTCCAGACCAGCGTCTGCGGGCCGCCGGGCAGGTAGGCGCTGAACTGCTGCCAACCCACTTCGCCCGAGATTTGCGCCGTGATGCTGGTCGTGCCGCCGCCGTAGCAGATGAAGCTCAGCAGGTCGGCATTGGTTTGAGAGGACACTTCCCACCAGAAGGATAGCGTGCCCGGGCCGTTGGTGGTGGTGCTCATGCTGGTCTGCCCGCCGTCGCCAACGAAACAACTGCGCCCGGCAGACACGCCGTCGTGCGACACGTTCGTTTGCCCGAACCAGGGAATATTCGATGCCGTCATCCAGGTCAGGGTTGCGTTGTTGAGCGCCACGGGCAGGGGCACCGGTGGAATGACATGAAGCAGTACTGATTCGGACAGGTATTGCACGCCCTGGTTATCCTGCACCGAGATGCTGAATGAGTAATCGCCCCCGGGTGTGCCGGGGGGCGGTGTGAAGGCGAGGTGGAAGGCCGGCGTGTCTCCGGAGCAGGCCTGGGCATAGACGGGCGGGTTGGCTGTCAGCCACGAGCTGAAGTTGGTCGGGGTGACCAGCACTTGCAGATTCTGGACGCACATGATCGTCAGGCTGTTGGTGATTGCGTGCATGAGATCATTGATCAACGTGGTGCCGGAGCTCTGGAACGCTTTGCCGCCCGTCTCTCGCGTCCAGGCGGTCCAGTAGTTAAACGCGTAGCTGGAGCCCCCGTAATTATCAATGCGGGCCGCCAGCATGACGACATGGTTCGAAACCATGCCCGACAGGACGGCTTGCAGGTCGAGGTCGTCGCTGGTGCCCATGATTCCGTCGCGGCCCGGGTCGCCGCCGGTGGACCAGACATTGGTGCCCGTGCCCGGTATCCCGCGGTTGAGGTTGCAGTCGTGCGGCACATCGTCCCCGAAGATCACCATGACCCGCTTGGCGCCGGTACGCCACAGGACGTTGGTATCGGCGTAACTCTCGTACATTTGGCGGGTGTAGGCCTCGGGCGAATCCACGCCATAGCCGATCTTCAAGCCGCTGACGGCCGTGGTGACGGCGCTCATGTTGGTGGTCATTGCCTGGTTGAGCTTATAAGGGTAGTCGCCGCTCGAGGCGTCGCCGTAGGTGGACGAGTAGCCGCACGAAGTATAGGTGCCCGGATAATCCATGAACGAGGCCACGGCAAAATGGAAGCTCACGCCGGTGCCTTCGAGTTGGCCCATGAGGCTCACGGCATTGGCCTTCGTTGTGTCTAAAACCGTATCCATGCTGGCCGTGCAGTCGAAAGAGAACAGCACGTCCGCCGCCGGCGGCAGCGACGGGATGGATACGTTGGCGGTGCTGGTGGTGGGCTGGCCAGGATAGACCGTCGCCTCGATGTCGGCAGCCATTAGAGGTGCTCCGGGCAGAAGGCAGGCCAGGAGCCAGGTCAGTTTTGTTCTCATGTCAATCGTGGTTAGCGGGTCGGACTCGCTCGTTTATGTCTGACACCCCTGCGGGCGACTCGTTTCGGCCTGTTTTGGCCCGCCCTGCCCGCATTTCAGGCGGAGCCTCCCCGCCCACGTGTTCTTAAGGAAAAGGCCATGAAGGTTACGGCGGGCCGGCACGGCCTGAGCCCGCAGGCGCCATTTTACGTAAGTCACGTAGTATTAGCGACTTAGAGATCTATCACAATTGTGAGCATGGCACCTAATGCGCGATTCCCGCCTCTGGCACTTGTGGGGTCCTGGCGATTGCCCGGTGTGTCTCCCATGTGGGTCGACCCACATGGGAGACACACCGGGCAATCGCAAGGGTCAATAGCCACCCACAAGCCGGGTTCTTGAGGCAGGATGACGTTAGGGGCGGGGTCCCGCTGGTCTGGCGGGGCGCGCACACCGCAGCCAACGCTCCGCACTCGACTGGCTCAGTTTTGCTTCACCGGAGCATCCAGGCACTCGCGGACGAACTGGGCTAACTTGCCGATCGAGTATGGCTTAGGCAGGAAGTTCCGTTCTTTCAGCACGGACAAGTCCTTGCCTGCCATGCCGGGGCTGTAACCGCTGGTGTAGATGACCTTCAGCGTGGGGGATCGCTCTGTCAGCCGTTTGGCCAGCTCGCTGCCCATGATGCCACCGGGCATGACCATGTCGGTCAGCAGCAGGTCAATGGGATGCTCGGCTCGATCCCAGATCTCGAGGGCCTGCGGGCCGGAAGCCGCCTCGAGCACATGGTAGCCCTGGATCGCGAGGACATGAACAACCATCTGGCGCAGGGCATCCTCGTCTTCGGCCACCAGGACCGTTTCATGGCCTTTGCGCAGGGCAGTCTGCACCACGACCTCGGCCTTTTCCGCCGGCTGCGGGGTCGCCGGGAAGAAAATCCGGAAGGTCGTGCCCTGATTCCTCTTGCTGTTCACCTCCACCCAACCGTGGTGCTGCCGGACGATACCAAAGACGGTGGACAACCCCAGGCCCGTGCCCTTGCCGGCCGGCTTGGTGGTAAAGAAGGGCTCGAAGATCCGGGGCAGAATCTCTGTATCCATTCCCGTGCCGGTGTCGCGGAAGGTGAGGCAGACGAAATCGCCATCCCGCGGCTCCGGGTCCATCGGCGTGGCGGGACGACGGATGGTGTGCAGCGAGGTGACGATCATCACGCGCCCGCCCTGGGGCATCGCATCGCGCGCATTAACCGCCAGGTTCATCGCAATTTGCTCCAGCATGCTGGTATCGGCGTGAATGGCCGGCAAAGGCTCCTGGGGAAAAAACTCCACCTCGACCTGCTCTCCGACGAGCCGTTCCAGCATCTTGATGGTGCTGCGCAAGGCCAGGTTCAGATCCACGGCGTGGAATTGCATGACCTGCTTGCGGCTGAACATCAGGAGCTGGCGAATGAGGGTTGCTGCCCGCGCCGAGGCCTGGGTGATTTGCTCGATGGACCGGCTTTCCGGGCCGCCGCCGTTGATGCGGTTGTGCAGCAGGCCGGCGTGCCCCTGGATGATCGTCAGCACGTTGTTAAAATCGTGCGCGACGCCTGCGGCGAGCTGGCCGATCGCCTCCATCTTCTGGGCCTGGCGGAGCTGGCGCTCCAGGAAGACGCGCTCGGAAATGTCCTGCGCCAGCAGCAACGCGTGCGGCTGGCCGCCCAGGGAGATCGGAGACAAGGAAACGAGCATTTCGCGCAACGCGCCGTCCCCGCTACGGATTTTAGCGGGCTGCTCGCGGACATTCTCCTGGCGGGCCAATGCCTCGTACCAGGCTTCGGTCAGGGCAGGCTGCTCCCAAATCGCGAGCTCAGCGGGACTATGCCCGATCAGTTGACCTCGGGCACGCCCGGTCACCCTGACCAGACGCTCGTTCACGTCCACAAACCGCTGGTCAGGGAAGCTCTGGATGGCACTGGGAACCGGGCTCTCGTGAAAGGCCTTGGAGAAGCGCTCTTCCGACAGGGACAGCGACGCGTTGGCGCGAGCCAATTCAGCCATTTGCCTCTCGGACTGGAGATTGAGCCACCATTTCGTGGTAAGCGCGTGTGCGAGCTGCTGCACTTCGATGTTGTCGAATGGCTTTTTGAGAATGACCAGACTGTCGGGCTGCCCGACTTTGGCTCGCATCTGCTCCCACGAGTAATCGGCGTAGGCCGTGCAGACGACCACTTGGAGCGCCGGGTACACCTCCCACATGCGCGCAATCGTTTCCACGCCGTCCCACCCCGGCGGCATCCGAACGTCCACAAATGCCAAGGCATAAGGCCGTTGCTGCGTCAGCGCGTGCTTCACCATTTCCAGCGCCTCTTCCCCCTGGTAGGCAGAATCCAGCTCAAATGGCTTCAGCGCCGGCGTGGAATGCCCATTGCCGAAGAGCACCGCTTCCATTTCGTTGGCGGCCGAGTCTCCTATGGTGTCCGGGCAAAGGATTTCCCGGAAATCGGCGTGGATGCTGGTATTGTCGTCCACAATGAGGACGCGCAGGTTACGTTCGGTGTCTGTGGTCTTCATGAGGTTGCTTGCAAGGCGGCCGGTTCCTCCTGGCGGCGTGCAGAGGCAGTGGGGAGTTCCAGGATGAACTCGGCGCCCTTGCCAGGGCCGTCACTCCGGGCGGTCAGGCTGCCACCCATTTCCCGGGCGGCGTTGGCGCCGCTATGGAGGCCGAAGCCGTGTCCGTCCCGCTTAGTGGTGAAGCCGTGGTTGAAGATCCGGGTGAGGTTCTCTGCGGGAATGCCGATCCCGTTATCCTGCACGCGGATATTTACCTTGCCCGGCGAGCCCTTTCCGACCCTGATGGTCAGCCGTTTGCCTGCTCCCTCCAGTCCCGCCATCGCATACTTCGCGTTACGGAACACGTTAATCAGGATCTGGAGCACCTTGTGCCGGTCCACGCAGACGTCAGGCAGGTTGGGATCGAACTCCCGCACCACCTCGATGCGATGTCGGTCGAACGCTGCCAGGTTGATGCGCAGGGCGTCTTCCACCAGAGCGGGGGCAGCCGTCCTCTCGTATGCGCCGGAAACCTTGGCGTAGCTCTGCTGCATCGCGACGATCTCCTTCATGTGCTCGATGTGCTGCCCCATGGTGTCCGTTCGAGTCAGCAGCTTTTTCTGCTCCTCGGCCAATTGGTCCGTCACCGTGCAGAGGTAAGCCGGCAGGACTTTGCCTTTGGGGTCGGACGTCAGGAATTCCGCTAGGTGGCCGTCCTGCTCGCGCAGCAGGGAGGTAGCGCGCCGCAGGTTGTCCAGCTTGGAATGCCGCAACCGGTCCCCGACCACCGTGGCGGCCACGCTCACGCTATTCAAAACATTGCCGACATTGTGGAGCACGCCGGTGGCAACTTCCGCCATGCCGGCCTGGCGCGAGGTGTCCATCAGCTTGCGATTGAGCTTGTCGAGTTCCTCGGCATCCTTCTTCTGGCGCGTAATGTCCAGCAGGATGCCGCGCACCGCCGCAGCATGGCCATCGCCGGCCAGCACCGTTCCGCTCTCCCGGATCCATACTGTCCTGCCATCCGCGGCGATCATGCGGTACTCGCAGGTGTAGGGATGACCTTTCGCAGTTAGCTCCTGGCAGTTCCGGAGCGCCTTGGCCGCATCCTGCGGGTCAAGACGCTCCGACCAGAAGTTCGGCTGCGCCAGCCACGTCTCGGGCGAATATCCCAGGATGGTTTCACACTGGCGGCTGATGAAAGTAAACCGCAGGTTGTCCGCTGAGCGTTCCCAGACAATCCCATCAATGGAGTTGATCAACGCCTCCATCTTCTTCTGCGAAAGGCTCAGCGCGGCGTCCTGGCTCTGAATCCGGCCCAGCATCTCGTTGAAGGACTCCGCCAGGCGCCCGACCTCGTCCCCCCGGCAACCCACAACGGCACGCATCGCGTAATCCTTCTTCTCGCCTATGATTCTGGCCGTGTTCGCCAACTGGAGGACTGGCCCAGTAATCGTCCGCCCCAGCCGGCTCGATAGGAATACTCCCAGAGCCGTGGAGGAGAGGACAACTCCCGCCAGGACTTTAGCGTAGAAACGCAGCAGTTCCATTAACGTCCGGCGGTAGTCCGAACGAAGGTACAGCGTGCCGACCTGCTCCCGGTTGAGCATGACCGGCTGCGTGGTAAGCAACTGGCGTCCCACGAAGCGCGATTCGCCGGGGGGTGGAAACTGTGCCTGCCCCGCCGCACTCTCAGCCTTTCCGAAGCTAGCCAATAAACTGCCATCGGGCAGTGCCAGGCTGGCGGCGATGACGGTCGGCTTTGCGCGCAAGGAGTCTACCACCTCCGTCGCCGCTTGGTCGTCTTTGAAGCGCAAGGCTGCGGTGCTGTTATTAGCGATGACCCCGGCCAGAGTCGCTGTGTCGCGCTGAAAGTTGGAACGGAAGGACAGAACCTGAAACGCAAAGAGTGCGGCCAGGCCGACCAGAAGAAGCGTCCCGCCGATCAGCAGGTTCAAAACCTGCATCTTGTGCTGGATCCCCAGGTCCCTGAAGGCCTTCATGTGACAGCGAGCTGGCCGAAAGGCCTTACGGCCCGAGGCTGTCCCAATCCTGGCCGAAATTGTTCAGGGGTTAGTCTGTTCGAGCTTGCTTTCACCGTCGCCGGCATAGCCGCAAGCAGCATGCCAAAGACGAGAATGAGACAGAGCCGGTTCAGGCATGTAAGCGATTTAATGTGACTTAAACCTCTGTGTTCGCAAATAAGCGTCGCTCCTGGGATCTGCCGGATACCCTGCCTACACACACCGTAACAGCACAAAAACGAGTCTTGGCGTAACCGCCTGAGCATCATATCCCGCTGCGGTCGCGGCTATCTTTCGTATTCAGAGCACCTTCTGCAGCCAACTGTAATCCGTTCGGGTCTCGCGTTGGTGGTTTGCCAAGCAGTGCCGAGAGCAAACCGCCCCGATGTAATCTAGCTTTACGGAGGTTAATGTGCCGGACGCGAAGCCAGGCTCAGCAGCTTTGAGCTGACCTTCAACCCGGCATCTTTCGCCGCCTGATCATTGATCTGGAAGCGGATTTTAGTTCCCTCGGATACGAAGTTGATCATCCCGCCGTTCTCCGTAAACCGCTCAGTTTCGCTCACGGTGAGCACGCTGGCGCCCCGCAAACCCGCAAGAAACTCAGCCACACGCTTCCTCTCTGCTGCCGTGATGAACAGGACGTGACAGGTGTGGGCCGCGTCCACCGGGGTGCGGATCTCCTTAACCTCCAAAGGATGATTTCGCACCGTCTTGCCCCTCAGTGTCCGCTCCAAATCCTCGCGCACGGAGCTCTCCCCCAGGATGCCGATCACCAGGGGTGAGGATGGATCTGTAAACGTCTGCGGCGGCCACTCAACAAACTCCGCGAAATGGAACAGGAAGGCGGCCTTGAGCTGATAGGGCGTAGCCGGCGTCTGCCCGCTGCCGTCATAGCTGAGCAGCAGCGCGGCCACGACCAGCCCCAGGACCCCTATCGCTGCGTGACGCATGAGTCGGACAACTTTCCCGCCATCACCGGCGATTTGGCTGGGATTGTCAAGCCTCAGATTGGAACAGGATCTGCTTAAAGGGCGTCAAGCGGGGTCGATCTCTCCGCTCATATCATGAAGCTTAGCAGACCTGAGCGCTGCCTCCTGAGCCGTACCATGGCCCGTTTCGGGCCGTCCCGGGCTCTCCAGGGAGCGTGCGCGGGTCTGGTGCTTGGCCTGGCAGCCTGCCTTCAGGCGAGCGAGACCGTCAGCGACCTCGGCACGAATGACCTGACGGCTCTCCCGCTGGAGAGTCTGATGAACATCGAGGTGCCCTCCGTCTATGGCGCCTCCAAGTTCGAGCAGAAGATTACCCAGGCGCCCTCCTCCATCACGGTCGTGTATTCGGACGAGATCAAGCGCTACGGCTACCGGACGCTGGCCGACGTGCTGGAGAGCGTACAGGGATTCCAGGTCTCCTATGACCGGGACTATTCGTTTCTGGGAACGCGCGGCGTCAACCTGGGCGACTTCAACAGCCGGGTCCTCCTGCTCGTGGACGGTCACCGCGTGAACAACGACCTGACCGACGGCGCCGCCATCGGCAACGATTTCATCCTGGACATAGACCTGGTGGACCGGGTCGAGGTGATTCGCGGCCCGTTCGCCGTACTTTACGGCAACAACGCCTTCTTCGGCGTCATCAACGTTGTCACGCGCAAGCCCGCCCAAGTGAACGGTTTCGAAGTCTCCGGCGAATACGGCTCGTTCGACGCTTACAAGGCCCGCGCGACGTTCGGGAAAGCCTTCACCAACGGCATTGAACTTCTCCTCTCGGGTTCGTTCTACGACAGCGCCGGCCCCGACCACCTCTTTTACAAGCAGTTCGACACCCCGGCGCAGAACTTCGGCGTTGTCAATGGCCTGGACGGTGAGGAATACGCCAACTGCTTCGGCTCGCTGGGGTATCACGATTTGACCCTGGAGGGCGCTTTCAACTGGCGCAAGAAGGAGAATCCAACGGCTCAGTACTTCACCACGTTCAATGCCTCGGGCCTCAACACGGAAAACGAGCAAAGCTTTCTCAATCTGAAATACGCCCACGATTTCACCGACGTCGTGGATGTGACCGCACAGGTCTATTATGACCAGAACGACATTGATTTCGGCTATCCCTACGGGACGGCGCCGAACAATCTCCTCTACAAGGAAACTCAGAACGGCCAGTGGTGGGGCACCGACCTGGCGCTCAACAAGCGCCTGTGGGACGTCCATGTCCTCACCTTTGGCGCCGAATACCGCGATGATTTCTGGCAGAGCGATCGCGTGTACGACCCCGCTACGCAGCAGACCTTCTCCTCGGTGCATACCAACCGTCAAAGCTATGGCATCTTCGGCCAGGCTGACATCGCCATCCGCACCAATCTCCACTTCAACGCGGGCATCCGCTATGATCAGTACGGCGATTTCGAGCCCGCGTGGGATCCGCGCCTGGCCTTGATCTACAGCCCCTTGGAGAAGTCCACCTTCAAGGCCATTTATGGCACCGCCTTCCGGGCCCCCAACTTCCTGGAACTCAGCGACCCGCGGTTCCAGAACATTTCGCCGGAGCACATTACGACCTACGAGCTGATCTACGAGCAGGGCATCGGTAACCACCTGCGGTCCTCGGTCTCCGGCTACTACAACCGGATGAACGATTTGATCGTTTTCCAGAACGGCAGCTTCGGCAACATCAATGCCGAAGGAAAAGGGGTGGAGTTGGCCTTGGAAGGCATCTGGCCCTCGGGAATCAGGGGGCGCATGAGCTATAGTCTTCAGCACACCGCCGACCTGTCCGGCAGCCAAAACCTGCCGGACTCGCCGGAACACCTGGTGAAATTCAACCTCAGCGTGCCGGTCTTCAGGGACAAGATCTTCGCCAGCCTGGAATTCCAGTACACCAGCAGCCGCCACAGCTTCTACACGACCACCAGCGGTGAAACGGTGGCCGGCGAGGACGTGGACGGCTTTGGCGTTCTGAACTTCACCCTGTTCAGCCAGAACCTGATCAAGAACCTGGAAGTCTCAGCCAGCGTTTACAACCTGCTGGACCAGCAATACGCCGATCCGGCAACCCGGTTCCACCTGCAGGACACCATTCCGCAGAACGGCCGCACGTTCCGCGTCAAGCTGACCTATCGATTCTAAGAACGGCACAGGATTGGCTGCTTTTTGGACTGATGCAAGACAGGGCGCGCGCACAGCCCATGCGGAAAAGGGCTTTTATGGGCCTGTGGCTGGGCTGTACCCTGCTGGCAACGACCTGCCTGGGCAGCCCCCCGCCCGTCATCACTGTCCAACCTTCGAGCACGAGTGTCTACAAAAAGGACACTGCCAGCTTCGCCGTGGTTGCCTCCAGCGGCACTTCCTTAAGCTATCAGTGGTATTTCAACGGCGGCTCAGTTAGCGGCGGCACCGATAGCACACTAACCATCCCTAATGTCTCCACCGCCAATGCGGGCACGTATTACGTAAAAGTCACAAATGCCGGCGGCACCGTCCCCAGCGCCCCCGCCACGTTGACCGTTCTTGACCACGCCCCGGTCGCCAACAACGACAGCTATACCACCGCCGAAAACGTGACCCTGACCATCGCGGCTCCCGGTGTCCTTGCGAACGACACTGACCAAGACGGTGACACGTTGACTGCCGTGTTGATGACCTCCGTCAGTCACGGCACCCTGACCTTGAACTCCACTGGCGGCTTCACCTACAAGCCGGCGACCAACTACTACGGCGGCGACAGCTTCACCTACAAGGCCAACGACGGCACGACGACGTCCAGCGCGGCAACGGTGAGCCTGACGGTCACGTATGTGGACCGCCCGCCGGTAGCGAGCAACCAGACCGTAACCGTCCTGGAGAACACCGCGACCAACCTGGTGTTAACCGCCACCGATGTGGACAGCAGCAACCTGGTCTATGCAATCCTGGCCCGGCCCACCAACGGCGCACTAGGCACCCTCAACTCTCAGAGCGGCGCGGTCACCTACCTGCCGGCGACCAACGCTTTCGGCAGCGATAGTTTCACCTTCACCGCCTTTGATGGCAGCCTGTACGCCACAGGACTGGTTGCCGTCACCATCACACACGTGCACCAGGTCCCCGTCGCCTGGATGCCGGCGACAGTGACGGCGACCCAAGACATAGCGCGTGTATTCTCGACTGCCAACGGGAACGCCATCTCGATTAGTGCGCCCGATTCGGGGGCAAATCCGATCGAGCTCACACTATGGGCCACCAACGGCGTGGCCACATTGAACGGAACTGGCGGCCTGGCGTTTACCGCGGGCGATGGAGTGGCCGACACCAACATGACGTTCCGCGGATCGCTGATGAACCTCAACGCCGCGTTGAGTGGCCTCTCCTTTGCCACCGGTACGCATTTCAATGGGAATGCCACGCTCACCATCAAAGCCGTAGATGACACGCTGACCGCCCTGAATTACGATACCAACCTGGCCGGACACTACACCTTCGATGTTACCAACACCGCGGCTACCCTGGCGCAGAACAATAGTCCAACGGCCGGAAACAATGGCCAACTAAACGGCAGCTTTCAGGCTGTGGCAGACCCGATGCGCGGCAACGTGCTCCGGCTGAATGGAACGAACTCCAACTCATACATGAAGATCACCGGGCTGCTCGGCCAGCCGGCGAGTGTCACACTGGCGGCGTGGGTGAATCTCACCACGCCCGCTAACGGTGGCTCGGAAGTTATCTCGCTGGGAGAGAGCGCCGCCCTGATCCTCGATGCCTCCGGCTATCTCGCCGGATACTTCTACAACGGAAACACTGTCAAAATCGTCCCCTACAGTGCCACCCTGGCCGGTGCGGGCTGGCACCATGTGGCATACACGTTCGACACCGTTGCCAAATACCAGTCCCTCTACCTGGATGGGGCCAAGGTAGCCTCCCAGTGGGTGGGAGGACAGCAAATCTCCTACACGCTGGGCTCCGACAGCTATATCGGCGTCAACGCCCTCGCCAACGCCAACCATTTCACCGGCATGTTGGACGAAGCCCGGATTTACACCCGTGCGCTAGCCACCAACGAGATCGCCACCCTCGCCGGCGACCTCCACCTCTGCACCACCAACACCAGCCTCCTCTACTTCATCCCCGTCCCCGTTGCCTTAAGCCAGAACCTGACCAACGCAATGAATGCCGCGTTGCCCATTACGCTGAGCACCGCTTTCGCCGTCCCTCCCGTCACTAACTATACTGTGGTCACCTCCCCGGCCCACGGCACCTTCAGCGGCACCGGGCCTAACCTGCTCTATCAGCCGACACCCAACTACAGCGGCGCGGACAGCTTCAGGTTCGTGGCGGACAACGGCTCTCAAACCTCTGACCCAGCTACCGTGTTTATCACCCTCCTCGCGCCCCCCGCCATCACCACGCAGCCGCAAAGCTCGCTGGTGCTAACCGGCCAGACGGCGGTCTTCTTTGTTGGCGCTGATGGTTACGCCCCCCTCAGCTATCAATGGCAGTTCAACGGAGCTAACCTCGCCGGAAGCACTCTTTCAACCCTGACGCTGACGAACGTTCAAGTGGCCAATGCCGGCGACTATACGGCGGTGGTAACTGATATCGCCGGTTCAACAACCAGTGCCGTGGCCACGCTGGTCGCGGTCGTCCCCCCGGTCATCACGCTCCAGCCCACGAGCCAGACCCTTGGTGTGGGCACTAATCCTGATGGCGTGACGGCGACATTCTCCGTCGCCGCCACGAGCGCGGCGCCCATCAGTTACCAATGGGCCTACAACGGCGCGAATATCCCCCTGGCAACCAGTGCCACGTTGACTTTGACAAACGTCCAAACCAACAACTCGGGCACCTACAGCGTTGTCCTGACCAACCTTGCGGGCGCCGTGACCAGTTCACCAGCCGTCTTGGTGGTGGTGGACCTGGCCCTGCCTGCGGTCTGCACCTTAAGCGCGTCCAACATTACTGCCCGCTCCGGCACGCTCAACGCCACCGTCACCCCGCAAGGCAGCGCAACCGCTTGCTGCTTCCAATACGGCCTGACCACCGCGTATGGCCTCTCGTCCGCCACTAACTTCCTCGCCTCCGGCAGCACGCCGGTGGCCCTGTCTCTGCCAATCGCGTCCCTGGCACCGGGCACGCTTTATCATTACCGGGTTACGGCTTCAAATTCGGGCGGCGTCGCCTTTGGGCAGGACGCGACCATGACCACATTGAGTCCTGGCCCCATTCAACTCACCGGCATTTTGAGTTCTGCCGGGGGCAACATGGTGCTGTCGGCGGCAGGCACTCCGGGTATGACTCTCACCGTCATTTGCTCCACGAACCTTGCTTTGCCGCTGAGCAACTGGGCGGTGGTGGGGACCACGACGGAGGCCACACCAGGCGAATATCGATTCACGGACCCGCAGCCCGCCACGAACCCGGTCTGCTACTTCCGAGTTTTTGTGCCGTAGGGGAGGGCCTCCGGAAACACCCGCCACTTAACAGCCATCCCCGCTCCGGCTTAGCTAGCTAGCTGGAGCAGGGGTGACTTGGCTGGCGGCGGCGGCCTTCCAGCGGCGGTGCATCCAGATCCACTGCTCGGGGTGGCGCAGGAGCATGCGTTCCAGGGCCGTACTGTAGCTCTGAGTGTTGCGGCGGATGGCCTCGCCGGGATCGTCGCACTCGATCAGCGGCACCGGGTCCTCGAACCGCAGGACATGCCGGCCATCGGGCTCTCGCCAGCCGCAGACTGGAACGACCGGCGCCCCGGTATGAAGGGCGAGCACTGCCAGGCTCTTGAACGTGCCGGCAGGTTGGCCCAGGAAGTCCACGACGACCCCGTCGTTGCCACCCGCGTGCTGGTCGAGCACATAGACCAGGACCGCGCCTTCGGCGAGCAGGTCCAGGATAACTTGGAGCGAGCCACGCTTGGGCAGGGTGCCGAAGCCCGACCGCTGGAACCTGCGGTTGACAAAAGCGTTAAGCAACGCGGGCTTGAGCGGGCGGCGCACGACGTGAAGCGCGCCACGATACTGCGGGAACTGGCGCATGCCGATAACCGTAGCGACTTCCCAGTTGCCAAAGTGCCCGGTCAGCAGCAACAGGCCCTTGCCTTGCGCCTGTGCGCGGATGGCGGACTCCGCGTTCTCGACCCGGACCCAGGCCTTTCGCCGCGCATCGGACATGAAGGGCATCCGCGCAAACTCGACCAGGAACCGGGCGAAATGGGCGCAGTAAGCCTGGGCCAGCCGCTGGATGTCCTCCTCCCCGAGCACGTCGCCGAACACGCGGCGCAGGTTGTCCAGCACGACTCGCCGGCGAAAGGGCGCCAGATGATACAGCATCCGGCCAAACCACGGGACGTCAATCATCCGCGGCTGAGCCGTCGCAATTGCCGACGCGCTGGCATCGGTGTGCGTCAGTGAAACGCTGATGCCTGCGAGGCAGCGGCGGTCGAGCACGTATTGCGCGTCACGGCTTACCTCGACGCGGGGCGCGCCGTAGGCGTCGCGCCGAACCGAGAAATCGGCGGGGCCGATCATGCCGAGGGCCAATTCCCGCGGGAAGAGCTTGCAGCAGGCTTCCTTGGCGGCGAAGCGAGCTGCGAGCCGGGGAACGCGTTGCGGCCCCTCGCCGGCGTCTTTCAGCTCGGCCTCCGTAAAGAGGCGCCCGACGTCCTGCGAGTCGCTCTCGGCCAGCAGCCGTTCGATGCGGCCCAGCTCGACCGTATCCAGGCCCGGCCCGGGCAGCTCCCTGGAGCCCCGGCTCATCGCACGGCCCGGACCAGCAGCGCCACATTCATGCCCGCGAAGCCGCGGCTCAGCACCAGGGCGATGTCGCTGCGCGGCGGTTGCGGCGCCGCCGAAACCGGCAGCGGCGCGAGCTGGGGGTCCAGGCATTCCAACGTGGCGATGCCAGGCACAATCCCCTGTCTCAGTGCGGTGAGGGCGAGAGCTACATCGAGCACGCCGGAAGCAGCGATCGTATGGCCCACCGCCCACTTGAAAGCGGTGATCGGCGGAGGCGAATCTCCAAACACGCGCCGGATGGCGACGGCCTCCGAGGCATCGGACGTCAGGGTCCCATTCCCGTGCGCCACGACGAGGCCCACCTGGCCGGGTGAAACGCCGGCGTCGGCCAGCGCGAGTCCAATCGCCCGGCTCAGCCCGTCGCCGTCCGGGCGCACCGAGGTAATGCCGCTCGCTTCCGTGGTGCAGCCGGAACCCAGGAACTCGCCGATCAACTGCGCCCGCCGCGCCCGTGCGTCCGCCTCGCGCTCGAGCACAAGGCTGGCGGCGCCTTCGCCGAAGACCGTGCCGCTGCGCGCGCGATCAAACGGCCGCAGCCCGTTCTGCGACAGCAGCCCGAGCTGGTGGTAGCGGAGCACTGTCTCCGGCTCGATGGCGGCGTCGTGCCCCGTAGCGACGGCGCGGTCGGCATCGCCAACGCGGATAGCCGCCGCGGCCTCGGCAAGGGCCACCGACCCGCCCACGCACTGGTTAGTGATGCAGGCGTTGGTCCCCTTGAACGAATAGCGGATGCCGATGTAGCAAAGGACATTGTTGGGCAGGCGGGTCAGCAGCCACATCGGGTTCACGCATGACTCGAACTCGCGCCCAAAGGCCCTGAGATCGCCCCCGGCGGCAGAGTAGGCCGGGAAAAAGTCATAGTTGTAATAGTAGGCGCAACCACCCGAGCCGACGTAGACCGCGCTGCGGTCGTTGAAGGCCGCTGTCGCATCCGGCTCCAAGCCATCACGATACGCGAGCAGGCCCGACCGCTGGATCGCGGCGTCCGCGGCATACAGTCCGAACAGGTCGGTCCGCGAGAGGAACTTGTGGTACTTGCGGTCCGGCAAGAGCGTGCTGTTGGAGATTCCCGTGATCTCGGCGGCCTGCTTCACCGGCCAGCGGCTGGCATCCCATTGCGTGATCGGGGCCACGGCCGACTTGCCGCTCAGGACGCGGTTCCAAATGGCCTCGACGCCCAGCCCGGCACCGCAGACCGCTCCCAGCCCGGTGATGGCGATGCGCGGTGTGGGTTCCATGAAGGCGAGTGGAGGCGGGTTAACCCAATCCATGCGGACGAAAACCACAGATGGACACAGATGAACACAGATGCAGGGCGCTCAATCCTGGCGCGGCTAGGATCGGGCCCAGCCCGCTGCCCGCTGAAGGCGACACCGCCTCACGAGCATCCGATTCCGGCCTTTCGAATCTGTGTCTATCTGTGTCCATCTGTGGTTTGAACCGAGTGGCTATGGCTCAGGTCCCTCGGGCCCCATCCGGGCTCCGGAACACCAGGCAGTTGTTCGAGCCGCCGAAGCCGAAGCAGTTCGATATGGCCACGCCAATGCGCACCGGTCGCGATTCGCACCGCACGATGTTCAAATTGCACTCCGGGTCAACCTGGACCAGGTTGGCGTTCACAGGGGCCACGCTGTTGCGGATGGCCAGCGCGCAAATGCCCGCCTCGACGGCGCCCGCCGCCGAAATCAGGTGGCCCATGCAGCCCTTGGTCGAGCTGACCGCCACCTTTCCGGCGTGTGCCCCCATGACCGCGCGGAGGGCGGCACATTCACTGCGGTCGTTCATCGCGGTCGAGGTGCCGTGCGCGTTGACGTAATCCACCGACTCGGGCGTCAGGCCGGCATCAGCCAGCGCCTGCTGCATGGCCTGGATCGGTCCATCGCCCGAAGGGTGTGAATCCGTTATGCGGTAGCTGCTTAGGGAGTTGCCTTCGCCGGCCAGTTCGGCATAAATGCGCGCGCCGCGGGCCCGCGCGGCCTGCCATTCCTCCAACACCAGGAACCCGGCGCCTTCGCCCAACACGAAACCGTTTCGGGTGAGGTCAAACGGGCGGCTCGCCCGTTCCGGTGTCTCGTTGTCCGTGGACAGCGCGCCGAGCAGACAAAAGCCCGACAAGCCAATCGGGTGCAGCATGGAATCGTAGCCGCCCGCGAGCATGAAGTCCGCCGCCCCGCGACGCATCACCTTGAGGGCAGTGCCGACGGCTTGCCCTCCCGAAGCGCAGGCGGTGTGAACGGAAGTCGCATAGCCGGTGATGCCGAATTGCCGTGCCAGCAAGCCCAGGCCGGCGTTGGTCTGCCCACGGCAGAACGCCACCGGGTCGGCAGGGAAGCCGGGGTCCAACAAGCCGTCCGCATGGAACTCGCCATCGCGCGCGCAGAAGGAGTGGACGGTCTGCAATTCGTCAAACGTGACGCCCAGCATGCCGGCGCCGACGCTCAGGCCCCACCGGTGGCTGGTGGCCGGAGTGGGGCCGATGCCCGCGTCGGCAAGCGCCTCCCGGGCGGCAGCCAGGGCAAACCGGTGCGAGCGGGACGTGAACTTGCGCAGCTTGGGGTCGCACAGCTCCGGATCGTCGGGCACGTGTTTGACCTCGGCCCCAATCCGCACGGGGAACCCGCCGGCATCGAACTGGCCAATGGGCGCAATGCCGCTATGCCCGGCCAGGAGGCTCGACCAGGTTGTCGGCGCATCTCCGCCTACCGGCGTGACCATGCCGATGCCGGTGATGCCAACCCTGCGACGCGCGCTCACGCGATGTCCCTCCGTGTTTTCGGTGGCCGCGAGAGTAGCGGCTGAAATCCGAAGCCCGAAGGCCGAAGCCCGAAAGAAGGCCGAAATCCGAAGCCCGAACCCGCTGGGCGGCTACCCGCGCACTTGGTACGGGCGGAAACTGACCCCAGGGCCAGGCTGCGTGAACACTGCACTCCCAAGCGATCGGCGCTCACCATGGCAATGACACCGGGGCCTTCGGGCTTCGGCCTTCGGCCTTCTTTCGGCCTTCGGGTTTGGGCCTTCGGATTTTGCTGCGGGATTCCACGGTCACGGTCGGGTTGCCTCACCGTTCGCCTCCCGCCCGCAGCAGCAGCCGCGCGGTCGCAATCAGGTCATTGCCCGCCCGGGTCTCCAGCGCCAGGCAGACAGAGTCTTGCGCGTGCTGCTTCAGCCGCGCTTCCAGCAGCAGGCTGGTGCCTGGCGCTATGAACGAGCGCAGCTTCATGTCCTGTATGGTCGCCGGCAGCCAGCGCCGGTGAGCGGGCGGCGGGAGTTCGGCAGCCAGCGCCGCGCCAAGCTGCAAGTTGATATGCATCAACAAGCTGCCCGGAAAGACGGGACGGCGCGGAAAGTGGTCCGCGAAGAAAGGTGCCTGGGATGGGACCCGGAAACTCGCCGTGACACGTTGCCCGCGCTCCCCGCCGGTACGCTGGAACGCCAGCTCAGGCAGCCCGGGAAAGCTGCCGTTAGCGGCGGGTTGGCCTTGCAGGGCCCCGAACCGCGCTCGCAGAGCCTCGGGGTCATCAAAGTCGCTCACCGGCATCATCGGCCCCACACAATCCGTCAGCCGGATGACCGGGGTGCCATTGGCGTGCGCCTCGCCGCTATACTGCACGCTTTCGGCGTCCACGCTTTCGACATCGGCTGCCAGTTCGACCACCTGCCCGGGAGCAGTGTCTTGGAGCAGTTCGATGCGGCCCGCCAGGCCGGCTACGGGCCGATGCTTGAAATCCGCCGCCGCCATGGCCGCCCACGCCGCCAACTGGCCCACGGCCTCGCCAACGAGCGACAGCGGAAAATGGCCCAGGCCCGCCGGAATGGCATAGCGGCCCCGGACGCGCCGGCCCGGCTCAACGCAGGTAAGCCGATCCACGAAGGAGAAGGCGCGGAAGTGTGCGTCCATGCGGCCCATCGGAGCTGCCGCGCTCGCTCAGGCGGTTGCGGGCGCGGGGGTGGCGGCGCCGGTCCGCTGCTGCCTCACAACGATCTTGCAGAAGGTCTCGGTCGTGAACAGGCGCGGGATGTCGGCCACCTTGAGCGGTGAAGGGAACCGCTCGGCCGGCACTTCCCTGAGAAACTCCTTCAACCGCGCCAGCCCGGCGGGGGTCACCACGCCGGCCTGCTCGAACTCGGCTTGCGAGAGGCTGCCCCGGGCCTCCTCGACGATCTTGCCGCGCGGGATCTTCACCTTGAACGCCCGCTCCAGGCGGAAGACGATGTCCAGGAAGTCAATGGATTGGGCGCCCAGCGTGTCTATGAGCGAGGCTTCCAGCTTGACCTTCTCCACTTCGCACGGCAGCGCCGCGGCGATGATCTCCGCAATCTTCGGATACACTGCCATGATCTCATCTTTCGTGATCTCTGAGTTGTTCATGCTATTCCATTTTAAATCCGCCATCCACGTGCACGATTTCGCCCGTGATGTAATCGGCATACCGCGAGGCCAGGAACCAGACCGCGTACGCCACGTCCGCTGGCGTGCCGATGCGCCGCAGCAGGACGCGCGACAGCACCGCGTCGCCGGCCCGCTCGCGCACCTCGCGCGACATCTCGGTGTCAACCACACCCGGCGCCACGGCATTGACCGTGATGCCGCGGGGGGCCAGCTCGACGGCCAGCGCGCGTGTGAACGCGTTCACGGCGCCCTTGCTCGCGGCGTAGTTGGTCTGCCCGCGGCCGCCTTTCTCACCGGACACCGAGCTGATGTTAATAATCTTGCCTTTGCGGGCCGCCACCATGTGCGGCGCGACGGCGCGGGCCATGTTCATCGCGCCGAGCGCGTTCGTTTCCAGTACCACGCGCAGGTCGTCATCTTCCAGCGCCGTCAGCGGGTTGTCCCGGATCACCCCGGCGTTGTTGACCAGCAGGTCAATCCGCCCCGCCCGGTCCGCCACTTTCTCGACCAGCGCGGAACAGGCCGCGGCTTCCCGGACGTCTAGCGCTTCGGCGGTGATCTTCGGGCCGGATGCGGCCACTTCTGCCGCCGCGGTCGAGTTCTCCCGGAATGTCAGCACCACTTCCATGCCCGACGCGGCGAGCAACTTAACGATGGCCCGCCCAATGCCGCGGCTGCCGCCGGTGACGATTGCAACCCCGCCACTCAGGCCGGCGTCCGATACATTCGGGCTGGTCATCCGGATATACAGTACCCTGCGTCAACTACCAGGGTTTGACCTGTTATCATGCCCGCTTCGGGCAGACAAAGCAAGTAAACGGCTCCGGCGACGTCCTCGGCGGTGAGCGTCGGCCCGGCCGGGGCGCGGCGCCCGAATTCGGCCAGCAGTTGCTCGCGGTTGGGGAAATACTTCAGCGCATCGGTGTCCACCACCCCGGCGCTGATCACGTTGACGCGGATGCCGCGCGGGCCGAGTTCCTGCGCCAGGCTGCGGGCCAGGCTTTCCAGGGCCGCCTTTGAGGCGCCGATGAAGGCGTATTGCGGGATCGCCCGCCAGGCGCCGAGGCTGGAGATGGCAATGATGCGTCCGCCGGGGGGCATGATCGGCACGACCTGCTGCGCCAGGAGGTTCAGTGCGAGCGCGTTGGTTTCGAGGCAGCGGCGCCAGTGCTTGAGCGAGAGTTCGAGCACCGGCCGCAGCACGCCGACCGCCGCATTGCTGACGAGGATGTCCACGCGACCAAACTGCTCGCGCACTGAGCCGACGACTTCAGAGACCAGCTCCGGTTCACTGACGTCCGCTTGGAACGCCTGCGCCCGCCGGCCCAGCTCGTGGATCGTGGTGCACACAGCTTCGGCTTCCTCATGGCTGTTATGGTAGATAATGACGGCGTCGCTGCCGGCGCCCGCCAGTTTCAACGCGATGGCTCGCCCGATGCCGCGCGAGCCGCCGGTGACCAGCGCGATTTTGCCCGCCAGGGGCTGGCCGCTTGTCTGCTGGGGTGCCGCTGTAGCTGGGTCGTTCATTTGAGGGAATGCTCAGGTGAGGGAAGCGCCTCCGGAGGCGCATGGCGCCGCAGCCGGGGAAGCCAGGCCCCGGTCTGCGCGCAATAGCTCTCGTAGGTCTTTCCGAGAAGGGCCCGCAGATGGCTCTCCTCGTCTGCCGCCTTAACGCGCACGCAGACGAGATGGACGACGAGAACGACACAGGCCAGCAGTGAAGGCAGCAGCAACGCAATGGCCGCAACCATGAGGACCTGGAAGAAGTAGATCGGGTGACGCACCAGGCGATAGGGGCCGCGCGTCACGAGGTCAGGTGTCTCGGCCCGGTTGATTCCCATCCGCCAGGCGTTGCCCATAGCGGCATAGCACCAGAGCGTGCCCAGGTAACCGGCGACCATGAGGAGGGTCCCGACCGCCAGCCCGACGGGTTGCGCCAGGTTCGCGAGCACCGCGACGCCGGGCAAAGCGGGCTTCACCATGCTAAGGAAGGGCAGGGCCAGCCAGCACACCACGACGCAGAACCATCCCGCCCATAGCAGGCGCTCTTTCGTGTTGCGTGGACGCGTGTTGGTGGACTTGCCAGTATGCCGGCGCACGCGGCGCGCCTGCACGACAACGCCCGCCCAATAGACCGCGCCCGAGCCGAATACGACCGCCCTGTTGAGCCCGAGTGTCATCTGCCCGCGCGCTGCGCCCGTATGAGGCGCTGCAGTTCCAGCACCCAATGCTTCTTGATGCTGTACCACACATCCGCCGCCCAGATGATGTTCCTGGTATTCGAATCAACTTTGAGATCGAACGTTGGGCGGGACACCGCCGCCGGGCTCGGGCGGTAATTGTTGATCCAATCCACCAGGCGCGGGTCCGCCAGCAGGTGTTTCGTCTCGGGCACGTAGCCGTGCCGGTAGGCGGACGGCAGCCAGACGTTGCGGACCACCGCCGTGCCGCTGGCGCGGTAAAGGTTGATCGAGCCGTAGCCCAGCAAGTCGCCGCCTGTGAAGTCCCAGCCTTTGCAGTAGCCTGTGAATTCCTCCACCGTGTTGGGAATCGTGTGCAGGCGGAAGCTCATATCCCACTGGTTCGGCAGAATGCGGGTGGCTCCCCCGGCGCCAACCGACGAGGCGTAGGGAAGCGTCAGGCCCACTACCGGCCGGCGCTGGCCGGTCACCGGGTCCACAATCTCGGTGCGCTCCTCGGGTTTCCAGGTCAGCGGACTCCATACATGCAGCGGGTGATCGGGGTTGCGGGCGAGCTTGTCCAGCACCTTCACCACCTGCATGCCGCCCTGGCTGTGCCCGATCAGCATGGGCCGCAGACCCTCTTTCTCGTAAAACCAGGCGACCATGCCCGCGATGCGCTCGCTGCTCTCATAGCAGCTAAAGCTGTAGGTGCCATCATTGGGATTGGTGAGGCTGCCGGCCGGATAGCCCAGGCCAATGAGCAGGTCCGCAAACGAGATCATGTGCGGAATGACCCGCGCCACGCCGCCATGAATGCTGATGATCCGCGGCGCCGGGGCGTGCGAGAGCACCTCCCGCACGTCTTGCGTGGTGACTTGGGCGGGGTTCAGGGCCAGGATCTTGTCCTCCAGTTCCGGAGAAAGGCGCAGGGTCCGGCCTGCATAGTCGTGCTCGGCCTGTTGCAGCCGGGCGGCCTCGAGGCCCTGGCGGTGGAATTTGCCGCAGCCCGAGAGCAGCAGGGCGGAAGCCAGCGCGAGGAGTGGCAAAGCGTGCGCGCTCCGTGCGCCGCGTGAGGGCACGCGGCCTACAAGCGCAAACGGCTGCCCCTGTAGGCCGCCCGCGCTCACGCGGTGGCCAGGAGTCCCGCCGGTTCGAGAAAGCACGCCTTCAGGCGCTCGATCTCGGGCGCCGCGAACACCGTCGAGCGGTAGGTCACAGTGACATTGGCCACCGCGCCTATCGTGGTTACGGAAACCACCAGCGGGGTTACCGGACCGGTCGAGACCGCCCTCACGTAGTCCACGGCCCGGGCGCCCTCGGGCTGTGGCCAGAGCGCGTTCAGGTTCATATTGGTCAATCCGCCCCATAACGGGTAATGCTTCTGATAGAGCTTCTTCCTGCGGTGCTCCGCGAACAAGGACATCAGCAGCCGCCCCAACGTTAGTTCGACGCCGGCCCCTAAGTAAAGCCGGCTTTGCTTTATCCGGCGCGTCTGCCCGCCAATGTCCCGCGCAAGGTCGGCCAGCGCGATGCCGGCCGGTGCCTCGTGGTGCACGAAGAACGAGCCCAGGTGCAGGCCGAAGTCCCCGCCGCTGTCGCGTCCGAGATCTTTGCGCGTGTTCACGATGCAGCCCAGCGTAAGGTTTCTGCGCCGGTCGGCGCGCGTCCGCTTGGGCGCGATCTGCGATACCGCCTGCATCAGCAGGGCCAGGAACAGGTCGTTGACTGTGACTTCAAGGGCCTTGGCCGTCCTCACGACCCGCCGCAGAGCCTCCGCGCCGAGAGTGAACAGAGTGAGCCCATTATGGAAGTCGGCGGGGTCCCGGTAATTGGGCCGGCATGAATGGCGCATCTGCGCCACGGACGCCGGGAGCGAGGCCAGCTTCCGGGCCACCACGCTGGGATGGGAGCGCAGCAGGGAATCGCCGCACCCGGGGTCGCTTCGGGGCACTGCCTCCGGAGCGGCGTCCGCACCGCCCCGGTATTCGTCCACGATGTCCTTTAGCAGGAAAACTATGCTGTGCGCGTCCGCCACCGGGTGGAAGTAGGCCAGCGCCAGGGAGAAGGCGTCCCCTTCGGGTAGCACGACGCACCGGAACGGGTTGCAAGAGCCGGCGTGCGCGAAAGGCTGATTCAGCTCGCGCTCGATCTCCTGCGCAAACGCCGGCGACCAGCCTGGCCCGGCGTCGCAAACCCGGAGTTCAACGGAAGCCGGCCCGCCTTGGTACTGGTAGGTCCTTGCGTGGCGGTCCAGCACGAGGCCCATCAGGCCGCGCCGTTCGAGGGTGCGCGCGATGGCCGCTTCCAGGCGTGGCCGATCCAGCACCTCCCGGACGCGCACCACATGGACGGCGTTATACGGGTGCAGGTCGTTCCACTCCAACATGCTCAGTTGAAATGTGTTCAGCCGGCCTCGCATACGGTGGACTAGGAACTCAAGGGCGTCAGCTTAGCCCGTAACCGTGGGCCAGGCCAGATGGAACTGGGGCGGGCAACGTAGCCGGGCACGCGACCGAATTGTTCGTACAAGTGACGTTCGGCACCGCGTAGCGGCGTTTTGAAGGTAGCCATGGAGCTTTAGCCCACGGGACCCGGGCCCACAGAACGGCTGCGTCGCGCAGCGACGCCCGAACCGGTGCGCGCAGGGGAAGCTCAGGCGTCGCTACGCGACGCAAAGACCTGTTTGGCCCTGCTCCCGTGGGCTGAAGCCGCACGGCTAGCTTCAGGCCATCGCTACGCGATGAGGACCATCCTTATTACGCATCCTGCCGGCTAAGGCCTGCGCTCCTATGCGGGCGCCGGCGGTGGCTCGAATTCAACTTAGAATAATTCCAAATATTGACAGCCCCTCAGCCCGGGGCTACGTTGCCGTCTTGATGCGTAAGAGAGCGCCGATTGACCTCGATCCCCGGCTGCAGGAACGGCTGGAGACGGGCGGTTTTCGCTTCACGCCGCAGCGCGAGCAGGTCTATGCTGTGCTGCTGCGCAAACGCGATCATCCGACGGCCGAGGAAGTGTTCATTCGGGCCAAGCGCGAGATGCCGGACATCTCCATGGCCACGGTTTACAACTGCCTGGATGCCCTGGTGAAGTGCGGGCTGGCGCGGCAGGTGACGCTGGAGCGCGGCGCGACGCGCTTCTGCCCGAATATGCGCGAGCACGGGCACTTTTACTGCGACGGCTGCAAAAACGTCTTTGACGTCCCGCTGCCGGCCGCCCCCGCGCTGGCGTTGCCGCGCGGCTACCGGGCGGAGCGATACGATATTGCCATTCATGGGCGGTGCCCCGCCTGCGGAAATGGAAGACGGTGATTTGAAATGAGTACAGCGACCGAGACAATTGAGGGCCTGGTTCGGAAGGAATACAAGTATGGCTTTTACACGGACGTGGAGGCGGACTCAGCGCCGCCGGGGTTGAACGAAGACATCATCCGGTTCATTTCGGCCAAAAAGCAGGAGCCGAGGTTCATGCTGGACTGGCGGCTCAAGGCTTACCGGCATTGGCTCACGATGACCGAGCCGAAGTGGCCGCACGTGCACTACCCGCCCATTGATTACCAGGACTCCGTCTATTACTCCGCCCCCAAGAAAAAGGGCGAGGGGCCGCGCAGCCTCGAAGAGGTGGACCCCAAGCTGCTGGAGACCTACGAGAAGCTGGGCATCCCTCTCAAGGAGCGCGAGCGGCTGGCCGGCGTGGCTGTGGACGCGGTGTTCGATAGCGTCTCCGTGGGCACCACGTTCAAGCGGCAGTTGGCCGAGAAAGGCATCATCTTCTGCTCGTTCACCGAGGCGGTGCAGGAGCACCCGGACTTGGTGAAGAAGTACCTGGGCATGGTCGTGCCCTACACCGACAACTTCTACGCCGCCCTCAACTCGGCCGTGTTCAGCGACGGCTCGTTCTGCTTCATCCCCAAGGGCGTGCGCTGCCCGATGGAGCTGTCCACCTACTTCCGCATCAACGCGGCCAACACAGGCCAGTTCGAGCGCACCCTGATCGTGGCCGAGGAAGGCGCCTCGGTCAGCTACCTGGAGGGCTGCACCGCCCCCATGCGCGACGAGCACCAGTTGCACGCCGCCGTCGTGGAGTTGATCGCGCTGGATAACGCGCAGATCAAATACTCGACCGTCCAGAACTGGTATCCGGGCGACGAGCAGGGCAGGGGAGGCATCTACAACTTCGTGACCAAACGTGGGCTGTGCAAGGGGCGCAACGCGAAGATCTGCTGGACGCAGGTGGAGACCGGCTCCGCCATCACGTGGAAATACCCGAGTTGCGTGCTGCTCGGTGACAACTCCGTGGGCGAATTCTACTCGGTCGCGGTGACGAACAACTACCAGCAGGCCGACACCGGCACGAAGATGGTGCACATCGGCAAGAACACCCGCAGCACGATTGTATCCAAGGGCATCGCCGCCGGCCACGGCCAGAACAGCTACCGCGGCCTGGTGAAGATCCAGAAGGGCGCGACCCGGGCGCGGAATTTCTCGCAATGCGACTCCCTGCTGCTGGGCGACAAGTGCGGCGCCCATACTTTCCCTTACATCGAGGTGAAGAACACCACCGCGCGCGTCGAGCATGAGGCTTCGACCTCCAAGATCGGCGAAGACCAAATCTTCTACTGCAATCAGCGTGGGCTGGCCACGCAGGATGCCGTGAACCTGATCGTGAACGGCTTCTGCAAAGAGGTGTTCCGCGAGCTGCCGATGGAGTTCGCCGTCGAGGCGCAGAAGCTCCTTGGCGTCAGCCTGGAAGGCAGCGTAGGGTGAGCAACCATGAAGCAAGCGATACTGGACGTTAAAGACCTAAGCGCCGGCGTTGAGGGCAAGCAGATCCTCAAGGGGATCAACCTCACGGTTCACCCGGGCGAGGTGCACGCCGTCATGGGCCCGAACGGCAGCGGCAAGAGCACGCTGGCCGCCATCCTGGCCGGCCGCGAGGGCTACGAGGTCACCGGCGGGCAGGTGTTCTACGATGGCAAAGACCTGCTGGAGATGGACCCCGAAGATCGCGCGCGCGAGGGTCTGTTCCTGGCCTTCCAATACCCGGTCGAGATTCCCGGCGTGAACAGCACGGTGTTCCTCAAGGCCGCCTTGAACGAAATCCGCAAGTCCAAGGGCCAGAGCGAGCTGGACGCCATGGAGTTCATCACGCTGGTAAAGGACAAAATCCAATTGCTTGAGCTGAACGAAGACCTGCTCCGGCGCTCGGTCAACGAAGGCTTCTCCGGCGGCGAGAAGAAGCGCAACGAGATTTTCCAAATGGCCGTGCTGGAGCCGCGCCTGGCGATCCTGGACGAGACCGATTCCGGCCTGGACATCGACGCGCTCAAGGTCGTCTCCAACGGCGTCAACAAGCTGCGGCGTGAGGACAACGCGCAACTGGTCATCACGCATTACCAGCGGCTGCTGAACTACATCGTGCCGGATTTCGTCCACGTGCTGGTGGATGGCCGCATCGTCCGCACTGGCGACAAGCAGCTTGCCCTGGAGCTCGAAGAGAAGGGCTACGACTGGATTGCCAAGGAAGAGGCGGTCCCGGTTTAGGACACGCGTCGGAGCGGCTGCAAGGTAGGGACGCCTCGCCGAGGCGTCCGCCGCCGTTCCAGCACGGACGCCTCGGCGAGGCGTCCCTACCGGTGTAAGGTAGTAGCGTAAGCCTCCGGCTTGCGCCTGTCTCGGCAACCCTCTGCGTTGGCGCGCCCAAGGCGCCACCCGAACAATCCAAAGGACTGTTAGGACGATCGCAAGCCGGAGGCTTACGCTACCTGAATGATCACGACAGTGGCTTTCTGGCGCAACCAAAGCCGCGCTGCGCTGTTCATTCCCTTGGCGGTTGGCAACCGGCAATACGTGAACACCATCGTAATTATATTAACCCGCCGGTCGCCTGGTTCACGCCGCTACAGGAGAAAGGTCAGTTATGAAGAACGACACTTGCGGCAAGGGCGGTTTCACGCTCGTGGAGATCATGATCGTAGTGGCGATCATGGGGCTGTTGGCGGCGGTTGCCATACCGAACTACGTGAAGACGAGAGAGCGGGCTTATTTGGCAACCTGTGTAGAGAACCTGCAGAAGATTGACGGCGCGATCCACGTCTGGGCACTGGATAACAGGAAGTACGACCAGCAGCCGGTTACCTACAGCGACATCCGCTCTTACCTGCGAGGCTCGCTCGTCTGCCCTGCCGGTGGCACGAGCTTCGAGGACAGTTACACGGTCACTACCGTGGAGGCGGCGCCCACCTGTCAACGGAAGCCCGCCACGCACAAGATGGCGGAGTGATCCGGGCCACGGTTCCTGGCGCTCGGCACAGCCGCATCTCGTCCCTGCGGCCCTTGCGTAGTAGAGCAAGCCTCCGGCTTGCTTTAGTCCCGCCGACCTTCCAGGTTGGCGCGGCGCGGGCATGCACGCGGCAAGCTGAAAGCTTGCCGGGACGGGCGCAAGCCGGAGGCTTACGCTACTATTTGGCGGCCGTGCGGAGATACGCCCATTCAGGCCGCGATCCCGGCGCGCCACTTGCCTCCAAGCGTCTCGGCGACTAGGCTGCGGGCAGATGCGCCTGCTCGATCGTTACCTGCTGCGCGAGTTGCTTGTCCCGCTTGGCTACTGCCTGTGCGGGTTCCTCATGCTGTGGGCGGCGTTCGATCTCTGCCTGTCGCTGGGCGACTTCCAGAAGCGGGGAATGACGGCGGGCGACCTCGCCCAATATTACCTGGTGCTCACGCCGGGCATCCTGGTGATCGTGCTGCCCGTGGCCTTGCTGCTGTCCTTGCTCTACTGCCTGACCAACCACGCGCGGCATAACGAGATCACCGCCATTCGCGCGGCGGGTGTTGGCGTGTGGCGGCTGTCGGTGCCCTACCTTCTCGTGGGGCTGGTGGGGAGCCTGGTGTTGCTGGCGATCAACGAGCTTTGGGCGCCGGACAGCATGGAGAAGGCCGAAGTCATCAAGGAGCGGCATCTGCCGAATGTGTTCCACACCGCCGGCAAGACGGACGTGCATAACCTGTGCTTCGACAACACGCGCGATGGCCGTATCTGGCGCATCGGCGTTTACAACTCCCTGACCGGCGAGATGCACGAGCCCATTGTCTCCTGGACCGGCCACGGCGGCGCCCGGCCCTGGCAGTTGCGGGCCGACCGCGCCGCGCTCGTGAACGGTGTTTGGACCTTCTACAACGTGCGCGAATTCCGCGAGACGCCGCAGAGCGACCTGCCGCCCGTGCCTTCACTCCAGACGAACGTGCTCGCCCTGCCCGAGTTGACGGAGACGATCGAGGAGATCAACAGCGAAATCAGCATCAGCAGCAGCTTGTCGGTGCACGCGGCGCGGCGGGCAGACGTGCCGATCCTGGAGCTGTTGCATTACCTGCGGCTGCACCCGCATCCGGGGCGGACGGACGCCTGCTGGCTCTATACTAAGCTGGAAGGGCGGCTCGCGTCGCCCTGGACCTGCCTGGTGGTGGTGGTGATCGCCATTCCCTTCGGCGCGGCGGCTGGGCGGCGAAACGTCTATGTGGGAGTCGCGAGCAGCATCGTGATTTGCTTCGTGTATTTCATCCTGCTCCAGGTGGGCCTGGCCCTGGGCACCAGCGGCGCCTTGCCGCCCTGGCTGGCTGCGTGGTTCCCCAACCTGTCGTTCGGCCTGGCGGGCTTGTGGATGACCGCCCGCGTCCCATGAGCGACGAGCTGGCCGAGCTGCAGGCGCGCCTGGAGCGGCTCAAGCTGCTCTACGAGGTGGGCAATGTCATCCATTCCACGCTCGATCCGCAGGAGGCGCTCCGGCTGATTCTCGACCAGGCGGTCCGGCTCATGCGCGCCTCCAGCGGCTCCGCCATCCTGATCAATCCTACGACGGGCCGGCTCGAAATCCATGCCGCCAGCGGGCTGCCGGGCAGCGCGGCGGACCTGAAGCTGCGCGTGGGCGAAGGCATCACCGGCTGGGTGGCGCGAACGGGCAAACCGGCGCGCCTGGGCGATGTGGCCAAAGACGCACGCTACGTCATGCTCCGGCCCGAGGTCCGCTCCGAACTGGCCGTGCCGCTCGAGGTCAACGGCGAGGTGCGCGGCGTGCTGAACGTGGACTCGGACCGCGCCGACGCCTTCACCGGGCAAGACCAGGAGCTGCTCGAAGCGCTGGCAGCGGCCGCGGCGCGCGTCATTCACAATACCTGGCTTTACGAGCAACTGCGGCTCAAGGCGCGCCTGCTGGAATCGCTGGCCGGCGTCAGCCAGACCATCAACTCCACGCTCAACCTGGACGACGCCCTGCGCGCCATCACGCGCGAGGCCTGTGTCCTGATGCGCGCCAAGGTGGGCGCGCTCATGTTGCTGGACCCCACGCGCGAGTGGCTCGAACTGCGCGCCAGCTACGGCGCGGGCGAGCGCTACGTCAAGCGGCCCCCGCTCAGCGTGACCGACAGCCTGCTGGGCGTGGTGGTGCGCCGCAAGAAGCCCCTGCAAGTCGAGAATGTGCAGGTGTCCAGCCGCTACCAGAGCGTCGAGGTCGCGCGCACCGAGGGACTGGTGGCGCTTCTCAGCGTGCCGCTCCTCTACGAAGGCCACGCGATGGGCACGCTCAGCGTTTACACCGGCCAGCCCTACAGCTTCTCGAACGAGGAGATTCGCATCCTCTCGGCGCTGGCCGAGCTGTCCGCCACGGCCATCCAGAAAGCCCGCCTCTACGAGCGCGTAGTGGACGTCGAGGAACAACTGCGCCAGAACGAGAAGCTCTCTGCCCTGGGCCTGCTGGCCGCCGAGGTGGCCCACGAAATCCGCAACCCCCTCACCGTGCTCAAGATGCTCTACCATTCGCTGGACCTGAAGTTCCCTGCGGGCGACCCGCGCGCCCGCGATGCGCGGATGATTGATGAGAAGATCGAGCACTTAAACCGCATCGTGGAGCAGATTCTGGGCTTTGCCCGCAAGACGGAGCCGGAGATGAAGCCCGTGCGGCTGAACCAGTTGATAGACGAGCTGGGGCTGCTGGTGCGGCACAAGCTGAAGCAGCAGAATGTGCAGCTCGTGCAGCAGCTTCAGCCGGACCTGCCCGCCGTCCCCGGGGCGGCCACCCAGCTCGAGCAGGCTTTCCTTAACCTGATACTCAATGCCGCCGAGGCCATGCCCCACGGCGGGACCCTCACGATCACCTCCCGCGCTCTCCACCGGCCGCGCCAGGCTGTCCAGCCGACCCACGTGCTGCTCGAGTTCAAAGACACCGGCCCCGGCATGAGCGAGGAGCAACGCCGCCGCGCCTTCAACTCCGTCCTCAGCAGCAGCAAGCCCGGCGGCACTGGCCTGGGCCTGGCCATCGTGGCCCGGGTTGTGGAAACGCACCGGGGCGACGTGCGGATCAAGTCGAAGCCAGGGCAGGGGACCACCGTCAGCCTCGTGCTGCCGGTCTGAGGGCAGATTCCCCCGAAAACCTGGACTTCCTGGCGTGCGCCTTGCGCGGCCCTGCCGAGTCCCCGGTGTGTCTCCCATGGGGCCCGGACCACATGGGAGACACACCGGGGACTCGGCAGGGCCGCCCAAGGCCCACCCAGGCCAAATGCGTGGCTGACGGTTGAGGGGCGGTCTCTCACCTGGAGAACCCGCCGAGGCCTTAGCCGTAACGATGCAGTTGGTGAAGGGGAGCGCACGCGCCGCCGCGTGCGGTTTTCCGCGCCCCCGCGGAAAACAGGCAGGGCTTACGCGGCTAACCGTTTGGTGACCGATGCCAGCCCGGCTCCGGCCGGCGAGGGCGCCGGCCGGGACACGCGAGGGCGCGCGTGCTCCCCGAAACCAACTGCATGGATACGGCTTAGGATGTAAGTCACTGGGCGGCAACAGAATCCTCGGCAGCCGATTGAAGCAGCGTCAGGCGCGGGAGCCACAGAACTGCTGCATTGATTTAGCCAGGCAGACCAAAGCGGGTCAGCCGGGGAAGCAAGGCAGATGGCTGCCACCCGGCACATAAATGTAACCTCCGCCCACCTGGTCCCCGAACCCATTGTAAAGGCGCACTTTGCACCCTTGGTTCCTGAACCCCGTATGCCGCAAGCGCCTGTCTGGCCCCAACCCTGCTCAGGAGCGCCCGCATGAGGACTTGTGAGATCATGAACAAGGACGGTTTCAAGTGAGTACGGGTTACCTGATTGATATGGATGGCGTGGTATACCGGGAGAATCAGTTAATTCCCGGGGCCAAGGACTTTGTCCGCGCCCTCATCTCCAATGGCGCACCCTTCATCTTCCTCACGAACAATTCGGCGCCTACGCCCGAAGATCTGTCAGTCCGCCTGGGGCGTTTGGGCATCGCGGGGTTATCGGCCCGCCACTTCTACACTTCCGCCTTGAACACAGCGGACTTTCTGAGTGAAACGCACCCGGCCTGCACGGCTTTCGTCATCGGGGAGGGCGGCTTGCTGGTTGCCTTGCAGGAGCGCAAGATCGCCCACGATACGATCCGGCCCAGCTATGTAGTCGTGGGTGAAGGCGCCGCCTCCATGGAGCGGCTCGCGAAGGCCCATTCGTGCATTGAGCACGGGGCCCGGCTGCTGGCGACCAACCCGGACAATTGGTGTCCCATCAGCAGTACCGGGTCACGGCCGGGTACCGGGGCGACAGCGGCCTTTCTCGAAGCGAGCACTGGCCGGCGCGCTTACTACCTGGGCAAGCCCAACGGATATATGATCCACCGGGCCCGCCATAAACTGGCCGAGATGGCAGGCGGGTCCCCGATCGAGAAAGTCATCGTGATCGGGGACACGATGGAGACCGATATCCGTGGTGCGGTGGAGGCAGGCCTGCAGTCTTACCTGGTCCTCTCCGGGTCAACGCGCCTGGAGGACCTGTGCGAATACGTGTACCAGCCCACGCGCGTGCTGAATAGCGTAGCTGACCTGGTGGAGGAAATAGAAACGGGTAAGCCTTCCAGCCGCCTGGACAGCCCGGTCTTTTCTCAGCAGCGCTCCGTGCAACTGGCCTTCGGCCACCGTCACCAAACCGACGCCGAACGGTTCGAAAAGCCCCGGAGGCGTGTGCCGATGGCGAGGTGAGCCCGGTGCCGTCCCCGCCATCAGGCAGGCTGCGTGTGGACCGGTTGTTCGGAGCATGGGCGATAGGGCAGACCAAAGTACAGCACGCATAGTGGTTTTGGCAGGAGAAGAACCACCAGGGGTAGGGTGCTTTTGGCGGAAGGGGCCTCAGATTGCAACGGTTGTGCTTGGGGATGGGTCTCCGCCCAGCGATGTGAATGGCACCGGGAAGAAATAGTTCAAGGCGCATTATTGGTGCCGCTGCCTTCGTTAGCTTCGACCTCGCCCAAAGCGACCACGTCAACGGCAACGGTCAGCGTGTGTTCGTCGCCTCCGACCAGGACGCCTCGAATGGGGCTGACATCGCCATAGTCCCTGCCCCAGCCGAGCGTGATGTGCTGCAGCGAGGGCAGAACGTTGTTGGTCGGGTCCACGTCAATCCAGCCCACGCCGGGGCAGAAGAAGGCGACCCAGGCGTGCGAGGCATCGGCACCCAGGAGCTTGCTCTGGCCCGGGGGAGGAAGCGTTTCCAGGTAACCACTCACGTAACGCGCGGGCAATCCGAGCGCGCGCAGGCACGCAATCATCAAGTGCGCGAAGTCCTGGCACACCCCGTGGCGGCGCTCGAGCACTTGGGTCAGCGGCGTCGAGACTGCCGTCGCCGCGGCATCGAATTTGAACTCGCCATGGATGCGCGCAGCAAGGTCAAGCACGCCTTCGAGGACGGGGCGCCGGGCAGGGAAGCTTGGTGCGGCATAAGCGCGAAACTGCGCTTCTGTGGGCACGAGCGGCGAGGCAAACATGAATTCGCTGGCCTCCAGCACTGGTTCCGAGAGGTCTGTGTGGCACAGGTAGCGGACCTTCTCCCAGGCAGGGGTTTCCGAAGCATCGGGGATAAAGGAGGGCGCGACGGCGGCCTGGCTGCGTGCCGTAACACTGAGACGGCGATGGGCCCCCTCGATCGCGGTAAAGGCGACCTCGTTGCCAAAGTAGTCTATGTACCGGTGTGTCGCCGCGGCTGCGGGAGTGATCTCGAGTGAATGCGCCATTACGAATTGGCGCGCTAACCGCCGCGGGGCCAGGCGTAACATGTGGTGCGAGACGGTTACCGGCGAAAGGTAATCGTAAGTGGTGGTGTGCGTGATGTGGAAGCGCAGGGCCTTCATTTCAAGACCCCTCACCCCGGCCCTCTCCCCATCCAGTGGGGAGACGGAGCCAGGCCGGCATTGCCGAGTTTTTCTCCCTGTCCCCTTCGGAGGGGGACAGGGCCGGAGTGAGGGGGCGAATAGGTGGCGGTCTCCAAAGGCAGTTTCATTTCAACTCGCCCTGGGCGCGACCTGGCTGAAGTAGAGATGGGTGAGGAGATCGGAAAGGCTGCCCAATTCGGCGGCCAGGCCACCCAGCCAATCAGCGGTCTCGTCAGTGCTGTCGTCCCGGATGAGCTTTTCGGCGCGCACGCGGTCGAGCTTCTGGACGAGCAGGCCCAGTTGGCGCTTCAACTCCGCCAGTCCTTCCGGATTCGGTCCCTCCGGCAGCCCTGCCAAGTGCCGCTCCAGGATAGCGAGCTGGAAGGCCAGCGCGCGCGGGTTAGCCGGGTCGAGCAGCAACAAGTCGAGCACCCCGGCCAGACGCGGCTCGGCGAAATAGCGCCGACGGTAGGTCATGGTGCTATCAGCCATTTCCAGCAACGGCTCCAACAGCAGCTCGCGCGGTGCGGCGCATCGAAGCGCGCCTTCAACCAGCCGGGCCATGCCGATGCCCCGCTCAAGCCGCCGGCCGAGGTTGAGGAAGATCCAGCCGTGGCCGCGCGTCATGTTCTCCATCTCCATTCCGCTGAAGGCAGCCAGGTCGAGCACCAGGGTGTGCAGGGCCGCGCTTGCGAACACGAGCGGCAGCCGACCGGATGGCTGGCAGGCGTCAGCCCCGAGGCGGTTCAGAATGCGCCAGGTGTCGGCGGAAAGGCGGTCGCGCACGCTAAAGCTGGTGGTGTGGATGCGCTTGAGTAGCTGGCGGGCTCCGGCGGTGTGGGCTTCGTCGAAGAGCAGTGCCAACAGGTTGGCCTGCAGAGCTTCGGGCGCGGCCGGGGCGTTAGCAGGCCTGGTCGTGAACTTGAGCCGTAGAAGCAACTCCGCCATCGCCGCAGGCCGCCCATTGGCCGACTCGTTGCCCAGGCAGTGCGCCGTGGAACGGCAAACCCGCACCAGATGCTCCAGTCGCTCGGCATAGCGCCCCAACCAGAACAGGTTCTCCGCCGTGCGGCTCGGCAGGTCGGACGCCATTCGTTCCAGCACCGCCGAGGGTGTGGCGACCGCGTGGGGCAACTCCGTCTCCTGCCCGACTTCCGGGAGCACCCAGACATCTTTGCTGCCGCCGGTGAGCGCCAGGGCGAAGGTGCCCAGTGCATCCTGGTCCATCAGCCTGGCAATCCCGCCCGGCAGCACGCAGTAATCAGTCCCGCCGAACAGCACAAAGAGCCTGAGGACTATCGGCTGGAGGCTCTCATCGTCAGTTTGGGCCCGTGAGAGAGCAATCTCATGCTGCCCAACGAATTCGTGAGGCCGTTCGCGCAGCCGGGCCAGCGCCTCCTCGCGTGCGGCCTTGCTCAGACTCCCGGGTCGCGCCTGGGGGCCCGCGGCAGCAAGGGCCGGGCGCAGAAGCATTTCATCGAGGTGCGCCTCCACATAGCGCCGTTCTCGCGCCTGGCCGCACCACCAGGTGTCCACGGCTTGAAGCTTGAGATCCTCGCCCAGGAGATGCGGCGCCAGCGCCGGCAGGAAGGGCATAAACGCCGGGCTTTCCACGAGTCCGCATCCCAGCGCGTTGGCTACCGACACTCGGCCAGCGCGTGTGGCCTCCACCAGCCCGGGTACGCCGAGCAAGGAATCGCCGCGCAACGAGAGCGGATCGCACAAGGCATCCCGGACCCGGCGCACGATCACGTCCACGGGTCGCAGCCCTTCCAGCGTCTTGAGCCATACACGGCGATCGCGCACTGTCAGGTCGGCGCCTTCAACCAGCGTGAGGCCGAGGAGTCGGGCCAGGTAGGCGTGCTCGAAATACGCTTCGTTGCGCGGACCCGGCGTGAGGAGCGCGAGGGCTGGGTTTTCGGTGCCCGCGGGGGCGAGGCGACGCAGGCCGTCGTGGCAGATGCGCAAGGCTTCCGAGAGCGCCCTTGGGCGCAAAGCCTGAACTGCTTCCGGCAGAACACGCGAGAGCACGCCGCGGTTCTCCAGAATGAAGCCCAGGCCGGCGGGCGCTTGCGTGCGATCGGCCAGGACGCGCCAGACGCCGTCGGGCCCGCGTGCGAGATCCGCGGCGTAGCTTTGCAGGTAGGTATTGCCGGGAACACGCACGGCCTGGCAAGCCCGCAGATAGCCCGGGTTGGCGTAAATCAGCGGAGCCGGGATGAAGCCGTCGCGAATCAGCCGCTGCACGCCGTGGAGATCGCCCAGGACCAGGTTCAGCAGGCGCGCCCTCTGGACCAGGCCGGCGGCCAGTCCGCGCCACTCCTCGGCGGGAAGGAGGAGCGGGATGAGGTCTAACTCCCACGGCTCGTCCCGCTCGCCGCTGGGGCCGGCCGAGAAGGCACTGACGCCGTGCTCGCGCAGGATCCGGCGGCCGTTCTCGACCCGCAGCGCAAGCTCCTCCCGGCCTAACGCTTCCAGCGAGCCCATCAACGTCTTCCAGTGCGGACGGACCTCGCCGGAAGCTGCGCGCGTCTCATCCCAAGCGGGGACGCCCGCCTCGCTATGAGTGCCCGGCGAGGCTGGCATTTTGTCTGTGTCAGCAGCGATCACGCGGGGCAAAGTCGCAGGCCCCGAGGCAGGGTGCAACCTGTGTTTGATGATCGCCCGCTTGAATTCCGTTGCGGAGATCCGAAGGCCGAACCCCGAAGGACGAAGTCGCTCCCGCCTGTGCCAGGGCGAGGCGTTGAGGAAAGCTGCAGCCAGGCTGTCCCACTAAGAAGTTAATCCCCGAGCGCCTCACAATGGATGTCAGCGGGCTGACTGCTTCGGGTTTTGGCCTTCGGCCTTCTTGCGGACTTTGGGCTTCGGCGTTCGGATTTAGCGGCCCCCTCTCGTCCCCGCTGGGTACACGCTGCGTGCCACTCACACCGCGCGCAGGTCCAACGTGAAGGGGAAATCAGGGTTGCGTTCGACAACCCGGGGCTGCATCGGGCCGGGTGTGTGGCCGGAGCGGAAGAAGCGCGCGAGCCGGCGACTCTCCGCTTCCCAGGCATTTACGGGGAAAGTCGAATGGCTCCGGCCGCCGGGATGCGCGACGTGGTAGGTGCAACCGCCGACGCTGCGACCGTTCCAAGTATCCACTATGTCGAAGACCAGCGGCGAGTGAACGCCGATGGTCGGTTGCAAGCAACTCGGCGGCTGCCAGGCGCGGTAACGGACGCCAGCCACGTATTCACCGTTGGTGCCGGTCGGATGAAGTGGGATAGCGATGCCCCCGACGCTGATCACGTGCCGCGTGTCAGTGAGTCCGCGCGCCTTCACCTGGACGCGCTCGACGCTGGAATCCACGTAGCGCACAGCGCCGCCCGCCCCTTGCTCTTCGCCCAGGACGTGCCAGGGCTCCAACGCCTGGCGGATCTCCACGAGGAGATTCTTCACTTCCAGGTCGCCGAATGGGGGGAAGCGGAACTCGAAATGGGGCGCGAACCACTCGGGCTTCATCGCGTAGCCGCCGGCTTGCAGGTCTTCAATGACATCGGCGAAGTCGCTCCAGACGAAGTGCGGCAGCATCCAGCGGTCGTGGATGTCAGTGCCCCAGCGGACAAGGCCGTTGGTGTAGGGCTGGCGCCAGAATTTGACGATAAGCGTGCGCAGCAGGAGTTGCTGGGCGAGGCTCATGCGGGCGTGCGGTGGCATCTCGAAAGCGCGCATCTCCAGCAAGCCGAGCCGGCCGCTGGCGCTGTCTGGCGAGTAGAGCTTATCAATGCAAAACTCGGCGCGGTGAGTGTTGCCGGTCGCGTCTATGAGAAGGTTGCGGAACAAACGGTCGGCGAGCCAGGGCGGGATCATCGGGCTTGCGCCCGAGGCCGAGGGCTTGCAGTGGGGGGCTAGCTGCCGGTCGAGCTCGTGGAAAGCCACTTCCAGCTCATACAGCGAATCGTTTCGCGCCTCGTCAATGCGGGGGCTTTGGCTAGTGGGGCCGATGAACAGGCCGCTGAAGAGGAAGGACAATGATGGATGGTTTTGCCAGTAGGCGACCAGGCTGCGCAGCAGATCGGGCCGTCGCAGCAGCGGGCTACCGGCAGGCGTCGAGCCGCCAATGACAATGTGATTGCCCCCGCCCGTGCCGGTGTGCCGGCCATCGAGCATGAACTTCTCCGTTCCCAGCCGCGCCTGTCGCGCTTCTTCATAGAGCACCTCCGTATTCCGCACCATCTCGTCCCAGGATTGCGCCGGATGGATATTCACCTCGATGACGCCCGGGTCAGGCGTGACCTTGATGACGTTGAGGCGCGGATCAAAGGGCGGCGTGTAGCCCTCAATAATGACCGGTGTGTCGAGCAGTTCGGCGGTGTCCTCGACGGCGGCGACGATGCCGAGGTAGTCCTCCAGCGTCCTGGCTGGGGGCATGAAAACGTGAAGCCTTCCCTGGCGCGGCTCTACACAGAGCGCCGTGCGGACAATCCACGCGGCCGACTCGCCGCGGACAGGCTGGCGAAAGAGATCGGGCGACGGCTCCTGCGTCGAAGCCCTTTGCTGGCGCATGCTTTGCGCGAGCCCGCCTGCCTCGCCCGGAGGCAAGCCGCGTCCTTCGAACCACTCCGGGGAGAAGTATCTCTGTAAGTCCTTCTGCGGGCGCGGCGGCAATGGGCGCCGGTCCTCGAATGGCTCCTGCTCGTGGACGTACGGGAAATCCGCGGCGCTGACGTGCGGCAGCGAATCGAGCGGCAGCCGAAGACCCATGGGCGAATCGCCGGGAAGCAGGTAGCAGCGCTCCGACCGCAAGAACCATGGCCCGCTGAACCAGTATGGCCGGCCAGGACCCCAGTGCCGCTCCAAAGGCAGCGCGTACCCGACGATCTTATCAAGGCCCTGCTCGAATATCTTCGCCAGGCGCACGCGGTCTTCCTCGTTCCTCAGGTTCGACTTGAACGGGTCCGTGTTCGTCGGCAGGCGGCGCTCCTTCCAGAGGTAATACCAGGTGTCTTCGAACGCGGGCATAATCCAATCGGCACCGCAGGCGAGGCGCTCAGCCAGCGCGTAGATGAACTCCTCTGCCCGTCGCTCATCGAAGCCGTAGCTCTTGGATTCGTCGGCAAACAGCGCGTCGTTGAGCCAGATGGGCTGGCCATCTCTACGCCAATAGCACGCAAGGGCCCACCGCGGCAACGATTCGCCCGGATACCATTTGCCCTGCCCATAATGCAGAAAAGCCCCAGTGCTGAAGCGGCGCTTAAGGCGTTTCATCAAGCCATCAGCCAGGCGGCGCTTGGTTGGACCGAGGGCGCTCGTATTCCATTCCTCGCCATCCATATCGTCCATGCTGACGAACGTCGGCTCGCCACCCATCGTGAGCCGGCAATCGTGGAGCCGGAGTTCGGCGTCGAGCTGCTGGCCAAGGGACTCGATCTCGCGCCACTGCTCCTGGGTGTAGGGCTTGGTGACGCGCGAGGACTCGAAGGCCCGGGTAACCTTCATGTCGTGGCTGAAGTCGCAGGTGCATTCATCCACCAACCCGGTGATGGGCGCGGCGCTGCTGGGATCAGGCGCACAGGCCAGCGGGATGTGGCCCTCACCGGCGAGCAGGCCGCTGGTGGGATCAAGCCCGATCCACCCTGCGCCGGGCAGGTAAACCTCGCACCATGCGTGCAGGTCGGTGAAGTCCTTCTCCGGTCCCCTCGGACCTTCGAGTGATTTCACGTCGGCCGTGAGCTGAACCAGGTAGCCGCTGACGAAGCGCGAGGCGAGGCCAAGATGGCGGAGCAACTGGCAGAGCAGCCAGGCCGAGTCACGGCATGAGCCGCTGGCAAGCTGCAGAGTCTCCTCGGGCGTTTGCACGCCGGGTTCGAGCCGGATAAGGTAGCGGATGTCGCGCCAGAGGCGCTGATTCAAGGCCACCAGGAAGTCAATCGTTCGGGGGCGCCCATCCGCCGCTATCACAGCCGACGTGAGGAAGTTCAGTCCCTTGCCCCGCTCACTCTGAGCCTCATGTCGGCCGTTACCGTTGTGCAACAGCTCGCGTTTCAGGACGCCCAGGTACTTCGTGAACTCCGCCGTAGGCGGCAAGCGCAGCAGGAAGGGCGCAAGCTCGTGGTCGAGGGCCGTGTCGTACTTGAACGGGAACCGCTCCGCCTGGGCCTCCAGGAAGAAGTCGAACGGATTGAGCACCGCCATTTCGGCGACCAGGTCCACCTCCACCAGGAACTCGCGCGTCGGCTCGTGGAAGACAAGCCGGGCGAGGTAGTTGGACTGCGGGTCCTGCTGCCAGTTAATGAAGTGCTTGTCCGGCGCAACGCGGAGCGAGTAGCTCAGCAAGCGCGTGCGGCAGTGCGGCGCGGGGCGGAGACGCACGATCTGCGGCCCGAGCGTAACGGGCCGGTCATAGCGATAGTGCGTCCGGTGGTGTAGGGCGATGTGGATGGACATGCAGGCCTACATTCGGAAGAGGCAGGTAGGGACGCTTCGCCGAGGCGTCCGTGGTGAGAACGGACGCCTTGGCGAGGCATCGCTACCAACCGCGGTCGGGCTTCCCGGTTTTGGCGCACAATCAGTCATTGGGCTGCAGACCACGAGCCCTTGCGCATGGGTTCGGGGTTCTTCTGGGCAAAGAAGGTCTCGTAAACGCCGTCGCTTACCTGGTTCATCTTCGTCTGGAGATCGTCCACGTATTCATGCAGGCCTTGCTTCACTATTTCATCCACCGTCGTGAAGGAAAGGTCCGAGCAAAGCTGGCCAAGGAGCTTCTCCGGCGGGTGCCGGAAGGTGCCCAAGGGTGTGCCGCTGATCGCGTGCAAGGAGTCGCGCGCCGCCACCAGGCAGTACTGGATGGCGCGCGGGAACTCCCGGTCCAGCATGAGGAAGTCCGCCACGCCCTTGGGCGAGATGCGCCCGTGCCGTTTGCGGTACATCTCGAAGGCTGAGGCCGAGCGAAGCACCGCCGCCCACTGGATAGCGTCGTACGGAGTGCCCACCTCCTCGGCGGAACGGAGCAGGAGGAAATACTTCACGTCCAGGATGCGCGAGGTCTTGTCGGCGCGCTCCAGCATGCGGCCCAGCCGCGAGAAATGCCACGCCTCGCCCTGCGTCATGGTGGCTTCGGTGATGCCGCTAAAGAGATGGCTGGCCTGCCTCACTGCGTCGAAGAAGGCCTGAGCGTCCTCCAGCCCATCGCTGGATTCGGCGGCGGATTTCACGATCAGGTAAAAGCGGTTTAGCTGCAGCCACATCTCTGAGGAGATGATTTCGCGCACGCTGCGGGCGTTCTCGCGCGCCGCCCGCAGGCAGGAGAGAATGGAGTTGGGATTCTCGCTCTCGAATGTGAGGAACCTGGTGACGCTTTCCTCGGTCGCCCCTCCATGCCGTTTGGCGAACTGCGCGTGATCGCCCGTCGTGGCGACGAGCGGCTCCCACTGCTGGTCGTGCCCCTCGGGAGCGTCCAGCATGAGCTGGTAGTTCACGTCCACGAAGCGGGCTACGTTCTCCGCGCGCTCGACGTAGCGGCTCATCCAATAGACCGAATCTGCGACCCGGCTCAGCATGGCGGCAGTCCGAAGGTCGGGGGAAACCCGAAGACCGAGGCCCGAAGTCCGAAGCCCGGAGCCGCCACCGTCCACATGGCCAGCCGAAGCGTTGGAGAACACTGTGCCTTAACCTGTCTCGCTATCGTGGAGACTCCCGACGGCCCCGCATCGCTGGTCTGCCGGCTGACTGCTTCGGGTTTCGGTCTTCGGCCTTCTCTCGGTCTTCGGGCTTCGGCGTTCGCCCTTAGGACCTCAGCCTTCATGAGGCTTTTGCCACGAGGGCGTGTGGCCGTTGACCCGCTCCAACTCGCCATTCGCCTGGTCCGCCAACACCCAGGTGTCCTTGCTGCCTCCGCCCTGTGAGGAGTTCACCACCAGCGAGCCTTTCTTTAGCGCCACGCGCGTCAGGCCCCCGGGGAGGACGAAGATGTCCTTGCCGTGCAGGATGTAGGGACGCAGATCCACGTGGCGCCCCTCCAGGTGATCGCCGCAGATGGTTGGCACCCGCGAGAGTGCGAGCGTCGGCTGGGCGATGTAATTCCTTGGATTGGCCTTCACCTTCTCCGCGAACTCCGCCCGCTGCTCCTTGGTCGAGTGCGGGCCGACCAGCATGCCGTAGCCGCCGGACTCGTTGGCTGCCTTGACCACCAGCTTGTCCAGGTTGGCGAGCGTGTGCTGCAGGTCCTGTTCTTCGGCGCAGATATGCGTCGGCACGTTGGGCAGGATGATCTCCTCCCCCAGGTAGTACTTCACGATCCGAGGCACGTAGGCATAAACCACCTTGTCGTCCGCCACACCCGTGCCGGGAGCATTGGCGAGGGCGACATTGCCGGCCTTGTAAGCTTCCATCAGGCCGGGCACGCCCAGCATCGAGTCGGGTCGGAAGCAGCGCGGGTCGAGGAAATCATCATCCACCCGGCGGTAGATCACGTCCACGCGCTCAAAGCCGCGCGTCGTGCGCATGAGAACCACGCCGTCCTCGACCACGAGGTCGCGACCCTCGACCAGTTCGATCCCCATCTGCTGCGCCAGGAAGCTGTGCTCGAAGTAGGCGGAGTTGTAGACGCCGGGCGTGAGCAGCACCACACGCGGTCGCACCACGGTGTCGGGCGTCAGGTACTCCAGCATGTCGCGCAGCTTCAGCGGGTAATCCAGCACGGGCCGCACCCTGAGCGAGGCGACCACCCTCGGGAACAGGCCCTTCATCACTTCCCGGTTCTGCAGCACGTAGGACACGCCCGACGGACAGCGCAGGTTATCTTCCAGCACATAGAACTCGCCGTCGCTGTGACGGACCAGGTCCGTTCCGGTGATATGGCACCAGATGCCACGGGGCGGATTCCAGCCCACACATTGCTGGCGAAACGACCTGGCGGAGAGAATGATCTCCCGCGGCACGATGCCGTCTTTGAGGATCTTCTGCCCGTGGTACAGGTCGTCAATAAACAGATTCAGGGCATGGATCCGCTGCTTGAGGCCCTTTTCCAGTCGGGTCCATTCAGCGGCCGAGACGACCCGAGGCACAATGTCGAAAGGGAATATCTTCTCCACGCCGGCCTGCTCGCCATAGACATTGAACGTGATGCCCATCTGCAACAAGGCACGCTCGGCGCCGGCTTGGCGGGAAGTCAGTTCGCCAGCCGGAAGGGCCTCGATGGCGCGGGAGAGCGCCGCGACGGATGAGCGTGGACCTCCGTTCTCGGCGATCATCTCGTCGAAAAAGCCTTCGGAGTCGTAGTGGTTAAAAAGCATCGCTCGACGTGCTTGGCCGCGACAGGCAATCCGGCCCACGGCGTTCGAACGCTGCAGAGCAATGGGTGTGCCAGCAGAGCAAACGCGGCTTTCTGCCGGCTGGAATTAGCATCCGACCCCTTCGAAACGGCCGAGCCTGGCCGCAATTTGCTTGGATTGCTGCCAATGATGCTGCCTCTCAAGGAAAGCCTGATGCGCTGTGAGCAGACGAATAATGTGGTGAGGAATGATCAGGGTGGGTGAAAGACGCCTGCGCACGCTGTGGCTGGCGGAGTAACCAGGAGCCCGATTTGTGGTTTGGCAGCATAGGTCTCAGCAAATCGACGGCATTGGCACACCTCGATACCGCCCCTCCACCCTCACCTGTCCGTGACCACGCCGTATCCTCCTCGTGACCACATCGTGTATTCAAATTGAATATACGGTGTGGTCACGAGGAGGATACGGTGTGGTCACGGACAGGTGAGGGTGGGGCGGCTGGGATGATGCCAGACCGGCCTGATACGCCTGCACTCGCCCTTAATCCGCGCCCGCGGCGCGAGCTGACGATCCCAATCCACCCGCCAGAAATAGGTTCACATTGGGCTGCGTCTTTCCTACGCTCGCCGCATGGGCACGCTGTACTACGGCGATAACCTCGACATCCTCCGCCGCTACATCAAGGACGAGGTCGTTGATCTCGTCTATCTGGACCCGCCTTTCAACTCCGCCCAGAACTACAACGCCTTCTTCCACGAAAAGGATGGCACTGACGCTGCCAGCCAAATCCAGGCTTTCGAAGACACCTGGCACTGGAACGTTGAAAGCGAGAAAGCCTACCAGGACCTCGTCACCCAGCCCGGCAAGGTCAGCGAAGTCATGCAGGCCTTCCGCACCTTCCTCGGCCAGAACGATATGATGGCCTACCTCGCCATGATGGCCCCGCGCCTCATCGAACTACGCCGCGTGCTCAAGCCTACCGGATCGCTGTATCTACACTGCGACCCTACTGCCTCGCATTACCTCAAGCTGCTATGTGACGCTGTATTTGGCGGGCAGAACTTTCGTAACGAGATTATCTGGAAGAGAACGAGCGCCCACAGCGCTTCAAGGAAGTACGGTCCCGTCCACGATGTCATCCTCTACTACGCGGTCGGCGAGAATCCCACGTGGAACTCCCCGCGGAGTGATTATGCGGAGGAATACTTGGACAAATACTACAAATTCGATGATGGGGATGGCAGGCTCTACTGGCGTGCAGACCTCTGTGCTGCCGGAACCCGCAAAGGCGACTCGGGAAAGGCTTGGAGGGGAATTGATCCCGGCTCAAAGGGAATGCACTGGAAGTTCACAGTCCAAAGACTCGACCAACTGGACGCAGAGGGACGGATCTACTGGCCTCCAAAGGGCACGATGCCACAGTACAAGCGTTACCGAGAGGAACTGAAAGGCAAACTGGCCACGGATATTTGGGACGACATCAATCGGATTAACCCCGTCGGTTCGGAGCGTCTTGGGTACCCTACTCAGAAGCCCGTGGCGCTTCTTGAGCGTATCATTAACGCCAGCAGCAACCCCGGCGACTTGGTGCTCGACCCGTTCTGCGGCTGCGGCACGACGATTGACGCGGCTGAGAAACTGGGCCGCCAATGGATAGGCATAGACATTACCCAGCTCGCCACCTCCCTCATCAAAAACCGCCTGCGTGACACTTATGGCGAGAAGGTGGAAATCAACACCATCGGCGAGCCCACGACTCCCAACGAAGCCTACGTCCTGGCCGAGCAGGATAAATTCCAATTCCAATGGTGGGCGCTGGGCCTCGTCGGCGCCCGGCCCGTCGAGCAGAAGAAGGGAGCCGACCACGGCATAGACGGCAAAATCCTCTTCCGCGATGACCCCCGCGCCACCAGGCCCGAGCAGATCATCATCCAGGTCAAAGGCGGCAAGACCGGCGTCAAAGACGTGCGCGATCTGCGCGGCGTGCTTGACCGGGAGAAAGCCGGCATGGGCCTACTGATCTCGCTCCAGCCGCCGACCCGGGACATGACGGCCGAAGCCGTCAGCGCCGGCTTTTACGAGCACAAGACCAACGGCCAGCGCTACCCCCGCCTCCAACTGCGGACGGTCAAAGAGCTGATGGAGGGCAAAGGCCTGGAACGCCCGAGCACCGTCGCCGCCCTGGACGAGACCTTCAAGAAAGCCCCCAAGGCCAAAACCAAAGGCCACGAACAGCACGACCTCGGACTATAGCTGCGGCAAGGCGCCCTAACTCAGAGACACGGAAGCTCAATGGGCGCGAACGTGCCCTCCTCCAGGTCCATCACAAGGCCGAGCGGCGCGGCAATCTGCTGGATAACAAAGTTAGTCGTCCCGGCGTCCCAATGCACCATAAACAGCCCCAGCCGCCCACTCGCCGGGTCCCCTATGCCCGTGATGAGCAGATCGCCGACATGCCCGGTGAACACGGAGGCCGGCACCTTCCAAACCTGCCATCGGTTCCAAGTATCAGGACCGACGCAGTAGAAGGACTGGTTGGCAGGAATGAAATTGAAGTGCTCGGGTTCAATCCCCAGGTAATACGTTGTCGCCTGCCCGTTGGTATCTATGGCGTAAATCTCCGGGTCGCTGGGCCAGGGCCACTCCTGCCCCTGGCCGGTGAGAATCTTGCCTGCCCATGGCCCCCATGGCGCCGCGTCGTTCGTGACCGTGATCACGCCGCCCAAAGGCGTCCCCGTGTTAGTCACCAGCGTGACCTGGCCTGACGAGTTAATCCGCCACACCCGCCCGTCGGTGCCGGAAGCGTCCTCGTCGCCTCCTGCCGTCGCAATCAGGTCCCCGCCGAACACGCCGGTCTGGTCCACATACAGCCCTCCCAGCGGCGAGGCTGGCGGAGGGAGGGTCACCCAGTCGGGCACCACATTGCCCCCGGATGCCCAGCCGATGCGTGGGTTGGTAGGCTGGTTATTCGGCCAACTGGAACTATCAAAGTACATGTCCCCCAGGGTGAAGCCATTGGCGCTCGTCTTCACGATGGCCAGCGAGACCTCTTCCCATAGGCCCGACACGTCCAGCCACGGATTCACCCCGCTGGCATCAATCCGCAGGAAATTATGGTAAGGGGGATATTGGGTTTCCTCGGATACTACCAGTGACTGGCTTTGAGGATCGTAATCCAGCCCATTGGCCTGCCAATCAAGCTCGGCCACTGCCCCGAACCGATTCGCCCCAATGATCATCGTCGCCGAAGGCCCATTCGAGTCCACAAGGTAGCCGTTGGTGGCCACCAGTGTCAGGACGAGGGTGAGGTTTGAAGTTACGAGACTCGGGAGGGCATCAACTTTGATCTGGTATGAGCTCGCACCGCTCGGCAACGTGGCAGAGCCATCCAGATACGTGTAATCCACGCCATTAGTAGCTGTGCCGCCAACGCAATACCAGACCTGTAAGGGCGGATAGGAACCTGACGAAGCGTAACTGCGCTGGATGTTGAAATAGCTCGGCTGGCTTGAGTAGCAATCGTTGGGCCTTAGGACATTACCCACGCTGCTTACGGACATCAGCGTATCGGACTGCGCCGCCCGAAAGGACACGTTAGGCCGACCATTCTCCGGGACGATCAAAGGCAGGTCGGTACTGGCAGGTTGCTGGACCTGCTCCTCTACCGACCAATCTGGGTGTGCCATGATGTTGGTCGTGCTGAGTAGCTGGAACCATTGTGAGCCATCCACGTTGTGGGCTGTAACCGGAACATTCCCCGAGACCGGCTGTTCGATCTCAAGCCACAACGCTGTGCCGTGGTCCAGCGGCGACGGGCCGTTCGGCGTTAAACCCATCGGGCTGGCTATGCTCAGGGCCACATCCGAGACAGCGTAGTCATAAGTTTGGTCTGCCATTAGCCAGTCCCCGGGCCTACCGTGTATTGGCGCCGCGGCGCAGCCTGGGGTCGGAGTAGGCACTGGTGGCCACTCCGGGTGCTGGGCCGAATAATAGCTCGGGGCTGCCGCCGTCTGGGCGGTGTCCGCCCTAGTAGTGCAGACGGCCAGAGAGCCTCCAACGACAAGCGACACCAAGCAACACGAGCGCCCCAACCGCCGAGTAAAAAAGAGGCTGGCGGCACCGAGCAGCATCAGCAGCCCCGAGGCTGGCTCGGGCACGAAGGTGCCCTCGCGAAACCATGCATTAAAGGCGTCGGGATTAGGTGCTCCGTTGAAGAAGAACGTTCCGCCTAAGTAATTGAATGGGCCAGCGACCAAGCCCCAAGAACTGTCGCCTGACTGGAGCACCGGCTGGAGGTAATAGGTTATTCCCGAGGTAACAGCGACCGGTGCGCTGAATAGGAAGTTCGTGATACCGTTAAAGCCGTTTGGCATAAACACGGGCGCCGTCGAGTCCAGGATCGTCCCGGTCAGCGAATCAGAACGCAAGTTCACGAAAACAGTCGCCCCCAGCCCAGCCCCTGGAGAGGGGGCAATGAACTCGAACTGAACGAACCCGACGGTGTTAAGTGCGGGCGTAAAGGACTGGCCCGCAGGTTGCTCCGCCTGAAACGGATAACCCGCGTAGAAGCTTCTGTTCGTGGCACTCTGTTGGTCATAAACCATCGTGCCCTGGCCGGGTGCGGCCAAAGCGGACAGGAGGAGGATGGTGGGGATGACAAGTAGATACGTCTTCATAGTAAGCTGGGAGGATTATAGATACTAAACACGGCTGCGATCAAGCTTCAACAGCTTCGTCCCCTCGCCCGTGCGCCCACTAATCCGGACTCCCGCCGCGCCGACCACCCTTAGCACTCCCGACGGGGGCTCCGGCACGACAGTGCCGTCACGCAACCATGCCTTGAGGCCGTCATGGCCCAGCGCTCCGCTGGTGCCGCTCGAAGCAACCGCTTCGGGCGTCCATTCCGCGGGCCTTCAGAGCCAGACCCAGAGCCGCCGGGTTGCTCGTTGTTAGTAAGTCACGCCCATCCTGAAGAACATGATGGGGCCGGTGTCCAGCGGGACATCCAACTCCAGCGGCCCGTTGGTGCCGGGGATGGTGCTGTTATAGGGATACCAGTCCACCAGGTTCGTCGAGTAGAGCGGCTGGTACGTGACGTTGGACAAGCCATACCAGGTCAGCGACAGGCCATTGCTCTGGACCTGCGTCGCGAGGGTGGGCACGACGGCGCTTACCGCAGTGTAGTTCTCGCCGGAGATCGGGCTGCTGACGCTGCTGTAGGTGCGATAGCTGGGGATGAAGGACAGGCCCGGGGCGGAGGGCGTCACGTGGAAGGTCACCCCCGGGGGTACGCTGAGCACATACTGGCCATTCGTGTCCGTGGTGGTGGAGGGAGTGCCGCTGTCGGGCTGGATGACGACGCCGGCTACGGGCAGGCCGTTGGTGTCCGTGACGGTGCCCTGCACGGTGCTCCAGGCGATGGCGAAGGAACCAGTATAGACCTGCGACACAGGCAGTCCGAGGAAGTTTTGCACGCCCGGCCCCACCGTGATGAGATAAGTGCCCTGGGCGGATTGCAGCGGGGCAACGACCTGGAACGCGTAGGGATTGATCGATTGCACCACAAGGTTGCTGACCGTTAAGCCGCCCGGGGCGATGAGGCCCACCGTCGTCGGGTTGACCGAAGCCGCGTTGACCGGCGTGCTGAAAGTAATGCCCAGAATGCCGACCGCGCTATTGAGGGTGCCTGTGGGCGAAGTCGTCACGACCGGCGGGGGTGGAGTGGCACTGGTGTAAATGGAACCGTTCTGGCCAGGGAAGAACCCCGTGGCGCCGGTGGCCGACATGCTGCCGGTAAAGCTGTTCGCCAGAGCATAGACGGCGATGCGTCCGCCGCCGCCGCCGCCGCCATCCCACAGTTGCCCCATGCCGCCGTCCGCGGTGATGGCGCCGGTGCCAGCCAGCGCTGCGGCGGTGACCCATACGCTGCCGCCTGAGCCGCCGCCGGAATCGTCCTGCAGGCCCGCGTCGCCTTCGGCGCTGAGCCGGCCGTTCAGGGCCAGCAACCCGCCCACGGTCAGCTTGATTGCGCCGCCGCCTTCCGAGCCGCCGCCGACCCCGCTCGCGCCGCCGGAGCTGCCGCGGTCCACCGGCTGCTGCACCGAGCCGTAGGTGCCGCCGCCGGGGCCGGACGCGGAGGCGCCGCCCTGACCGCCATAGCCGCCGCCGCTGCCGTCGTAGTTGGTGAGCGTGCCCGCGCCGGGCCCGGGGCCTGGCCAGCGGATGACGGAGAAGCCCTTGGCGTCCACGCTGATCGCGCTGCTGGCGTCAACGGTCGCGTTGCCGAGCACCGTCAGGTCCAGGTTGCTCGACGTGTTCAGGCTGGTGAAGACGCCGCCCGAGTTCACATAAAGATTGCTGAGCAAGAGAGGCGAGGCGGAAGGATAAGCTACGGCCCCGCCACGAATGGTCAGGTCAAAGGGCGCCAGGTAAGGCACCGGGGTGTTGGTGCCGGAGTTGCCGCCATTATCCACAAACAACTGTCCGGTAATCTGGCTCTTGGCCTGCGTATAAACGGTGCCGGCGCCGCCCCACGCGTAACCGCCCCCGCCGTAAGCGGAGATGAGCCCCTCGAAGGCGCTCGTGCTGTATTGGACGGACACACAGCCGCCGCCGCCGCCGCCGCCCAACTCGTTCCCGGCGCCGCCGTTGGCGGAGATCGTGCCCCCGCCGGCCAGCGTGCCGACGTTCAACCACACGCTGCCGCCCGAGCCGCCGCCCGAGCCTTGGGCGATGCCTGCCCCGCCATTAGCCGAGACCCGGCCATTGACCAGCAGCAGGCCCGTGACGTTCAGGCGAACGACCCCGCCGCCTGCGCTCCCGGTGGCCGGACCAGCCGTGACCATGGTGCCGCCGCCGCTCCCCAGGCCCGTGGGCGAGGTGACAATGGGATAGGGGAACCCGCCCCAGGCCGAGTAGCCCGAGGGCGCGCCCCCCGCTGCGCCGTAGCCGCCGTAAGCGCCGCCGCCGCCAACGTAACCGATCGGGGTAGAGACATACTTCCCGGAGCCCAGGCCTGAGCCGCCGCCATAGCCCGCGGAATCAGCGATGATGCCGCCGCCCGCCAGCACCGTCGCATTGCTCACCACCGTGATCGTCTGATTGGTCAGGCTGAGCCAGGCGTTCGAGGTCACCAGCAGGTTGCCGTAAGTGCTCGAGGCTTGCGGGCCGACGTTGCCGCCGCCGCTGATTGTCAGGTCAAGCGTTCCGCCGCTCGTCCAGCTTGTGATGGCGCCGGCCTGGCCGCCATTATCCACGAGCACCTGCCCCCAGGCGGCGCTGTTGGGCTTGGTGTAAATGGTGCCCGCGCCTCCCCGGTTGTAGCCGTTGCCGCCGTAAGCGGTCATCAGGCCGTCGAAAGCCAGCTTAGTGTAATTGACGACAATCCGTCCGCCGCCGCCGCCCCCGCCGAGGCCGTTGCCGGCGCCGCCATTGGCCGCGATCACACCGGAGCCGGCCAGCGTGCCGACGGTCAGCATGATCCCGCCGCCGGCGCCGCCGCCTGCATTGGGGCTGAGCCCTGCCTGGCCGGCCGATGAAATGCGGCCATCCACTTCGAGCGTGCCGGTGACATTGAGGATAATCGCGCCGCCGCCGGCGCCCCCCAGGAAGTAGTTGGCGTAGGTACCCCCCGCGCTGCCGGCCCCCCCGGCCGTTACCAGGCCGGAGGTTTTGCCCCCCGCAAGGCTTGTCGTGCCGCCACTTGCCCCACCTAACCCGCCAAAGCCGCCGCCGCTGCTGACGTAGCCGCTGCTTTGCGAAAGGTAAGTGCCGCCGCCCGGTCCAACCCCTCCATTGTAATATGAGTAGCCGCCGGCATCGGCGATGATGCCCCCGCCCGCCTGGATCGTGGCATTCCCGTTAACCGAGAATGTCTGCCCGCTGAGCGCGCTTTGGCCGCTGACGTAGATCCAACCGTTCGAGCCTACCACCAGGTTGCCGACCGAAGTCGCAGCCACCAGGGCCAGGGACGCGCCATTCTTGATCGTAACGTCGAACGTGCCGCCGGTGGGCCACCCGGAGTTGGTGCCCGTTTGCCCGCCGTTGTCGAAGACAATCGGGGCCGACCCGTTGTAGGGCTTGACATAGATGCTGCCGGCCCCGCCCACCGCATAGCCGTCGCCGCCGTAAGCGGTCATCTGCCCCGAGAAGGTGTTTGCGTTGCCGGACAGGGTGATCGCAATGCGCCCACCCCCGCCGCCGCCGCCCAGGCCGAGGCCCGCGCCGCCATTGGCCGAGATCACGCCCGAGCCGGCTAGCGAGCCCACGCTCAGGTTGATCGTCCCCCCGGAGCCGCCGCCCGCGCTCGGGGCGGAGGCCGGCAAACCGCGCGCGGAGAGTCGTCCATCCACTTGCAGCGTGCCGTTCACCGTCAGGCGCACGGCCCCGCCGCCGGCGCCACCGTTGGCGTAGCCGGCATAAGCCAGTCCGTATCCGCCGCCGCCGCTGCCGAGGTCAATCGGCGATGTGAAGGACCCGTACGTAGTGCCGCCGGGTGCTAAATAGGAGATGGTGTTGCTGGCGCCCGACCCGCCGTAGCCGCCGTAACCACCGCCACCGCCGACATAACCGTTCATGGAATAAGACCTGCCGGCGCCCGTCCCTTGGCCGCTGCCATACCCTGTGCCATCCGCGCTCACGGCGCCGCCGGCCTGAACCGTCATGCTCCCACTTACGGTTAGGATTTGGCTGCTGAGGGTAAGCGTCCCATTCGAGGATACCACCACCGAGCCGAGGGATTGTGATGTCGGGGGCGAAACCACCGCTCCGCCCCTGACCGTCAGGTCAACTGTGCTGGTCTGGAGCCAGCTCGTATTGGTGCCCGCCTGGCCGCCGTTGTCCGCAACCACCTGCCCCCAGGGCGAGTTGTTGGCCATCGTAAAGATAGTGCCCGCGCCGCCGTTCATGTACCCGGCCCCGCCGTAGGCCGAGACCAGCCCCGTGAAATCATACCCTCCGTACAGGATGGCGATGCGCCCGCCGCCGCCCCCGCCGCCCAGGTAGTTGCCCATGCCGCCATTCGCGGCGATGGTCCCCGCGCCGGTCAGTGTGCCCACCGTCAGGAAAATGCTTCCGCCGGAACCGCCGCCGCCGCTCGAGGTCGGCGCCGCGCCGCCCAGCGCCGAAATCCTACCGTCCACCTCCAGCACGCCGGTGACGCTGAGCCGAATTGCGCCGCCGCCCACACCTCCCTGGGCAACGGTTCCTGCCGGTGAGCCTCCCCCGCTGCCCATGTCTGTAGGTGCGGCCAGGTATCCGTAAGTCGTCCCTCCGGCAGCCGGACCGTCGGACGGCGACGGAAGCGAGCCGCTGCTGCCGCCACAACCTCCATAGCCGCCGCCACCTGCAACGCTCCCGGCGCTGATCACGAGATAGCCGCCACGACCGGTGCCCAAGCCCGCGCCGTAGCCCGTTGCGTCGGCAATGATGCCCCCGCCCGGCTGAACCGTGGCATTGCCCGCCACCGTGACCCACTGATTGCTCATAAGCAGCCAGCCGTTTGTTCCGACCAGCAACGTGCCGACAGTCTGCGACACTAGCGGGACGAGCACCGCTCCATTCCTGACGGTGAGGTCAACGGTGCCCACGCTTCCGCTGCCAAAGGTCGTGTTCGTTCCCGCCTGCCCCCCATTGTCGGCCAGCACCAGGCCCGAGGGCTGGCTGTTGGCCTTGGTGTAGATCGTGCCCGCGCCGCCGGTGAAGGTCCCCACGCCGCCCCAGGCAGTCATTCTGCCGAAGAACAGGTTCATGCCGTACTGCAGGGCGATGCGTCCACCGCCGCCCCCGCCCCCGCCTCCAAGGCCGGCGCCGTAACCCGCGCCGCCATTGGCCGAAATCGTGCCTGCCCCGGCCAGCGTGCCGACCGTGAGGCGTATCCCGCCGCCCGAGCCGCCGCCGCCGCCTTCGGTCACCCCGGCGAGGCCGTTGGCCGACAGTTGGCCATCGAGGAGCAACATGCCGTTGACGGTTAGAATGACAAGACCTCCGCCCGCACCGCTGACGCACTGGGGCAGGTACTGGCCGCCGCCACTGCCCAGCTCATTGGGAGCGGTCACTGAGCCGTATGTGCCGCCGCCCAGCGCCGACAGGATTGCTGACGCACTCGCCGTGCCTCCATACCCGCCATAGCCCCCGCCGCTCGCAGCGTAACTGCCAGCGCTTGTGACGGCGTGGCCCTCGCCCGAGCCGGCACCCGAGGCATTGCCCAACCCATCGGCGTTGATGCTGCCGCCTGCCTGGACCGTGACATTGTTCGTAACAGTAAGGCTGATTGCCCCAGCTATGCTGTAGGGGACACTGACCGACGCATTCGAGGCGACCAACAGGTTGCCCCAAGCCGGAGCACCGACAAGCGAAACCATGGCCCCGCCCTGCACAGTAACGTCAAAGAACTCGGGTGTGGTTAGCCACATGGTAGCGGCCCCCGCCTTCCCGCCGTTATCCACCAGCACCTGCCCCGCAGGCTGGCTGTTCACACGGGTGTAGATCGTGCCTGCGCCGCCACGCTGGTAGCCGCTGCCGCCACGCGTGGCCATCGTGCCGCCGAACGAGCTGACGCCATACCAGACCGCCACCCGCCCCCCGCCGCCGCCGCCGCCCTGGGCCGGCTCGCCTGCGCCGCCGTTGGCCAGAATCAACCCATTGCCGGCGAAGGTCTGGGCACTGAGCCATACGCTGCCGCCGGAACCGCCGCCGGAGCGCTCGTTAAGGCCAGTGCTGCCGTTGGCCGAAACCGTTCCATCCACCCGCAGGGTGCCGCCGACCACCAGCTTGATGCTCCCGCCACCGGTGCCGCCAAGTCCGCCGCTGCCGGAACCGCCGCCGCTCCCAAGATACGTAGGCTGCTGGAGCGAGTCGTTGGCGAACCCCCCTGACGCCAATGAAGCGCTTTGCCCGCCCGTCCCACCCTGTCCTCCCCCGCTGCCGCTGAGCGGCGAGCCGGCCTGGCTGCCTGCCCCCGGCCCTATTCCGCCGCTGTAGCCTCTGCCGTCCGTGTTGATCGTTCCCCCTTGGGCCACCGTCACGTCGCCGGTGACCGTGAGGCTAAGCCCGCCCGTTACTTCGGACGCGCGATACGAGTAGCTGACCAGGTTCGTGCTCCCCTCGGGGATGTTCGAGTTGGGCAGGAGCAGCAGCGTCGTCATGCCGTTCGAGTCCACGTCAAGGGTGTAATCCACTGCCAGCCCGTAGTTCGTCTGCCCGGTCGGGTCCTGGACCACGATGCTGCCCGGGAGCACGTAGGCATTCGAGAGCGTGGCGGCGTTGGTAGCGCTCAGCACCTGCAGCTCATTGCTGACGCTCGCCCAGACGTCCACGGTCCCCGCCGGCGCGGCGGTGTGCGTGAGGTTGGCCCCGTCGAGCACTTGGAGGCTCGCGAACGAGTGCGCGCCATCCACGGTCAGCGTGCAGTTGGTAACCACGATGTCCATGCCATCGTAGTTCGTGTTGAGGGCGTTAATGGCCGTGTTATTGGTGAACGTGACCGCGGCCATGGCCAGGCCCGGCAGCAACAGCGCCAGGCAGCCGAGGGCGTAACGGATGAACGAGGAATGATGGTGAGGCATAAGGTTTGTTTTCATAGCTCTCTGATTGACGGATACTTGACCGAACTTGCTCCCGGTCTAACTCAAGCGCGCTCCGGCTGCAATGTGCGTCTGAGTGCACACCTGGCGCGGCAAAACCCGGACCATTACTGCCATGCCGCCAGGCTATGTGCAATGCTAAGCACCGCGAATGCCAGTCCGCGTTTAGGCCGAAAAACCGCCTATCCGCTTCCGGCGCCTGCCGAAGACCCGCGCTGCGCGCACGCGTAAAGCGTCAAGATCACGCGCAGCGCGCCCGTCCTCGGGCGAAGCATTGCAGGGACGCCCCGAGGCTCAAGAAGCAGCGATGTGCTGCTGGCGAACGAGATTGCGGCGCCCCCGGACGGGCACGCTCCGCTTGTGCGGCCGAGGAGCGTCGGGATTCCTTACACATCTGCCATCTACCACACGCCCTACACTTAAAGCCCTGTCCCACAGCCATATACACATATAAACGCAATACGGAGCGACTGCTCTGACGTCGGGAAACTTGCCACTCGTCTCCCTTCCGCCCGCGCAAGAACCCCCATCCGTACTTGTTGGGATGCCTCTCAAGTACCTGCTAATCAAATGCTTATCGCATAGCATAGGCCAGTCAGCCGTACTTGGCATTGAGCCCGCTAAGAGCAGAGCTAGTAGCGGTCAGAACACGATGCAAATAGCGCTAATCAAAGCGCAGCAGGTACGTGGGCCTTCATTGGAAGAAGGTCGGCACGGGGTTTTACATGAGGGCTGGTGAAATGCTCTCGTTGGGAGTGCGCGGGCGTAGGCTGCATCCGCATCGGGGGTAGGCTCGGCCGGTCAGTTCCCGGCGAATCTGCGGAACGCCTCCTAACAACGCATAGGTAAGAAGTAACCAATACACGATAGCACGAATGAAACTTACTCAAATCAAAACCTGCATAGCGGGTGCCGCCTTGACTACTTGTCTGGCGGCTTACGCCACCCCCACACTCATCGTCACCGACGGAGTGGTCTCCAGCGGTCCAATCACGGATGCCTCCGGCAAGGTCACTTACGTCAACACCAGCTTCAATGATTCATGGAGCGTTGTCATCACCTCCGGCTTCAGCAAGCCCGTTTTCGGGAACGCCGTGAGTCCAAACCTTGAGGTCGTCATCCAGGCAACCTCGCTCGGGGCCACGCCCGTGAATGATCTATACATCTACTTCTCGGATACCGACTTTGGCCCTACGACGGGCCAGTTCTGGAGCCTCATGACCGGGCAGGCGGCGAGTGGCGCAGGCGGCGCTGTGTCTTTCACCACCTACTACGACACGAACGACGTAGCGGAGGCCATGACCTCGGAACTGACGGACTCCGGCGACGTTTATCCCGGGGCTGCCGGCTACAGCAACCTTGTTTCCAGCACGCCCATCACGCTCGGATTCCCTTACGCGCTGACCACGGTCACGCGCATCAGCGGGGCCAACGCTGCCACGTATAGCATCAACATTAACTTCCAGAGCCTGAGCCTGCTTTGCGCCGGTGGGTCAGGGACCGTCGGCGTGCCGTTTACCAGCGCCTTGACGGTGACAGGCGGCGTCAGCCCTTACACTTATTCGATCATTGGGGGCGGCCTTCCGGCTGGCCTGAGCCTGAATCCCACCAATGGCGTCATCAGCGGCACTCCGACGGCAGTCGGCCCGACCAACTTCGTTGCACAGGTGACGGACGCCTCGGGCAGAACGGCGACGACAGTCGCCAACAATTGCGGCATTACGATCAGCCCAGCGGTCAGCTTGGCCTGTGCCGGCGGCACGGGGGAAGTTGGCGTGCCCTACTCTTCCTCGCTCGCGGTCACCGGCGGCTGCACTCCTTACACTTTCACCATCCTTTCCGGTGCGCTCCCCGGCGGCCTGATGCTTAACACGAACACCGGCGTTATCTCCGGCACCCCGACGAATGCCGGCACCTTCAGCTTCGTTGCGCAAGTCACCGATTGCTCCGGCAACAAAGCCGACACCAGCGCCGAAAACTGCAGTATTGTCATCAGCCCTCCGTCGTGCACCGGCAGCATTTGCGGGTCAGTCCTGCGCGACTGCGACGCCAATGGCAACCTGGCCGGCGAGGCCGGGCTGCCGGGTGTGCTTGTTGCCCTCAAGAGTGCCAGCGGCGCGACCTTGGCCGTGGCCTACACCGACAACAACGGCAATTACTGCTTCACCTCCGTGAGTTCGGGCACCTACGCGATCGTTGCCGCGACGCCCTCCGGCTACCGCATCACCGTGCCGGCCAGTTGCACCAACAACGCCATCGTCGTTCCCGTGGGCAACTGCCAGAACGTCACCGCGGTCAATTTCGGCTTCACCGGCACATACCCCGCCGTTCACATCGTGAAGACCGGGCCGACCAATGCGGCTTGCGGCCAAACCATCACCTACACCATCGCCGTTACCAACACCGGCAACACCTGCTTCTACGGCGGGCTGTCGGTTGACGACGCGCTGCTGGGTGGGCGCATCTTCTACCAGACACCGGTTGCCCCCGGCCAGGGCTTCGTCATCGTCACCAACTACACGGTGAAATCCACAGACGGCTCGACTCTCATCAACACCGCCATTGCCACCGGCCACCCGCCGACCGGCCCCGCTGTAACCGACCAATCCTCGGTTACAACCATCATCACCAATTCCTGCTGCACCGCGTCCATTTGCGGCAACATATTCCTCGACTGCAATGCCGACGGCAGCCTGACGTCGGGCGACACCGCGCTGGGCGGGATCACGGTCACGCTCAAGGCCACGAACGGCTCCGTCATTGCCACCGAGGTCTCCGACACTAATGGCAATTACTGCTTCACCGGGCTCAACGCCGGCAACTACTACGTGTCCGTCAATACTCCTTCCAATTATAAGCTGACCACCGGTACCACCTGCATGAGCTGGACTGACGGCAACGGCAACAAGTGCTGGGTGGACAGCGACCTCTGCTGGCACTGGAAGGACAGTAATAACTGCCACAATTGGATCGATTCCACGTTGAAGCACCGCTACGAGACCTGTGACGGGAAGCGCTACTGCGACGACTGGGTGAACTCCGGCCGGCTGGAGAAGTGCGGCGGCAAGGGCGTGGACTGCAACGACAGCGCCGGCGCGCTTTGCTGGAAAGGCTCGGATGGTCTGAACCACTGGCAGGATGCCAACGGCTGCGATTGCTGGATTGCCAGCGACGGCTGCATCCATCGCAAGGACGCCAAGGGCAACGAATGCTGGGTCACCACCGACCACACTTGCCACTGGATCAACCTTACGAACTGCGTCTGCTGGAAAGACAAGAACGACAACTGCTTCAGCCTTAACGGCCAGGGGCAGGCTTGCACCAACGTAGTGGATCAGAAGGAAGAGCGCTGCAGCCGCAGCACCGGCACCAACGGCGTGCAAGCCGTTTGCCTGGCCACGTGCGAGACCAAGAACAACGTGAACTTCGGGTTCGCCGGCACCAACGCGGCCATCTCGCTGACCAAGACCGCCAACAAGTCCAGCGCCACGTGCGGCGACACCATCACCTATACCTTCGTCGTGAAGAATACCGGAACCGCCTGCTTCACGGGCGGCATCACGATCTGCGATCCGCTCCTGGGCGGCACGATCTACACGCTGCCGTATGCCGCGCCCGGGCAGTCGTTCACCTTCACGAGCAACTACGTCGTGACCGCGACCTGCTCCAACCCGCTGGTCAACACGGCCACTGCAACCGGCCATGTGCCCAGCGGCTGCGGCCTCAGCGATGTCACGGCCACGGCCAGCGCCTCGACGAAGCTGACGCTCTGCGCGTCCTGCTCGCCCCCGAACCAGAGCTGCCGGAGGGGATACAGCGGGACCTTCAGTTGTAGTCCATGCTTCGGCACCGCGCCCTACAAGTACAAGTGGAACACCGGCTGCACCTCCTCCAGCCTAACCTGCTCCAGCGCGGGGACTTACACCTGCACGGTGACCGATGCAACCGGCGCCACCTGCAAAGTCACTGGAACCTTGAGCTGCTACTAGACCCGCGGCAGTCCTGAACACGAGAGGGCTTTGGCGTCGGGCCAAAGCCCTCTTGCTTTAATCCGGGTGCCCCGTTCAGCGGTTCCGGGCCGCCGCCAGTGCCCGGCGCGAATCGCCCCCCGTCCTTCATCCCTGACCTGTCCGGTACCTCTCCAGTACCCCTCCGTAGTACCTCTGCTAACTTATGAGAGGTACTACGGAGGGGTACTGGAGAGATACCGGACACGCTAAGGATGGGCGACGGTGCGGGGATGGCTTGCGGGGCTGAAAAATGGCGGCGGACTGTCCTGAGATTTGGCAGTGCTGCAACGGACACCAGGGCAAGCGCCGGATGTGCTTGATGTCCGGCGCCTCCAACGGCGGCTTGCCACGCCAGGTGGTTGTCAGTTCAATGTCGCCGCATGAAACGCCCACTCAGTTGGTTTCCCGCCCTCTACCAGGTCCTGCTTTGCCTTTCGTTGCTGGCCGTCGGCACGGCCCAGGCAGCCGCTCCGCCCGGCAGCGTCGAAGCCCGCCTGGAGGCGCTTGAGGCCAAAGCAGCCGCGGCCTCTCCGATCAACACCGGTGACAACGCGTGGCTGCTGGTGAGCGCCGCGCTCGTCCTGATGATGACCGCGCCGGGACTAATGCTCTTCTACGGCGGCCTGGTACGCCGCAAGAACGTGCTCGGGACGATGATGCACAGCCTCATCCTGATGGGTGTTATCTCGATCCTGTGGGTCGTGTTCGGCTACAGCCTGGCGTTCGGAGAGGGCAACCTGTTCTTCGGGCGTCCGGTAGCGCATTTCCTGCTGCGCGGCGTGGGCGCCGCGCCGGACCCCGACTACGCCGCCACGGTGCCGGCGCAAAGCTTCATGTTGTTCCAACTGATGTTCGCCATCATCACGCCAGCGCTGATCAGCGGGGCGGTGGCCGAGCGTATGAAGTTCAGCGCCTACCTGCTGTTTACGGTGCTCTGGGTGACCGTGGTCTATTTCCCGCTCGCGCACATGGTATGGGGCAAAGGCGGGCTCTTTAACTGGGCGCTGGGCGGGCGCATTCCCGTGCTCGACTTTGCCGGCGGGACGGTGGTGCACATCAGCTCGGGGGTGTCGGCCCTGGTGTGCGCGCTGGTGCTCGGCAGGCGTCTCGGCTACCCGCGCGAGCCGATGCCGCCGCACAACGTCGTGCTCAGCCTCATCGGCGCGGGGCTGTTGTGGGTTGGGTGGTT
>DATKNZ010000400.1:0-6651 GCA_035541055.1 Candidatus Acidiferrum sp. | reverse complement strand
CGCTCTCCGTGGACAGCGGCGTTTGGTCTTGAGATTCGGCCTGAGCGGGCTATAACCAGCGCGTGGTCCAAGCGCTTCCAGAGCCGCCTAAACGCGACCTGCGGTATTGTGCAGTCTATGGTTACCCGGTGCGGCATTCAGCCTCCCCGGCGATGCAGAATGCGGGAATCGCGGCTTTGGGGTTGAAGTGGCGCTACCTGGCTTTCGAGGTCCACCCCGACCGGTTGCGCGAGACGCTGGACGAGGCCAAGGAGATGAGGCTGATTGGCGTGAATCTCACCCTTCCACACAAGCTGCTGGCCGTGCAGATGATGGACGCCCTCGACGAGTCGGCCCGGCAATGGGGGGCCGTCAACACGGTGCGGTTCGAGGCGCGCGACGGCAAGGGCGCCTGGCGGCCTTTGCGGGAGTTTGGGCGGCCGCCGCAGGAAATTCGCGCGCACGGCTTCAATACGGACGCCGACGCGATGACCCGTTCGATCAACGAGGACCTGCAGATGGAAGTCCGCGGGGCCAGGGTGCTGTTGCTGGGCGCGGGCGGGGCGGGCCGGACAGCCGCGCTGAAGCTCGCCGCCGATGGGGCAGGGGCGCTTTTCCTGGTGAACCGAACTCCGGCCAAAGCCGAGGCGCTCGCGGCGGAGATTCGCGAACGCTGGCCTGCGGTGCCGGTCACGGTGGGTTATCCGGATGGGGCGGTGGACCTGGTTCTGAATGCAACCTCGCTGGGCCTGAGGGCCGACGATCCCCTGCCTTATGACGAGCGGCGGTTTTCGCTCCGGAATGCGGGGGCGGTCTATGACATGATCTACCGTCCCGCGGAGACGGCGTTGCTGAAGGCCGCCAAAGCCGCGGGCTGCCGGGTGGCCAATGGCATCGGCATGTTGCTGTATCAGGGGACCCGGGCGCTCGAGATATGGAGCGGGCGGAAGCCCCCGGTGGAGGTCATGCGCGAGGCGCTGCTCAGGAATGTCTATGGTTGAGTCCGAATTCTTCGCGATGGTAGGGACGCCTCGCCGAGGCGTCCGTTTTGTGGTTGCCGCGGACGCCTCGGCGAGGCGTCCCTACCCTATAGCTGGTCGCAGTTTCCATGACAGTGGGGAATATTCGGCTGAGGCGCGTTCATGCTGACGCCGACCTTTGACCCGCATTATTGGGCCGGCGTGCCGTTTCACTTCTGGTCGGCGGTATTCTTTGTCCTGGGCGCGATTGTGGGGAGCTTCCTCAACGTGTGCATTTACCGGATGCCGCTGGGGGAGAGCATCGTCTCGCCGCCGTCGCATTGCCCGAACTGCAAGTACATCATCCCTTGGTACCTGAACATCCCGCTCGTCACGTGGGTGTATTTGCGTGGCAGGTGCCGCAACTGCGGCGCGCCCATCGCGGCGCGCTACTTCCTGGTGGAGTTGCTGACCGCGGTAGTGTTCCTGGGCTGCTGGCTGGAATACGGGCCTGTGTCGGCCGGGCTGTCGGTGGTGTATGCGTTGTTCATGGCCGGGTTGATCGCCGCGACGTTCATAGACGTCGAGCACTTGATCATCCCGGACGAGATCACGATTGGAGGCATGGTTGTGGGGTTTATCTGCTCGTTCTTTCTGCCGGCGCTGCACGAGCAGGCCTCCGCGCTGGGCGGCATTAAGCAAAGCCTTATCGGGATGGGGGTCGGCGCGGGGGTGATCTATGCGATAGTCCGCGCCGGGAAGCTGTGGCTCGGGCGCCACAAGATCGCGCTGCCCGCCAGCAGCCGGGTGGTGTTTACCGAGAGCGCTCTCGTCCTGCCGGGTGAGGTCATCCCCTACGAGAACCTCTTCTACCGGGGGTCGGATGCCATCAGCCTGCAGGCGCGGACGCTCGAGTTGGTGGACCGCTGCTACCGGGAAGTCCCGATTCGGCTGACGCAGACTTCGCTGGAGATCGGGGGCGAGAAGTGGAACCCGGAAGACGTGCCTCACCTGGAGGCGGTGACAGACCGGATTGTCCTGCCGCGCGAAGCCATGGGAGCGGGGGACACCAAGTTCATGGCCGCCATAGGGGCGTTCCTGGGATGGAAGGCTGTCTTCTTCAGCATCTTCGTCAGCTCGCTGGCAGGCTCGGCGTTCGGGGTGGGCCTGATCCTGCTGGGCAGGCGGGAGTGGTCATCCCAGGTGTATTACGGGCCGTTCCTGGCCATCGGCGCCGCGGTTTGGGTATTCTGGGGCGAGGCGATGGTCCGGTTCTGGTTTGGGTTGTGAGGAGACCTGGGCCCCTTACTGGCACTGGGCCTTGTGCCGTAGGGCGTGGTCCACAAGCACCAGCGCCGTCATCGCTTCCACAATCGGCACCGCGCGCGGCAGCACGCAAGGATCATGCCGCCCCCGCGCCTTCAGCGTCGTGTTCTCGTAATGGACGTCCACCGTGTCCTGCTCCCGCATGACGGTGGCCACCGGCTTGAAGGCGACGCGGAAGTAAATGGTCTGGCCGTTGGAGATGCCGCCCTGGACGCCGCCGGAGCGATTCGAGGTGGTGTAAACCTTGCCGTCCTTGGCCCGGAACGGGTCGTTGTGCTGCGTGCCGCGGAGCAGGATGCCGCCGAAGCCGGAGCCTATGTCAAAGCCCTTCGAGGCCGGCAGGCTGAGCATCGCTTTGGCGAGGTCGGCTTCAAGGCGATCGAACACCGGCTCGCCCCAGCCGGGCGGCACACCGCGCGCAACGCCCGTCACGATGCCGCCTACCGTGTCGCCATCCGCGCGCACTTTCTCGATGAGGCGGATCATGCGGGCGGCGGCGGCCGGGTCGGGGCAGCGGACTATGTTGGACTCGATCTCCCCGGCGCTCACCGTTTCCGGATCAATGTCCGCCGTGATGCGCTGGACCTGGCTGACGTAGGCCAGGACTTCCACCGCGTAACGTTCGCGCAGGAGCTTCCGGGCAATCGCCCCGGCAGCGACGCGCCCGATGGTCTCGCGGGCGCTGGTGCGGCCGCCGCCAGGCCAGGCGCGAATGCCGAACTTCGCATCGTACGTGTAGTCGGCGTGCGAAGGCCGGAACTTGGTAGCCATTTCCGTGTAGGCTTCGCGCCGGGCATCCTCGTTCTTGACCCACATCGAGATAGGCGTGCCGAGCGTCTGGCCCTCGAAGGTGCCGGACATGATTTGCACCGTGTCGGACTCCTTGCGCGGCGAGACGATGGCGGACTGCCCGGGCCGGCGGCGGTCCAGGTCCGGCTGAATATCGGCCTCCGACAGGCTCAGCCTGGGTGGGCAGCCGTCCACGACCACGCCGACGCCGCCCCCGTGAGATTCGCCCCACGTGGTGACGCGGAAGAGGTGTCCGAAGGTGTTGGCCATGAGCGGAAGGGTGCGGCAAAGCAGGCCCAGCGTCAAATCCTGAACCAGCAGGGGCTTGACAACTGGCCGGTTTATGTGGGAAAAAGGACTTGTTGACGAATTATGCGCACTGAAGCCACGCCAGTCGCCCGTAAAGTTGCTTTCACTCTTATTGAACTGCTGGTCGTCATCGCCATCATTGCCATCCTGGCGGCGCTGCTTTTGCCGGCCCTGGCCAATGCCAAAACCAAAGCCCAGCGCACCCGTTGCGTGAACAACTTGAAGCAGTTGGGCTTGGCCAACCGGATGTATGTGGATGATTACGCGGACCACCTGGCCAATCCCAACTGGGACGGCGGCAACAAAGCGAATGCGCCCCAGGGCTGGCTTTATTGCATGAACCCCACGTGCCTGCCATCCGGCGCGCCCAGCGGCTCGGTGCCCAACCCTTATGACGTCGCTTATTGGAAGAACAGCCCCGGGTTGGCCAATTCGACGGGGCTATGGTACAAATACATGCCCAATGGCCAGGCCTACCTCTGCCCGGTGGATGTTAAGAGCCCTACGTTCACGACGCCCACGGCTTCCGGCGGGCGCAACAACAAGCTCTCCACTTATGTCATGGACGGCGCAGTGATCGCGTTCTCTGACACATACTGGAACACCCCCATGAAGATGACCGAAGTATGGAGTCAGATGTGCTATTTGATATGGGAGCCCAATGAGAACGGCGGCGGCATAGGCACACCTGGCGCTTTTGAATACAACGATGGCTCGAATTACCCATCCACTCCTTACAGCAACCCTAACCCCGGATACGAGGGCATTGGCCTATTGCACAGCAAGCATGGCGGTAACGCCTTGGCCTTCGACGGGCATGTTGATTTCGTTCTAACCACGCAATTCAACGCCTATAGCCGGCAAGGCTCAGGGCCCGGGCCAGGCGGCAAGACATTCCTGTGGTGGGATAATGTGAGCCCCAATGGGGACTGAGGGTCGCGGCTACTTCTTCTCGAACTCCAGCGCACCATCGCGGGCGACAGCCTTGATCCGGTCGCCCGGCTTGAACTCGCCCACCAGCAGCTTGGTCGCCAGCGGGTCCAATAGCAGGTCCTGAATCGTGCGCTTCAGCGGGCGAGCACCGAATTGCGGGTCGTAGCCTTCCTTGGCAATCAACTGCTTCGCTCCGCGGTCCACCTCGAGCGTGAGCTGCTGCTGGGCCAGGCGCTTCTCCAGCCGCTGGAGCTGGATGTCCACGATGCGCGCGATGTGCCTCTCGTCAAGGTTGTGGAAGATGATGATGTCGTCCACGCGGTTGAGGAACTCGGGTCGGAAGTGCGCGCGCAACTCCATCTTCACCACGCGCTCCAGCTCGGCTTCGTCTTTCACCGAAGCCTTGCCGCCGGCGTAAAACTCCTGGATCACCGGCGAGCCGATGTTGCTGGTCATGATGATGATGGCATTGCGGAAGTCCACCGTGCGCCCCTGGCCGTCGGTGAGCCGGCCGTCATCCAGCACCTGCAAGAGCACGTTGAACACGTCGTGGTGGGCCTTCTCGATCTCGTCGAACAGGATCACGCTATAGGGGCGCCGGCGCACAGCCTCGCTGAGCTGGCCGCCTTCCTCGTAACCGACGTAGCCGGGCGGGGCGCCGATCAGCCGCGCGACGGTGTGCTTCTCCATGTATTCGCTCATGTCAATGCGCACCATGGCGTTCTCGTCGTCAAAGAGGAACTCGGCCAGCGCGCGCGCCGTCTCGGTCTTGCCCACGCCGGTGGGTCCGAGAAAGATAAACGAGCCGATGGGGCGGTTGGGTTCCTGCAAGCCGCTGCGGGAGCGGCGGACGGCATTGGCTACGGCCTTGATGGCCTCCTTCTGGCCGACGACGCGCTGCTCGAGCCGGTCTTCCATTTTCACCAGCTTCTCGCGCTCACCCTCCAGCATCCGGGACACCGGAATGCCCGTCCACGAGGCCACGACTTTGGCGATGTCCTCGTCGGTGACCTCCTGGTTGAGCAGGCGACGGCTGGCGGGCTTCTCGCGCGTGGCCTTCTCGGCGCCGGCGAGCTTCTTCTGGAGTTCGGGCAGGCGGCCGTATTGGATTTGGGCGGCGAGGTTCAGGTCGTTGCGCCGCTGCGCCTGCTCCAGCTCCAGCTTGGCCTGCTCGATTTGGCTGTTGACGATGCTGACGGCATTGATGGCGGCCTTCTCGTTCTGCCACTGCGCCTTGAGCTGCTTCGACTGCTCCTTCAGGTTGGCGAGGTCTTTCTCCAGCTTCTTGAGCCGCTCGCGTGAGGCCTCGTCCTTCTCCTTCTTCAACGCGCTCTGCTCAATCTCCAACTGCTGGATCTGGCGGTCCAACTGGTCAATCTCGGTAGGCATGGAATCGAGCTCCATGCGCAGGCGGGAAGCGGCCTCGTCAATGAGGTCAATGGCCTTGTCCGGCAGGAAGCGGTCCGCAATGTAGCGGTGGGAGAGCGTAGCTGCGGCGACGAGCGCGGAGTCCTGTATGCGCACACCGTGGTGCACTTCGTAGCGTTCCTTAAGGCCGCGCAGGATGGCGATGGTCGCCTCGACGCTTGGCTCAGACACATACACCGGCTGGAAGCGCCGTTCCAAGGCAGGGTCTTTCTCGATGTGCTTGCGATACTCGTCCAGCGTGGTGGCCCCGATGGCGCGGAGTTCCCCGCGGGCGAGCTGCGGTTTCATGATGTTCGCGGCGTCCGTGGCCCCCTCCGCCGCCCCGGCGCCGACCAGCGTGTGCAGCTCGTCTATGAACAGAATGATCTTGCCCTCGCTGGAGACGATCTCTTTGAGGAAGGCTTTGAGCCGGTCCTCGAATTCGCCGCGGTACTTGGCGCCGGCAATCATGGCGCTCAGGTCCATGGCCACGAGGCGCTTGTTCTTCAGGGTCTCGGGCACGTCGCCGCTGATGATGCGCCGGGCCAGGCCCTCGGCGATGGCGGTCTTGCCCACGCCGGGCTCGCCAATGAGCACCGGGTTGTTCTTGGTGCGGCGCGTGAGGACTTGCATGACGCGGCGGATTTCGTCATCGCGGCCAATGACGGGGTCAATCTTCCCCTGCCGCGCCAGGGCGGTCAGGTCGCGCCCATACTTCTCGAGGGCCTGGAACTTGCCTTCGGGGCTGGCATCGGTGACGCGCTGGTTCCCGCGCAGGTCCGCCAGGGCGCGCAGCACGGCGTCGCGCTTCAGGCCCTGCGCCTGCAGAATCTTCTTCAGCGAAGGGCTGGCCTCATCCAGCAATCCCAGCAGCAGGTGCTCGGTGCTGATGTATTCGTCCTTGAGCTTGCCGGCCTCGGACTGCGCCGCGTCCAGCGCCTTCTTCAGG
>DATKNZ010000399.1:0-9713 GCA_035541055.1 Candidatus Acidiferrum sp. | reverse complement strand
GCCATACGGAGGTTTCTCGATTCGAAGGCAGACACGCCGACGGGGCTGGGATTCAAGTTGGCCGGCAAAGGCGCCCTGGCTTCGGCTCCGACGCTGCGCACGTTCCTGCTGGATTACCTGGGGCAGGCGGACCCGGCGGCGTCGGCAGCCTACGCGCGCACGATTCTCAGCCAGAAGGATTCGCCCGACGAATGGGCGCTGGCACTGCGCAACCTGGCGAACGGTGACCCGAGCGCGGAGGGTCGCGCCCTGCTGGAGGCCAAGACGGCCGAGCTGCTGGGCTACGGACCCTGGCAGCAAGACCCGTCCGTGGGCTACCTGGAGGCCTTTGACGCGGCGGTCTATTTAGGGGGCACAAATCTCGCGCCTGCCTTGGGAGACCTCGTCCGGCAGCAGGACAATCCCGCCGTGGCGCATGCGGCTTATCTGGCGCTGGACCGGTTGGTGATCAATGATCCGGCCGCTATGATGGCCGCTCTGGAGGCGTCGCCGCAACTGATGCAGGGTCGGGAGGCAACCCGGGCCGACTACTTCGCCCGGGCCGACGTGCGCGATCCGCAGCAACGCCAGTTATTGGAGAGTTACCTGCTCGACCCCGCACGAAGCGGAGCCGAGCTGGCGCAGTTTGCAGGCACATTCCCCAACGCCAATTACATGATCTCCCAGAACCTGCTGACGCCGACGCCAACGCCCGACCATGCCTCGCTGGTCAGCCGCGACGCGGCCTCGCTGCAGGCCGCGCAGGATTGGCTCGCCGATCCGCGGTTCGCCAATCTCCAGGGCCCGTTGCAGAAGCTACAGCAGCGGCTGCAGCAGTTCGTGCAGCAGGCGGCGAGATAAGCAAGGCTAAAGGCTAAGGGCTAAAGTGGAGCGAGCCGCCCGGGGCTTTAGAACACGAAGTTGAGGCCGGCGGTGAAGGTGATTTTGCGCGGCAGTTCGGCGTAGTAGTTGAGCGGGTTGAGGTGGTAGTTCCTGTCGTTGGCGTCGAGGATACCGAGCGTGATCTGCCCGTGGCGACGATAGAAGTAGTAGCCCACATAGAAGTTGAGCTGGGGGAAGTTGTCGCCGGGCAAGGCGGGCGTGTAGCCATAGTTGTTTTGATGATACCAGTAGGCATCGGCTACCGCGAAGAACCCCGAGGGGTGATTGAAGCGGATATAACCATTGAGCACCTGCAGATCGGCCCCGACGCTCTGGTCGGCGGAGGCGAGCGCCTTCACCGGCACGTTCGGGAGCTGGTCGTGCAGGTGAGCATGGGTGAACCCGTAGCCGACTCCGACGGCGAACATCTTGCCGATGAGCTGGTTGACGCTCCCGTAGAGGGTGTTCTCGTAGTAGTCGAGGTTCTCGCGCGTGGAGCTGGTAACGTAAGGCGCTTTGCCGTTAACGAGCAGGAAATCGCCGATGTCCCGCCCAACTTGCGTATCCAGGTGCTGGAATTGGATTCCAGCGTAGGTTCGTGTGGGAAACTTAAGGTCGAGGGCCACACCGCCGATGTCGTACTCGGGGGCAGCGACCGACCCTACAATGGACTCTGAGATCAGGCTGCGGAAGACCTGGGGGAAGCCCGCCAACTGAGTGGGTTCGAGGCGATAGCTCTCATCTAGGCTGATGCCGCCAAGGGATTCCGCATAAACGCCGCGCAACGTGACTTCGGGTATCGGTTGCCAGACCGCCGCCCCCTTGGGGCCGAGCTGGGATTTATTATCGGTCCCGGAGATTATCGGCGGGTTGCGGAAGTTGAGCGGATAGCACAGCTCGTCATAGGCCAGGCCGCCGATCAGCCATAGCCGATCCACCGGCTCGATGGTCAGATAACTGTACCCGGTGGCCCGCTGCATGGGGTCAGTAGAGGTGGTGTTATCGGGGCCGATAAACAGGGGGTGCTTGCCGATAGTCAGATTCGTGTTGGCAATCATCATGCTGGCCGTGGTGTCGAAGGTGCCTGATTGAAACCGCGCACCCAGTGACAGCGTGATACGGTCCCAGGCGAAAATCTGCTGCAGCTCAGCAGTGTAGATTTTGAGGTTGTTCTCGTACGCGACGTTGAACGGCTCGGAGTCGCTCGCATAGATGTTTCCTTTGGCGTTCTCCACCAACAGCAACTGGGGCGCGCTCTTGTCGCTAAATTGCTGCTCATTCTCCAGGCGGCCACCGAATATGAGGGTGTGCACGCCGGGCGACCATTCGTGATGCCAGCCCCCGACGACGATGGGCGACTGGTATTCATTGAACTGGTAGTAAGGCCGGGCGTTAGTCGGGTTGTAGTACTGAAAATTGTCGCCCGAGTGGTAGTTCTCGTACTTGATGAGCATCAGCGCCGTGTCCTCCGGCGTGATCTGCTGCTTCACGGTGGTGTACCATTCCGTGCTATTGAGCTCGTTATTCGGGCGGACGCCATCGGCGTACTGGTAATCCAGGTCCAACGAGTAACTGGTGCCGCCGAACGTGCCGTACTGGGAGGCGAGTTCCGTTATGGATTTGTTGTCCGAGCGAGCCACGGTGGAGTTGGCCACGCCTAATCCGTCGGCATCGAAGAAGCGGGCGTATTCCTGTTGGGAGACATGGAGGGAAAGCCGCCCGGCGCCGACCGGGGCCAGGAGGTTGGCCAGCAGCAGTTCATTGAACCAGACCGTCTCGTAGCGCAGGTTGAAACGCGTAGGGTCGCGCTGCTGGTTGAAGCTGTCGGACATGAACAAGTGCGCCGCGTCGCTGAGGTAATCATAGGTGACGGCGCGAGAGGCCTCGCGAACGCTGACGTCCTCCATACCCGCGTCGCGATAAATCGAGGCCAGATTGGCGCTTCGGACTGCCCGGTCTTCCTCCAGCAGTTGACGGGAGCGGAACAGGCTGCGGTTGTCGTTCAGCTCCTCCGAAGTCTCGAGATCAGAGATCGCCTCGTTAATACGGTTCTGCTGCTGCTTGAAAAGGGCCAGGTAGAGCCAGACGGTTGGGTCTTTGGGGTCCAGATCCTTCGCCAGTTCCAGCTCTTTGGCCGCACGCTGCGGGTCACCCGCATCGACGAATGCCTTGCCCAGGTAGCTGCGCAGCAGGGCGCGCTGGGGTTCGAGCGCGGCGGCTGTCAACAGGTCGGCGCGGCCTTCGGCGGCGTGACCCTGCTTGATCAGGCACAGGCCGCGCCCAAACCAGCCGTTAGCCAGGCCGCTGTCGGCGGCAATGGCGCGCTCGAAGGCTTTGCGGGCCTGCGAAATCCTGTTCTGCGCGCTCAGGATGAAGCCCTGCAAGGCGAGCGCCTGCGCGTTGCCGGGGCCGAACTTCAGGCCTTTGTCCAGGGCCGCGAGGGCCGTGGCGTTACGCCCGAAGCTGAATTCCAATTCGGCCACCCGGGCCCAGGCAAGGCCGTTGCCGGGGGCCTTATCGGCCGCCGCATGAGCGGCGTGCAAGGCTTGTTCGAGCATCTTCGGCTCCACGCTCGCGCGCGATTGGCGGTAGTAGGATTCCGCCATCCATTCACTGGCGAGTTCGGGCGGGGTTTTGCGTTCGTAAGTGCGGAACTGTGTGGCGGCCACGAGCTGGCGCAGGGACTCTCGGAGCGCCGATTCGCCGCGGATAGCCTCGGCGGCCTCGAGCGTCTTGTCCGCCTCGCCTACGCTGAGCAGCAAGGCGGCGGAATAGAGCCTCACAGAACCAGAATCGGCGGGGCGGCTTTCCGGGAGAGCACGCAGGGCGCCCAGCAGGTCGCCGGCACGATAGGCGGCTAAGGATTCCCTCAGCGTCTCCTTCTCTGCATCGCTCAGCCCCAGCTCGTCCGCGTCCAGCACAGCCGGATAATACAAACACCATTGGATGACGTTGTGCGCCTCGATTTTCGCAGAGCGGCTTGGCGCCTGGCCTGGAGCAACAAGGCCGCGATCACCGCTCGACAAGGTCACAGTGCCGGTTCCGTTCCGCAAATCCACCTCGCCGTCCAGCACCGAGACTTCCATGCGGTCCGGTTGGGTCACGGCTACCATAAACTCCGTGCCGCGAGTTGTTGCCGATGCCAGGCGGTTGAGGAGGTCCACGTCAATGGCCTTGTCGCGATTGAAGAAGTAGAAGAAGCCCCTGATCAGCTCCATCACCGGCCGAGTGCTGTTTGGCCTGGGCAGCCCGATGGTCAGCTCGCTTGATTCACGCACTCGCAGGCAACCCAGCCGCGAGGATTGGATGAGCGCCCGGCTGTTCCTGTCGGTGCGAACGCGGTCACCCGCATGAAGGACCGTGTTGGTCCTGGCGAACAGCCAGTTCGTCGTGCCGGCGGACTCAATATCCACACGCCCTTCAATGCTCACCAGTACTGCGGGTTCAACAGTGCCTTGGGATTGTGCGAGCGCGCCCGGGATGGCACACAACGTGAAGGCTCCTAAACTGAGCAGCCTCGCCACGCCTACAGGTTGCCACGTCCTGGCTAGGTGCATCACGCCCCAGACGTCTGGCAGAATAATGAAATGAAGTCAAGCATCGAATTGCTGTTAAATCGAGAATGCGCGGCGGCTGATGGGAGTGGTGCAGCTATCTATGGACGGCGCCAGAGATTATGGTTGTGAGCACGACCTGGCGAACGTCGGCTTCGGTGAGCCAGCGTGAGAAACGATCTGCCGGGCGGCGGCCGGCGTGTTCGGAAGCAAGCTGTGCCAAACCGCTGACGGTCTAGAGTTGGTTGGGCTACTTGAAATCCACTTTTGCAACGCGGCTGAACCAGCGAGACTTCGTGTCAAACCAGACCCGATACATAAAAAAGAGAGCCCGCCCCGACGGCAGTCCCCCTTTCTGATCCCCTACGCCGCCAGCCGTTGCACCCGGCAAGCCTGCTTTTCCCGGGTCGCCTCCAGGCTGTTCCACCACTGCGGCCGGCGCCGGACCTCAGCCATGATGTCCGCACCCATGAACTCGAGGATCTTCACCCCCAACCGCCGCTTGCTCGTCTGCATGCTGGAATCGCTCACGCCCAGGTGCCGTGCCACCTGACGCAGCGTCTTGCCCTCCGCCACGAGCACCACGACCACTCGTTCCCGTTCCGGTGTTATGAGAATGTTATGAGTTCGGAACGCTTGAAGCTCCTGGGACGCCACAAAACCATTAATTCTATTGGTTGGAGTGGGGATTGGAGCGGGTGATGGGAATCGAACCCACGTGACCAGCTTGGAAGGCTGGAGCTCTACCATTGAGCTACACCCGCAACCAGGCGCGATACAGGATAACGGCAGGGGGGCGCCTGTCAATTCTGAGGGTGACCGAGCCGTTGTGGAACCGCCCTGGCTCGCTTCGCCGGTAAGTAACTATTGAAGCAGAGCAAGCCTCCGGGTTGCGATTGTCCCGACCATCCTCTCGATTGTTCGGGCGGCGCATTGGATGCGGCAACCCAGAGGGGTAGCCGAGAGAGGCGCAAGCCGGAGGCTTACACTGCTGCTTGAATTAGTTACGCCCGCGAAAACATTTCTATGTTCCAGCGGTTTGGGGCATCTTAACCCCGTGCGAAGGTTCCTGACTCTGCTCATCGCCGCCTGGGCCGGCGCAGGGGGTTTCCCGGCCCGCGCGGCGCACACGCAGGCGGGCCTGGTCCTGGCCGCGCAAACCGCGCGCCCGGGCGATGCGGTCATGGCGGGCGTGCGGCTGCGCATGGACGCGAACTGGCATACGTATTGGCGCAACCCGGGCGCTGCGGGCATGCCGACGACGGTGAACTGGCAGTTGCCCCCAGGCGTCAGCGCTGGGGCAATCCAATGGCCGGTGCCCGAGAAACTGCCGGACGAGGACCTGACCACTTACATTTATAAGGATGAAGTCGTTCTGCTCGTGCCGCTGAAGCTCGCGGCGGACGTGCGCCCCGGCCCGCTCGAATTGAAGGCTGACGTTGGCTGGCTGGAGTGTAACGTGGCGTGTGTTCCCGGCAAAGCGGAGGTGCAGGCCGCCCTGACCGTCGGTCCGGAGACCCAGCCCTCCAAGGATGCCGCGCTAATTGCCGCGTGGGAGAAGAAGCTCCCTCAAAGCAGCACCGGGCTCTCCGCTCGCGCCGGGTGGGAGGGGCCAGCGAAGGGAGATCTGCGCCCGCTGGTGCTGGAGTGGAATTCGCCCGTAGCCGTCAGCGAGGCGGACTTCTACCCCGATGCGAGCGAGCACTACGAAGTCCAGGGGGCTACGACGAGGCTGCCCGCCGATGCGGGCAAGGTCCGCCTGCGCGTGCAGGTTAAGACGTCGGGCAGTGCATGGCCGGAGCGAATCAGCGGGTTGCTGGTGCAGCAATCCGGTGTCCAGCGCCAGGCATTCGAGGCCAGCCTCGCGGTAGAGCCCAACGCTCCGCCCACGGCGGCTGTAGCCGCTTCGGCGAATTTGCCCGCGCCGAGGTTCCCCATTCCGCCGCTCTGGAAGGCGCTGGTTTACGCCTTCATTGGCGGCCTGATCCTGAACCTGATGCCGTGCGTGCTGCCTGTCATCGCCCTCAAAATTCTCGGCTTTGTGAACCAGGCCAAGAATGATCCTCGCCAGACGCGCCGGCTGGGGTTGATCTACGGCCTTGGCGTGTTGGTGTCGTTCCTCGCGCTGGCGCTGCTGTTCGTCGGTCTTCAGTCGGCGGGCCACCGGGTCGGATGGGGAATACAGTTTAACAGCCCTTACTTCCTGGTGGTCATGACGACAGTGGTCACGCTCATCGCGCTGAACCTATTCGGCGTATTCGAGGTATACCTGGGCGGGCGGGCGATGGGCGCGGCGGCCAGCGCGTCGTCGCGGGAAGGAGCGGCCGGAGCATTCTTCAACGGGCTGCTTGCCACGGTGCTGGCGACCTCCTGCACGGCGCCGTTCCTCGCGGCTGCCGCCGGGTTTGCTTTGGCGCCCGGCCAGACGGCGGCGCTTACCATCCTGACCTTTCTCATGCTGGGAGTGGGGCTGGCCTTTCCCTACGTCGTGCTGAGCTGGCAACCGGCCTGGCTGAAGTTCGTGCCCAAGCCCGGGCCGTGGATGGAGCGCTTCAAGGTGGCGATGGGCTTCCCGATGCTGGCGGCGGCGGTCTGGCTGTTCAGCCTGGTGACGATCCATTACGGCGACCGCTCCTGGTGGCTCGCCCTGTTCCTGGTGATGGTAGCCGTGGCCGCGTGGATTTATGGCGAGTTCATTCAACGCCATCACACACGCCCGGTACTGGCCCTGGCGGCGATCCTGGCCGTGCTGCTCGCCGCCTACACTTTCGCCCTGGAAGGCCATCTGCAGTGGCGGCGCCCCCTGACGGAGAGCGCGCCAGGTAGCACCCCGACCCGGGAGGCGAACGGCGTGGCTTGGGAGCCATGGTCGCCGGCGGCCCTCGCCCAGGCGCGCAACGAAGGCCGCCCCGTCCTGGTGGATTTCACGGCGAGGTGGTGCCTGACCTGCAACACCATCGTGAAGCCCGCGCTGGAGAGCGCCTCGGTGCGGGACAAGCTGCGGCAGCTCAACGCCGTGGCGCTGCTGGGCGATTACACCGGGTTCCCGGACAACATCACGGAGGAGTTGAACCGCTTCGGGCAGGCGGGCGTGCCGCTGGTGCTGGTTTACCCGAGGAACGCCCAGGAGCCGCCCATCGTGCTGCCGCAGGCGCTGACGCCGGGGATGGTAGTGGCGGCGCTGGATCGCGCGGGAAAGTAGTGGCGATTTAGAAAGCGATTTGCAGGCGCGTGAACAGGACGTTCTCGCTCTTGCGCGTGACCGTGGCGGGGGCCGTGGTGCCCGGCCCGCCGCCTCCGTCGAACCAGGTGTGCGAGAAGCTCGTCTTCCACTCGATGTTCCGGTTCAGGTACCAGTTGATGCCTACTGACCACGCCGAAGCGGAGCGCGCGGAGGTCAGCGGGTCCGAGTACAGCGGGAACGCGGCAGGGTCCACATCGAGCACCATAAATCGGCCCACGAGCTGCAAGGCGCCCCAGGTGCCGCTCGCCGGATCGAAGGGCCTTAACGGCGTCACCTCGTGGTTGTAAGCCGCATCTTCTCCGGTCAGGAACACCGAGGCGGTCACGTCCCACCCGGTGTTCCAGAGATGGGCCGAGGAAAAGGGCCCCACAACTGTCCGCGCGACTTCCTGGTCGGAGATCACATATTCGCCCATGACGCCAAACGGCCCGATATAGTAGTAGGCCTGGGGCGAGAGCCTGGAGTGCTGGCCCGATGCCACGACGACGGCGTTGCTTCTCGGGTTATAGGCGAAGAACTGTTCCTGCCCGTCGGTGAAGTAGCCCGGCAGCGTGCCACCTGTGTTGGAGGGAAGCGCCTCAGTGTTGGGGAACGCCATGCTCTCATAGCTGCCGCTCAGGCCAAAGCCCAGCTTCTGCAAGGCGGTGACGGGGCAGCCCACGAACGGCATGACGAAGAGACGCCCGGCGAAGGCGAGGTCGTCCGCGAAGTCCACATTCGGCGAGTTCCCGCCGTCCACCGTCCCGTTGAACACGCCGGCGGCGTAGCTCAAGCGGCCGCCGAACAGGTCGCCATGCAACTCCACCCCCACGTCACGGTTGGGCACCAGGTCGGTCGCCAGCGAGCGCTCGTTGAACAGGATGTTGCGGTCCTGCACCAACTGCTCCAACCCAACGGGGACCTTGAACTTGCCCGCCAGCACCTGCAAGGCGGGGCTGTAGTGGTAATTGAGAAAGGCGTCAAAGATGGTCGGGCCGGTCGTAGGTGCGAAGTCCGGCACGAACAGGAAGTCAAAGTCCCGGAAGACGGTGCCCTGGTAGTACATGCGCGCCCGGCGCAGCACGAATCCGCCTGCGCCGTCGGTCGCCAGGTTGCCAAAGTAAGTGCGAGTGTCCAGTTGCAGCACTCCTCCCAGGCGCAGCACGAAGTCTTTATCCGCCGAGGACAGTGTAAAACCGTCTTCGCCGATGCTCAGCAGAGGGGCCATCTCCGCCCGGGCCTGCTTATCCTCCTGCTCCGCCTGCCTGTCCTGCTCAAGCATTTGCACCTTCTGGTCCAGCGCTTCGAGGCGCTGCGTAGTCGCGCCGGAATTGGTCGCTTCCGCGGATGGTCGGCCCTGCTCCAAACGCGTCACCTTCTGCTCCAGTTGCTCGATCCGCCGCTGAAGTTGCTTAATCAGCTCCACGCTGTTCGTCTCCTGAGCGTACAGCGCGACGGTAGCCGTTTGTGTCGCGAGAACGGCCCCTACGCGGAGCAGCGGCCACGCGCGAACCTGCCGGTAATGCATAGATTGAGCCCCATCAGTTCCTTCGGTGTATGAGCAGGTTCAGCGTTCACCATGCTACACCTCCATCGCTCCCGCAAGGTCGCTTCCGCAGCGGGATCTCTCTGGCCGAGAGCGACATCGCAAAGTAGGTTAACGCCCTGAAGGCTGCCTGCGGAACGCGCCGCGCGGCCCGGGCCGTATCGAACAGAACGATGATTACAGGAAGACGACAAGTCCTTGTCGGAAGGCTGGCCCGCGCCGGGCTGGTCGCCGTGGCGCTGCTGCCTGCGAGCAGCCGGACGGCGCCGGCGCATTGGTGGGAGCAGGACATCTCGCGGGTCGTCAGTGTCTCCACGGGCTATGCCGGCCCCGACAAGTTCGACCCCGCGGCAATGGCCGCGCGCAAGGCCGCGCTCGGCTTTAATGCGGAGCGGTTGACCATCATGAGCCGGCGCGCGGGCATGGACGACCAGGGCTTCTGCTTCATCACCAGCGCCGCTGGCAAGACCAACGAGGATTACCTGCGCCGCTACCTGCCTGAGGCCAAGAAGCGCGGGCTGCGGGTGGT
>DATKNZ010000398.1:0-21883 GCA_035541055.1 Candidatus Acidiferrum sp. | reverse complement strand
GACGGGGGCGCTGTTCATCGTCGTCGGCATTATCTACGAGCGACTGCATACGCGCGACCTGGGCGAGACGGCGGGGATTGGCAAGCTCATGCCGATCTTCAGCCTCTTCGCCGGCGTATTCGCGCTGTCCTCGCTCGCGTTCCCCGGCACCAACAGCTTCATCGGCGAGTTCCTGGTCATGAGCGGCGGGTTCGCAGTCTCCAAGACCATGATGATCTGCGTCGTGCCCGGAGTGGTGCTGGCTGCCGCCTACATGCTGCGAATGCTGCAGAAGGTCGCCTACGGTGGCACGCAGAACCCGGACCACCCCGGCCTGCAGGACCTCGGCTTTCGAGAGGTGCTCACGCTGGCCCCGCTGCTGGTATTCGTGTTCTGGATCGGTCTCCATCCCGAGCCGTTCACGCGCGTGATGGAGAAGAGCGTGCAGAACGTGATTCAGCAAGCCCAGCCCGCCTCGGCGGTGGCCATGCAGCACAGCAGCCCTGCTCAGGTAATAGCCAATCGCCAATCGCCCATAGCCGATAACCCGTCGCCGGTAGCCTATAGTAGCAAGCGCGGGGCGGACCGCCGGCCTGGGTCTTCGGAGTTCGGCCTTCCTTCGGCCTTCGGATTTCGGTCTGCGGATTTGGCCAGGAGCACCTCGCCCAATTACCCATGACGTCCTGCTCTCTCCTGGCCTTCCTGCCCGAACTGGTCCTGCTGGCCGGAGGGCTGGTGCTTTTCATTGTCACCCTGGGCGAGGGGCGTGTGGCGCAGGCCCGGACCGTGGCGCTGCTCACCGGGGTTGCCACGATCATCGCCTGCCTCGCCGCTTCGGGCGCCAACGCCACGCTTTTCAGCGGCGCTTACCGCGTGGACCAGTTCTCCCAGGTGCTCAAGCTCATCTTTGCGGGCGGCTTCGCGCTTGTGCTGCTGCTGAGCGGGAATCTCCAAGACATCCGCGACGACATTAAGCCCGAATACTTCCTGTTCCTCACGATCAGCGTGATCGGCTTGACCCTGCTCGTGAGCTGCGTGGACATCATCACGCTCGTGATTGCCTTGGAGGTGTCATCCTTCCCGCTCTATTTCCTGGTGGCCATGCGGCGCGAACGCGAAGGGCAGAAAAGCCAGATGGAGTCCGCCATCAAGTACATCATGTTTGGCGTCGCCGCCAATGGCCTGATGTTCTTCGGCATGAGTTACCTGTTCGGGCTGACGGGCACGACTTCGCTGTCCCTGATATGGGAGAAGCTGCAGCCGCAGATCCATTCCCCGCTCGCCATCGCCGGGCTGGCGCTAACGTTCTGCGGCCTTTACTACAAGCTCGCCGTCTTCCCATTCCACTTCTGGACGCCGGACGTGTATCAGGGCTCTTCAAATGAGACGGCCGGCATGGTGGCCTCCCTGCCGAAGATCGGCGCCGTGGCGGTGCTGGTGCGGTTCGTCTCGTTGGCCGGACCGGACAACCACCTGGTCGCCGCGATGCTGGCCATCCTGGCTGCTGCCTCGATGTTCTACGGCAACCTGATCGCGCTCATCCAGAAAGACTTCAAGAGGCTGCTGGGCTTCTCCGGCATCGCGCACGCCGGCTACGCCTTGATCGGCTTCGTGGCGCTGGACACGCTGGGCTATGCCGCAGCGCTGTATTATATCGTCGGCTACCTGCTGATGGTGCTGGCCTGCTTTGTCGTCATCTGCAAGGTCTCGCGCGATGGAACCAACGTCTCCATTGACGAACTGGCGGGCCTGCACCGCCGCTCGCCCCTGCTGGCGCTGACGCTGGTAGTGGGCGTGTTTGCCCTGGCTGGGATTCCTCCGTTCGTGGGCTTCATGGGCAAGTTCAGCCTGCTCTCGGCGGCCCTGGAGAAAGGCCACCTCTACCTGGTCATCATCGCCATGGTCAACGCCGCCATCGCCGTTTACTACTACCTCTCGGTCGTCCGTGAGGCCGTGTTCCGCGATCCGGGCGACCGCCCGCCCATCCGCCTCGACTGGCCCACCCGCGCTCTCTGCGTGCTATTGATTGGCGGCATTCTCGCGCTCGGCGTCATGCCCGCGCACGTGCTGGACACCTTCTCCTCGTCGATAAGGTGAGAATTCAGTAATGAGGCCCTGGCTCACTCCCGGCGCGCCGGCGGCGGTTCGTGATAGGGGTGGCCGGAGCGGTACAGTTCAAGTAATTGCGCGTTCCGGGCGGCGAGCGCTTTGTCGCCGGCGGCGGTCGCCCGGGCGCATGCCTTTTGCGCGGTGGAAACCGCATCCGCGAACTTCCCCGCTTCGGCGTAGGCGGCGGCTAGAGTGCCAAGCATCAGCGTGCGGGATCTTCCGGTGAGTTCACAGGCCTGCTCAGCAAGCCGCACCGCCTCGGCGCCGTTGCGAAGCGCCTGATCAGGGCAGGTCGCCAGCAGCCAGGCCAGGTTGTTGAGGAGGTCCGGGGAGTGCGGCTGCAGGACGAGTGCCGCGCTCCAGGCTTCGATCGCCGCCGGGTAGTTTCCTTGCTCCGCGCATTTCCCGGCAACTTGCGCGCGCAGCGCGGCAGTGGGCAGGAGGTGGAGTGCCTCGCGCAACTCCGGCAGCGCCAGGCGCGCGGCGGCTGGCCCGGCCAGCGAAGCCGCCAGGTCCGCCGGGGTGGTCTCGTCCTCCGGCTGCAACTGCCGGGCCAGGGTGTACTCGGCAACGCCCTCCGCGGCGCGGCCTTCGGCCAAGTACACGCTACCGAGATTCCTGTGCGCGCCCGGGTGACGGGGACTGCGCCCGACCAGACCCTCGAGCAGCGCCCGGCCTTCCTCCGGGTTCCCTTGCAGCGCCAACAGCCGCCCCAGATTGCTGCACGCGTCGTCATAGCCCGGCTTAATCTGCAGGGCCGCACGGAAGTGCTCAGCCGCCCCCTTCAGGTCCCCCTGTTCCGCCAGGTCGGTGGCCAGGTTATTGTGCGCCAGCCAGTTGTCGCGTGTCACGGCGAGCGCATGACGAAACAGCCGTTCGCTGTCCTGCCAATAGCGCAACTGGAGGAGGGTCGTTGCCGCGCAGGCCACAAGGACCGCGAGGGCAAACCCAGTCCCGAGTCTTGAGCCTAAAGTCTGGAGTCTTGAGCCCTGCGACCCGAGACTTCCGACGCCGCATACCACCATGAGAAACAGCCCGATGGACGGCAGGTAAGTGTAGCGGTCTGCCCGGGCCTGCCAGCCTACTTGGACGAGGCCAATCACCGGCAGCAGCATGATGCAAAACCAGGCCCAGCCGACGAGCAGCCAGGGCCGCGCCTGCCATTGCCAAATGCAGAGCGCGGTCAAGCCGATCAATACCAGGAGCGGCAGGCAAAGCTGCCAGGCGGGGATCGGCACAAGCGGGTAGAACACGGCCAGGCCGCTCGGCCACACGGTCTGTTTCAAGTAGGCTGCCAGTGCGGCGACCGCATTCGCCAGCCTGCCGGCCAGGGGCGCGCCGGCCAGCGACTCCACGGCTCCTCCGGCCGCCTGGACGCGCAGTGTCACAATGCACGACGCCAGGCTCAGCGCGAAGAAAGGAAGCTTCTCCAGGAATATACGATATACGATATACGATTTACGAAGCGTAGTGCGTGGTGCGTGGTGCGTGGAACGAGGCGCATCTTCCGAGGACCCGAGACTCAAGGCTTTAGACTCGAGACTGGCGAAGCGCCCGAGCGGCCAGTAATCCAGGAGCAGCAGCAGGAAAGGCACGGTCACGAGCATCGGCTTGCTCATCAGGCCTAGGGCGAAGAACAGCAGCGAGAGGATGTAGAACGCGAAGCGTGCAGCGTGAAGCGTCTTGCGTGGTGCGTGCCCATTGGATGTTGGATGTTCCCGAATCCCCCACTCCGCACTCCGAACATACGCCCAAAGCGTCAGCATGAAGAACAACCCGCTCAGCACGTCTTTGCGCTCCGAGACCCAGGCTACCGACTCCGCCCGCAGCGGATGCAGCGCGAAGAGGGCCGCGACCAGGAAGCAGGCCCACGTCGGATCGGGCGCCTTGAGACCGGAGCCTCGCGACCTGAGACTCGAGCGGAGCACGATGTATAGCAGGACAGCATTGGCCGCGTGCAGCAGGACGCTGGTAAGATGATGGCCGGCCGGCGTTAGGCCGTAGACCTGGCAATCGAGTTGGTGCGACAACCACGTCAGCGGGTGCCAGTTGGTTGCGTGGTCGGCGGTGAAGGCCCAGACCAGCCCGGCCAGGCTCAAGCCGCCCTGAACGTGGGGATTTGCACAGACGTAAAGGGGGTCGTCGAGATTGATGAATTTGCACCCTACCGCCGGCCAGAACACGCCCAGCACCGCCGCGGCGAGCAGCACGCCCAGGCACACCGGGTGGGTCAGCCATCGTTTGGCGGCTGCCGTTCCAGTCTTCGTCCGCGAGATCATCGCCGTCACCCCCTGGCCGTTGCCGCTGCCGGAAGGTGGCCGTGGAGGATAGAGCGTGCGAACTGGGGGGTCAATTTGCGATCCTCCGTTTGACCTCTAACCTCACCTGCGGAGGAGACCCTCCCCGGATGCCACCCAGGGCCGGGCGAGGCGCGCGAGCCCTACGGGGTCACCACTTCGAAGGGGATAGCGGGCAGGGTGCCCACCGCGTTTCGGCGCTGGCTGTTCTGCTTCTTGGCCTTTTGCGCCCCGGCGAAGCCTTCCCCGGGCATGATGTTGACGATCAGGTTGCCTTTGAGGCCGGCCTTGGCCTTAGCGGCATCGCTGTGCAACTCAAGCTCGGCGCCTTCGTCCGCAGGCGAAACCTTGGCCAGGGTGATGCCTTCGGGCGGCTCGCTCAGCTCCAGCTTGAACCGGTTGACCATTGCGCCGTTCGGCGTGCCGACCAGCACATGCGCCATTCCTCCCGCCGGGATCTTCACCGGCGTCGAGCCCAGGATTCTCAGCCCGCCCCGGCCCATGAAGCGTCCGGACACCGCCACCTCCAGCTCACGAGCCGGCACGAGATGCCGATAAGCGAAAGCCTGCATCATGTCCTCGGCGGGCACCACGGGGCGCACGACCGGCGTCCCGGCGATGGTTGCCTTGCCTTCGAGCGACAGCTTGATCGGCGCAATCGTTGCCCTGGGCGGCGCAGACAACGTGAGGCGCACCTGGTCCTGCCCGGCCGGTATGCTGGCGCCCGCCAGGGCGAACCCGTCCGGCGCATCCTTGAGCGCCACCGCAATCTCGCCGGAAAAGCCGTCACGCCGCAGGGCGTACACGGTCAGGGGCACCGTGGCTCCGCCGCGCACGTTGATGCTCGAGGGCGTCACGCGCAGCGCGAAATCAGGTCGCGGCGCGCTGATGCGCAGGCGATAGCCGTATTCGGGCCCGCCCTGGCGCTGCGAATCGCTAATGTGCACGTAGTAGGTCCCGCTCGCCGGCAGCTTGGCCCGCAACCACGAATCCGCGTAATGCGTGTCCAGGCCGGCGCCCTTGTCCTCATGGTCATCGTTGAAGGCGAGCTGGTTGCCGGCGTCGTCCGTCAGCTTCAGCACGGAATCCAGCGGCGAATCGAGGCGGCGGGCATAGACCTCGGCCACCACCTCATCCCCGGCGTGCCCGTCGAACCGGAAGACGTCAGCGTCGCCCGGCTTGTCAATGCGGCCATTGATAATCACCGGCAGCCTTACCGCCTGCGCCGCGGCAGTCGTGTTGTTCGGCTCCTGTTCCAGCACCTCGGGCAACGTGTCCACGGCGAAGGGCACGCTGTTGGCGAAGCAGCCGGGTAGGGACGCCTCGCCGAGGCGTCCGCCGCCGGCCAGCAAGGCAAAGACGCCCGGCTCCTGGTTGACCCGCGTGAAGCTCTTGGCCGGCAGGTTCCAGCCTTCGAGTTGCACGGTGGTCGTGCTGTTCGCGTGCCCGCCCAGCGGGAAAATGCTCGTGATGTATGGCACCTCGCCGATGGCGATGCGATACACGAAATCCTCGCGCCCGCGGTAGATCGAGTCCCGGATCTCGGCGACGTATTCGCCGTCGTGCGGCAGCTCGCAGTAAATGACCGGGTCGGGCTGGTAACGGAAATGGTCGGCGTAGGCCAGCTCGTGGCCTTTGGCATCGTAGAGCGCCAGCGCGGCCTGGAACCAGCCGGGCACAGCGTCCGCGAGGTACGGAATCAGTTGGCGCGCGGCGACCGCCACCACGAGATGCTGCCCTTGCTTGCCCTGGAACCGGTAGCGGTCCACGCCCCCTTGCAGGACCTGGCCGTTGACGACCGCCGGAATGGTGATGCTGGTCTCGGTCGGCGCCGTGGCCTTCTGCTCGTTGGGGTTGTTGCGCGCCTGCCGGACACGAGGAGGATCTTCGTTCAGCCGGGGATTCTTCTTATTGAACTCAGGCAACCCGCCCACGCAGAACAGCATCGGGTTCGACAAGCCGAATTGCGTCCCCAGCCGGATCTCGTGCTCGCCGGGGTCGGCGTTGGTGCTGACCGTAACCTGCAGCGTGGCCGTCTCCGCAATGGCAGGGTTGGCCGGCCGCCGCTGGAACGAAAAGAGCTTCTGGCGGATCTCCATGAGCTGCTGCTGGTCGGCGAACGTCCAGGTGGCATTGGTCGAGGAGCCCGAGGAGCCGCCGCGCCGGCGAACGCCCAGGTTTGCCTCCTGCCGTCTCTTCTGCAGCTCCTGCAGCGTCTCCCGCAGCTTATTCGCCTGCTGCGGCGTGAGCGGCTTGTTAAAGCCCACCACCGCCACCCGTATGCCGCTGCCCGAGACAAACGCATTCGTCACCCCGTCCAGGAACTGCCCGCCTACTACGACCTCGAACGTCGTGTCCTGCCGTCCGCCTGCCGGATAGACGTAGCCGATGTGCGGCGTGGGAAGCTGGGCCGCCGACGGGAAAACGCCGCACACCAATACGAGAGCAGCCAAAGGGGCTAGCGGTGAAGCCCGAAGCCCGGAGGCCGAAGGCCGAAGTCCTGAAAGAACACCACAGATGGACACAGATGAACACAGATGTAATGCACTAAAGCTTGACTTGCCTGCCGCCGAGCCCCGTTCAACGTCCGGTGAAGCTGGCCTCGCCGCCCGAGCGTGCGATTCTGGCCGCTCGCATCTGTGTCTATCTGTGTCCATCTGTGGTTTGAATTGGCTGGCTGCTCGACAGCCTAGACGATCTCCTTGAGCCGCCCACCGCTCTTCACGCCATCGGCCGCGGAAGGCACCGCGTGAATCGCCAGTCCCTGCGGATGCGGCAGCTTGGCGTCCGGGTCAATGCCCAGCAGCTCGTACATGCTGCCGATCAGGTCGCACGGATACACGGGCCGCTCTTTCACCGCTTCACCCTTCGCATCCGAGGCGCCGACCACCCGGCCCCCCTTGAACCCGCCGCCCGCCACCATGGCCGAGAACACCTCTCCGTGATGGTTGCGTCCGCCGTTCCACGGGGCTTCCCATTGCACCCTCGGCGTGCGCCCGAACTCGCCGCTCCACCACACGATCGTGCTGTCCAGCAGGCCGTGCTCGGAAAGGTCCTGCAGCAGCGCGGCCATGCCTTTGTCCATCTCGGGCACCCGCCGCCGCATGAGCTGGAAGTTCTGCTTGTGCGTGTCCCAGCCGCCTTTGTAGTTGATCGTGATGTACGGGACACCGCGCTCCACCAATCGCCGCGCCACCAGGCAGGATTGCCCGAACGTGTTGCGCCCGTAGCGCTCGCGCAGGGCATCCTTCTCCTGCGACAGGTCGAACACCTTGCCGCCGTCGCCGAGAATCAAGTCGTAGGCCTGTTTCTCGCACTGCTCCGACGCCACCATCTGTGGGTCGGTGGGCAGGGCGTGCTGCAGCGTGTCGAGTTTGTTCAACAAGTTGCGCCGATCCTGCTGCCGCTCATCGGTGATGCTCGGGGAAACGATGCCTTCGACCGCAAACCGGCTCTGCGCCGGGTCGCCGCCCGTGGCGAAGGGCTTGTAGCGGGCGCCCATGAACCCGGCTTCCGAGAAGCGCCCCTGCGGTTCGGTCAACACGATGTAAGGAGGAATCAGGCCCTTGTAGCCGGCCTGGTAGCCCTTGAAGAGCGACACGACCGCGCCGACGCTGGGGAACACATCGCGGCCACCCTGCTCGTGCGCCGTCTGGACCATGTAAGAGGCGGTCTCGTGGGCGTTCACGCCGTGCGTCATGCTGCGGATGATGGTGTATTTGTCCGCCAGCTTGGCCAACTGCGGCATCAGCTCGCAAATCCTCACCCCGTCCACGTTGGTCGCGATCGGCTTGTCCAGCGGCCCGCAATAGTCGGAACCCGCCTCCGGCTTCGGGTCCCACGTATCCAGGTGGGCCGGGCCGCCCCACATCCAGATTTGGATGACCGACTTGGCCTTGGCGGTGGGCGCGGGCGCAGCCGCCAGCGTCCGCACGGTGAGGTGATGGCCAAGCACCAGCCCGGCGGCGCCGAGCAAGGTGCGCTGCACGGCTTCGCGCCGGGTCATGGCGCTGCCGGCCATGCGGGTCACCTGCTTGTCCGTCCAGGGCTTGAACGGCTCGCGTATTGAAGAATGCTCTATGTTCATGCTGACGCTCCTAATTTTGAATACTTACTCAGTGCCGGTATAGAAACTCGTTGCTGTTCACCAAAGCCCACGCCAGGTCCACGGCCGCCTCGCGTGTCTTGAGCTTCCCGTTTTGGAAATAGGCATCCACGCTCTGCAGCTCGGTCTCCGTCGGGAAGCGCGAGAGGATGCCCAGGTACATGCCCGTGGCGATCTCGCGCGGGGTCTTCTTGTTCTCCGTGAGGTAGTTCACCATGCGGCACTGGTCAATCTTGCGCTGGATGTGAGTGGAATTGAGCATGTGCAGGGCCTGGTCGGCGCTGGGCCGGTTGTTGCGCTCGGAATCGAGGCCCGTGTCGCGCGGCGGCCGCCCGAACAGCTCCAGGAACGAGCTGGATATGCTGCCGTCAGGCAGCGTGATCGAGCGATGGCTCTCCGGGATATACGTGAACGGCTCGGGGATGGCGCTCGAGTATTGCTCGGTCGTGCCCGTGATTTCGTCCAGCGCATCAATCAGCACCTCCGCGTCCAACCGCCGCAGCAGGTAATGCGAGAAGTTGGCATCGCTCTCCGGCCCCTCGGTCTTGGGCAGCGCCGATAGCTGGTAACTCCGGGAATTCAATATCAGCCGGTAGAGGCTCTTCAGGTCGTAGTGGTTGGCGATCAGCTCCTTCTCCAGGTAGGCCAGCAGCTCGGGATTCGAGGGCGGGTTGTCGGGCCGAATATCGTCCGGCTCGTGGATGATGCCCCGCCCCATGAGCCAGGCCCAGACGCGGTTGGCGATATTGCGCGTGAACCACTGGTTGTTCGGGTCAACCAGCCAGGCGGCGAACACCTCGCGTGGGTCCTGCTCCGCCGTCAGGTGAGCGGTGGTGCCGTCGGGGAAAGTCGCCGTCGCGGGCACGACGCAGTTGGTGCCCGGGCCGCTGACCTTGTTGGCATCGAAGAACACAATCTCCTCCTTCCACTCGGAGGTATATTTGTAGCCCACGGCTGAGAAGAAGGCGGCCATATTCGTCAGCGTGGAGTTGGGCCACTTCTCGGCGCGCACTCCCATCAACGTCAGCGCCACCGTCCGGGCGATGGTCTGCGGGTCCTTGCTCTGCATGGCCCGGTAGAAGTTGACCGGGCCAACGCGGAAGTTGCTGCCGCTGGAGGTCAGCATCTCGCGCACGACCTGGTCGTAGGGCCGATTGTCCCGGATATTGGTGCGAATCCAGCGGTGGTAGGCCTGGGCGGCGTTGGGCCACAGGTTGACGGGAAACTCGGCCTTGACCCGCAGCAGGTCGCACCACTTCATGGCCCAGTAGTCGGGGAACTCGTCGCGCGCCAGCAGCTTGTCTATGAGCGCGCGGCGCTTGCCGGGAGAGCGGTCCAGGATGAAATCTTTTGCCTCCTGGGCGCTGGGCAGCGTGCCGATGACGTCCAGGTAGGCGCGGCGCACAAAAACCCCGTCCGAGCACAGGTTCGCCGGCTCGATCTTCAACTGCTCCAGCCGGGCCAGCACCAGGTTGTCTATCTCCGTCCGGGGAACGGTATCGGCGTGGCTTTCGTAGGGGTTGAGCCGTAGCGTCGGCGCAGAGCGCCCCGGCAGGCTCACGGCCAGCAAAAATCCCAGGACTGCGGCGATTCGGCTCGTGGTTCTCAAGACGGATAATCGGTCAATGCGCATCCGGGCATCAGCGCACACAGCATAAGACGCTCCATAACCAGCCCCAGTTACAACTCTGTCCCGCCCTGAGCCTCACCGGAGCCTCACCGGAGCCTCTCCAGACCCACACAAGGGATAACATTGTTATCCCTTGTGTGGTCTGGTGAGGATCTCGTGAGCCCCCGGAGGGGCGCCCGACGGGACAGCCGGCCGGACGCGCTAGGCACGCAAGAGCTTCGAAATAGCTAACTTACGAGGCCGACAGGCCCGCGACGCGCAGCCCAGGGGGAGATACGAGAACGTAAAGGCCTGCTTGGCAGGGGTTTGCGCCTTCGCAAGTCGGCATCTTTGCGCAAACATCGGCAAAGGCTTGTTTTGGGTAGGGACGCGTTCCACCGCGTCCCTGCTATTCCTCCTTGCAAGCGGGACGTGGTGGAACGCGCGCCTACCCAGACGCGGGTTTGCCGAAGCTTTACCGTCTTTGCACCAAAGGGCGTCTGCACAGTTCGCCGAAGGTTTACGCTGATCTGTAACCATTCGGAAAACCCGCCCCTGCCATCAGGCACCGAAGATTACGCGCCGTCGCTCCCTCGTGACCACTCCGTCACCACACCGTATAATCCCCGTATAATCCCCGTATATTCAATTTGAATATACGGTGAGGTCACGAGGAGGATACGGTGTGGTGACGGAGTGGTCACGGTGCGGGAACCGGCGGCCCAATGCCTGCATTTTCTTAGGACTGAGAAACCCCAGTCGGTTTGGCCGAATTCGCAGGCTGCGAACAATTTGCCAGCCTGTTGCAAACAGGGGACTTCCATCCTCCATCTTCTATCCTCCATCCTCGTCGCGGCTCGATTCGCTGGGCCGCGCGCATCCCGCGCGAATCTGGTGTGCTCCGCGGTTACGGCCTGGTGGGGGCGCCTGGCGGCTGCGAAGAAGCGGCTTTGGCGGCGAGGGCGGCGCTCAGGTTCCGGCGAGCATTGGCGTAATCAGGCTGAAGTCTCAGGGCTTCCTGGAACTCGCGGATTGCCTCGTCCAGTTGCCCTTGTTTGGCAAGCGCGTTGCCGAGGTTGTAGTGGGCCATGGCGTAATCGGGTCGCAGGCGGATGGCTTGCTGGTAATGGCTGATCGCCTCGTCCAGGTGGCCCTTTTTGAAGAGGGCACTGCCGAGGTCGTTGCGGACAATGGCGCAATCAGGTTTGAGGCGGATGACCTCCTGGTAATGGCTGATCGCTTCGTCCATTTCGCCATTCCGGGCCAGGGCGACGCCCAGATTGTAATGGGCCATGGCGTTGTCCGGTTGCAGCCGGATGACCTCCCGGTACTGGCTGATCGCGTCGTCCCCGCGGCCCGCTTTGGCCAGGGCGATGCCGAGGTTGTAATGGGCATCGGCGTGATCGGGTTGCAGGTGGATGGCCTGTTCGAGCTGGCCGACCGCGTCGTCAATGTGGCCGTTGTTGACCAGAGCGATGCCGAGGTTGTTGTGGACCTGGGCCAGTTCGTCCTGTGGAACACCGTCATCCGGTCTGAGGCGGAGCGATTCCTGGAGATGGCTGATCGCTTCGTCGAATCGGCCTTTATTAACGAGGGCGCTGCCAAGGTTGGCGTGGGCCATACAGGACCCGGGATTCCTGACGAGCGTATCCCGCCACAGCGTTTCTTCATCCGCATAGATGTGCGACTGGTTCCAGGTCAGCACGCCTAGCGTCGCCAGGAGAGTTGCAGCCAGGCAACGCCAGAAGCTTCGCCCGAGGCGCTGAGTCATCGGCCCGCTTGAGATCACTGCGGCAAAAGGGACGATCAGACCCGCGCAGGCCAGGTACTGGTAGTGGTCGGCCACAAACGAATAGCGGAACGTGTAAAGCGGTATGAACCCCAGCAGCGGCGAAAGCGCGGCGACGAAGAAGACCACCCCAGCCGTCACGCCCCGGCCAACGACGTGGCGGTGCCACCACAGCAACAGCGCGACCATCACGCAGCCGAGCAGTCCGAGGTATTGCAACGGCGCGCGCGCATTGATTTCCCACCGGGGATAACTGAAGGAGAGGTTCACCGGCCAGAACACCTTCGCGGCGTAGAACCAGACCGCGCGGGTGGCCACCAGCATCTTGTCCATGATGGCAAGATGCGCGCCGGAGGCCGGCACATAATTGCCGAGATGCTTTTCCCACCATACCGACAAGAGCCCCATCCCCAGGCCCATCAACAGGAACGGCAGGATTTGCAGCATCCGCCGCCAGCCGATGGCCTCGCCGCGCCACCACAAGATCAGCCACAACGCCGCCGGCAGCGTGCAGGCGGTCGTCTTGCTGAACAACGCGCACGCGTGGAACAGCAGCGCCAGCCAGTAAAAGCCCGACCAGGGCACCGCCCTTTTATCCGTGAACTTCACCCACGCCAGGAGTGCCAGCAGGTAGAACAGGGTGGACTGGACGTTCTTTAGTTCCGTGATCCAGGCCACGCTTTCCACCTGCACGGGATGCAGAGCAAAGATTGCCGCCCCCAGCCACGCGCCCGGCACGACCAACCGCCGCAGCAGTTGCCAGAGGAGCAGCGCGTTGGCCGCGTGCAGCAGCACGTTGACCGCGTGGTAGCCCAGGGGGCTGAGGCCCCACAGCGCCCGCTCGAAGCGAAGGGTCGTATAGACCAGCGGGAAGTATTGTGACTGATGGTGGGCGGAAAACCAGATCTGGGTTAGCCCGTCGGGCGCGGTCAGCATTGCATTCTGCGTCACGTAGTCATCGTCGTCCCAAATGAACCCGCCACGCAGGGCGGGCAGATAAGTAACGATGGTAGCCACGGCCAGCAGCACACCGAGCCACAACGGGGAAAGGGACACCTTGGGCGAGGTGGGTCCGCGGTTGGTAAATGGGCTACGCGCAGAAACCTTCACAGAATGTGGGCTCCGCCCTTCTCTTACTGCGTCAGCAGGCGGTAGAACCGCGCGCCGTTGGTGACTGCTGGGTCCGTGATCTGTAGCACGCCGTCCGCATTGGTGGAGACGAGTTGTGCGTAAACCCAGGTCACCGGCGGCGCCAGGTTCGTGGCCCATTGAAGCGTGTACGTCAGATTCGACTGCGCGGGGAATTGGGCCTGGAAGCCGTTAGTGGTCCAGCTCACTGCCGCTAACGGCGGCTGCGCGATCGCCAGCACCTTGAGCGGTTCGGCGCAGGAAACGCCGGCCGGGTTGTCCGTGTTGTAGGCCGTGAGCTTGACGCTGTAAACCCCGGGGGCGGACCAGGTGTGCGAGGTGAAATAGCCCGCATTGGTCGCGGTGGTCCCGTCACCGAAATCCCACGCCAGCCATGCGGCTCGGCCTGTGATTTGGCCGGACAGCGTCACCGGGTGATCCACGTACGGGCTAACGGACGTGAGCCGGACGCTGACCTCCAGCGGCCCAACCAACCCTGCCGCCAAGGGCTCATCACACCCCATGGAAGGAGGGTTGCTCCATGCTTCCCCGTCAATGTCCGCACCCGTGGCGTAAGTGGCGCTGCCTGCACCGCGGCAAGGCGAGGTTGTAGCGATGTGAAGGGCATCCACGAATTGCGGATCGCTGCTGATATTGCCGGCGCCGCTTAAAGCCGGGCTGAGGTCACAGTTTGTCGCGGTGAGGTAGTAATAATTCGGGTACTGCCATCCGCCGTTCGCATAGATGATGCTGTTCTTTGCCGTGCCGAGGCAAGGGCCGCCGCAAAAGCTGCCGAGGACGCCAACGGGGAGCGAATTGCCCATAACCGTGCAATTGTTAAGTGAGGCCGAATAGATGATCCCGCCCGGCTGGGACCCTTGGCATGCCAGGGTATTGCCAATGATCGCGCAGTTGACGATCGTGCCCTGGTATATCGCGCCTGCCACCGAGGACGCGGTATTGTTTTGGATGAGGCAGTTCGCCACCACGGCGCTGCTCGCTGCGCAGTAAACCGCACCCGCAGCGAACGAAGGAGTCCCATAGGATCCCGTGGGATAAGCTTTCGTGGCCCCACCTTGCAGCGTGAAACCCGCCAGGGTCGCATTGTTGGTGAGCCAGGCGCAGCGTATGGCAGCCGGCCCGTTAGCCGGCACGCCCGATGCCCCCTGGATGATCGTGGAGGCGTAGCCGTTCATGCTCAGGACCGTTACTGCCCGGTCCAACGCCACACGGTTGGTGACATCGGAGTACATCAGCTCACCCCCGGTCGCATAGACCCCATCATTCACCAGCACGATTTCTCCCGGGCCGGCGGCAGTGATCGCATCCTGGATATTCGTCGCGGCCACAGCCCACGAAGCATACGGCGCTATCGGATTCGTGCCGGCGACATCCACGCAATGGATAGACACCTGGACCGGCTGGCTGGTGGCCACGCCGAACGCGTTGCTGACCACAAACACGTAGCTTCCGGCATCCGGCACATCGAACAGGTTCACCACCAGGTTGGATGTTCCGGAGCCGGCGTAGTGCGCACTGTCCTGGATGACGGTGCCGTCCTTGATCCAGAACCAGGTGAACGGCGGCTGCCCGATGGCGCCCCCGAAGAAACTGAGCGAACGGTTGCCGGGAATCACCTGAAACTGCGGCTGCCCTGCAACCGCTGGCGCAGGCTGCCATTCATCACACCCGATCGCGGGCGGATTCGCCCAAGCCTGGCCGTCTATGTCCGCACCGACGGCCACGGTCGTGCCTGCGCCGCGGCAAGGCGAGGATGCCGCGATGTGAAAACCATCCGGCAGGAAGTGTGGATCAGCATCAATGTTTCCGGTTCCCACCGGCAGTGGATCGGAGTCACAATAGGTCAGCGTGCAGCTAGAGTAATTGGTTACGGTGGAATTGTTCCACGGAATGATGTTTCCCCAAACAATACAGTTGGTGAGAGTGGCGTTAGCCACAGCGCCGGCGGAGCCGCTGAAGCCTCGGGACGTGTTCCCGAACACCGTGCAGTTGACGAGCGTACCACCGGATGCTCCTCCTCCGGACTGGTCCGCCCAATTCAGCGTCAAAGCACAGTTCCTCAGGCCGCACCTGCCGGCCCCGCCGCCGTCGCCATAATCCGAGGTGTTGCCCGTGATGACACAATTAGTCAGATTACAGGAGTAGGCTCCCCCGCCGCTGGTGGTGTACGCGGTGCTGCTCGCACGGTTGCCCGCCAACGTGCACCCATATAATGACGCCTGGTATGCCCCGCCGCCTTCATACGAGGCAAGGTTGGTGAGGATCATGCAATTGCATACCAGTGCACTGGTCGAGGAGGCCCAGATGCCGCCTCCGGAACCCGTCTGACCTGACCCCGTATAGACGCGCGTCGCGCCGCCGCATAAAGTGAAGCCGCTTAACACGGCTCCGTTCGTGAGCCAGGCGCAGCGCACGGCCGAAGGGCTGTTCGTGCCCCAATTCCCCCCAATGACCGTCGCGCCTGGCCCATTCACGCTCAGAACGGTAAGGGCTTTATCCACCGTCACCCGGTTCGTGATGATACCATCCATGGATTTACCGCCCGTGGCATAGACTCCGTTTGTTACGAGGACGAAGTCTCCCGCGCCGGCTGCGGTGATCGCATCCTGGATGCTGGTCGCGGCGGTCGGCCAGATGGAGTAGGGGGCGACCGGATTCGTGCCTGCGGAACTCACGCAGTGGGCGACCGCCTGAACCACCGCGCTCGTTGCCAGGCCAAAGGCGTTGCTGACTACCACCTGGTAGGCGCCGCCCACCAGTTCGCCGAGGGCGCTACAAGCCAGGTTCGTGGTCTGAGTCGAACTGTAGGGGGCGCCATCCTCAAGAGGCACTCCGTTCCTTGACCACCAGCAAACAAAGGGTTCGGATCCTGCTGCACGCACGTTCACTGCGAATCCGCCCCCACTCGGACTGATCAGGATGAGAGGCGGATCGGCGACCACCGGAGCGGGCTGCCACTCCTCGCAGCCCATGGACGGCGGATTTGCCCACGCTTGGCCCGCTATATCCGTCCCGCTCACCGCGCTATAAGTGCCGGTCCCGCGGCAGGGGGAGTTATTGGCCAGATGGATACCGTCTCCAAGTAGTTGCGGGTCAAGCGCAAGGTTTCCCGGCCCTGAAGGAAGCGGCCAAGAACAGCTATAGGCGAAGGGTGAGCTGGTATAATTTGTGTAAGGGTTCCCTGTGTTGGAATAGACAATGCAGTTGGTCAGGTGGCAACCGGCAACCCCGCCGCCGTTGATGCCTGAATTTCGAGTGACTGTGCAGTTGTATAGTGTTGCCTCAGCCGCGCCTCCGCCATTTCCTCCGCTGGGGGCCAGGTTCCCGGTGACAAAACAACTCCGGAGCGTGCCTCCGTAAGCACCGCCCCCATTGTCAGCCGTGTTGCTAATGATTTGGCAACATACCAGATTCGCATTGTATGCACCGCCGCCTGATTGCCCAGTCAGATTGGTGAGGAATAAACAATTACTAAACGTGCCCTGGTAGGCCCCGCCGCCATAATAAGTAGCCTGGTTAGAGATGAGGATGCAGTTGCCAATGAGCGCGTTGCCTGAGGCACACCAGACGCCACCACCGCTCTGAACGGTTGTGGTTACTCCCGAGTTCCGGGTCGCCCCGCTAAGCAATGTGAATCCATAGAGCGACGCCCCGTTGGTGAGCCATGCGCACCGCAAGGAAGACGCACCAACACCGGTGGACGGAGTGTAAGCCCCCTGAATCGTCGTCACGCCAGGACCATTGACGCTCTGCACTGTCAGCGCATGCGTTAGAGCAACGCGGTTGGTCAGATCCCCAGCCATTACGCGGCCGCCGGTGGCGTAAACGCCGTTGGTTACCAGGACCGTATCGCCGTCGGTGGCGGCATCAACCGCGTCTTGGATGTTCGTAGCGGCCGTGGACCAGTCCGCATAAGGCCACACGGAGTTCGTGCTGTTCACGTCCACGCAGAAGGTCGCCGCCGGAACCCTCAGCGCGAGTTGGCCGAGCAGGACCACCGCCAGCGCCCCGACGCTCCTGGCGCTCAAACCGCTGCCTGGGACTGCCCGGCGGCGAGCGAGACCCGTCTGCAGCCCGCCCGGGCCGAAGGCGCCGGGAAGCAGCATCCCGAGCCGCCGCCGCAAGGAGTAGAGGACCTTCACTATCACGGGAGGCGAAGCCGCAGTCTTCATAGTCACAACACAACGGGTCATTTCGGGGGAAGGCCACGCCCGATCTTTCCCCATAGTGTCCTTTGTAATGCTTCCTCCCAGTTTGACAAGGATAAAATCTCGACCTTGGGCGCCCAGAAATCGTAGCCGCCGGCGTCCAGTCCGTGCCGGTTCGGGCTTCTATGCGGACCGATGGTCCGTTGTTCCCGTGCGCTCACGTTAACTTTGGGGTTGACAGTTTTGCGTTAGAGGGAGCAAACTACGCGGTATGAAGGTCTTGGAGCGTCCGGCAGGGGTCCGTGATATACGAACCGGTGGACTGTATAATCACCGTTGAACTAAACCGCTTCGCGGAGAGGCATAGACATGTCTGAGCATTGTGGAACAGTTTGGGTGTATGAAGGCTCAAGCTCCGGCGTTGCTGCAAACCACGGCTTCCAGATGCGTTTGCGAGAATCACCCGGATGCGTTACTTTCCCCTTATTTACAGGGGGTTTCAGGGGGAGCTTTAGATCCTCAGTAGTCTTTCTCCGGCCACCGGCTCAGCGGTTCAGTTCAACTGCGGTGTATCCGCCATGCCCCTGGACGCTTAACGTAAACTCGGACGCAGGTGCGGCCGGGCATGACGGATACACCGCTTCAAGTTGGGCAATACGCGTTGCATGAGCACGAAGGCCAAGCTTATTCTGGGCACAGCGATCTGCACGACACTCGCGTGGGGGTTTATCTGGGCTGGTGTTTTTTACTTCTGCAGCCGAGATGCTGATCGGCCAGTTCCCATCGGCACTTTTTCGTTTTGCCCGCCCAAGAAGGAACCCTTCGCGATTATGACTTGGGGCCACAGGAGCGACCCCAGCGCGGTCGAGTGGGAGGCGCAACGCGGTGACTACCTGGTTGAGCTTGTGTCATCCAACCTGACGGGTTCTTCCGCGACCGTGCTATTTAGTCATACCTCACGCCCGCCGGAACGAATCCAGTTTCGGACGGTTCTCGTCGAGTCGCACACTGGCCAGTAATGACCACATTGCCCAACCATCCCGCCCCAGCGAACTCCGCGATTACCCTGCTCAGGCAGACCGGAGGTCATCTGCGCGGAGTCGCTGAGCGGGACCGTTGGGCGGAGCCGTGAGATGAGTCACCCCAGAGAGCCATTCGAGCGGCTGCTTGATGTGTTTGATGACGCCTTCAAAAGAATCGGCGAGCGCGAAGGTTTTGTCTTTGATCCAAGAGTGGGGCACGTCAGCCGCGCTATTCGATCAAAGGACCCCACTGTGAAGAGGGGCGTCTTCTTGGACTTTAAGCAGCACTGGATGAAGTCCGATCCCGTTGATCCGGTGCTCGTGCTCACGTACGGAGCCTGGTCGAAGGCCCAAGGCGGTCTGCCAGTCCTCATCAAGGTGTTCTATGAGGGTAGGCGCAGCGACCTTATCGGGTGCATTGATGAGAAGCTCCGGCTCGCCGCTTCTGAGGTCCAACTGCTTTCGGAAGAGACCATCCTCCGCTACGGGAAGACGAAGGAAGACTTTCTGAGAGAGCCACCAGCGGAGGCACAATGACCATCGCGCCCAACTATCGTGCTTCACTGGACGCGGCGATCGCGTTCTGTTTGCATTCCGGAGCCCTCTGGCGCCGCGCCAGTGAGCACGGGCGTTCGGCCAATCCGCGCCGCATGAGTTTTACACGTCCATACTGGTTTTTGATGTTCATCTCGCTCGGTTGCTTGGTGCTCGGCTTCGCCGATTGGATGCTTGTTACGCCAGATTTCAAAGGTGAGCCGGACTTGCGACTTTGGGTCTTTGCGGCGTCGTATGTCTTGGCCGGGTTTGGAGTCGTCGGGTTTATTTCATCCCTGATTTGGATGCTTGTTTCAGGAGTTGGCTCACGCCAAGCCAAGCGGTGATTTATGAGAGTCTTGTGGCCTAACGAGCGGCCTGGAGCGGACGCGGGCTGGCGCGTCCTGTTTGCACTCGGAAGGTCTCGGCCCCGCGCCGCTCAGGCCGAGCGTTAAGCAGCTATGCAACTCTACATCTTACACACAAAAGTTCCGGAGCTGGCCTCGCTCAAGCGTGCACAGCGCAGGCTGGTCTGCAAGGGTGCCTTCAGATTGCTTTGCGAGGAACGCCCTTCCGCGCGCTGGGTGGCTGGTCTTCCTGGCGGCATCGGAGCCGCCTTGGGGTTCTTGGTTGCCGTCCCCTTATCGCATTTAGTGGCATCGGACGGCTACGCATTGGGCCTTCTCTGCTTGGGAGCCCTTACCGGAGGTTTTATAGGAGCCGTTGTCGGAGCGCTCTGTTCCACCGGGCGACTGCGGCCCTACTTGAGGCGGTTTATCGAGGAACATCGAGATGAGATCGATTCGTCTGCTTAAGCATTGGCTCCAGGCAACGCCCGGTTTGGCCTTGCTGTTAGTCCTGGCTCGCAGGCCGGGCCTGCCTGAGCACGACCCTTCGCTGACTCGCTAAGAAATCTGCAATAAATGCATACCCTAGTCGCAATCCTGATAATGGTAGGCTGCCTGGCGGGGTTGGTCGGGGATTGGATGATCCTGGTTCGGGCTTACCGGTATGGTACCGCGTGGTTCGTTGGCATCCTGCTCGTGCCGCTCGCCGGATGGGTGTTCGCCTGTTTCGCCATGCCACGGCCCGGATTACCTCTCGCCCTATCTGTCGGCGGAACTTTGCTGGCGCTCTCAGGTTGGTGGATCCTGTAGGTGGGAGCCTGAAGCCATGCGGGCAACCCGTCATTGATGCTGTTGCAGCCGCGCTTCGGCCAGGTCAATGTCGCGCTGGATGCGGCGCAGGACCTCGTCGTTGATGACCTCCTCGTTCCGCAGCTTAATAAGGGACATGCGCTCGACCCGCAGCGCGGCGCGCGAGAGCCTTTCGTATTCGGAGGAGAACAGCCGGAGCGGGGTGCCGGCGCTCCAGGGCTCGGCGCCTTCCAACTGCCGGATGTGGTCTTCATACTCGACGCGCAAGCGCTGCAGTGCGTCGGCTTTGGCCGGGTCGTGCTCGGCGATCTCCTTGAGCCTCTGCAACGCTTCTTTATTGGCGGTGAGGCGGGCCTGGTGCTCCTCCTTTTCCATCGAGCGGTCGTCCTGGATGCCCAGCCTGCGGATGAGCACCGGCAGGCTGAGCCCTTGCACGACCAGGGTGGCCAGGATCACCACGAACGCGAGGAACAGGATGAGCGAGCGGGTCGGGAAGCGCGAGCCGTCCTGCACCGTGAGCGGCACGGCGAGGGCCGCCGCCAGGGAGACCACGCCCCGCATGCCCGTCCAGGCCACGATGGCCACATGCCGCCAAGGCGGGAAAGGGTCGCGCCGGCGGATGCTCTTGAACATCAGGCGGGGCAGGTAGGTGGCCGGGAACACCCAGAGGATCCGGATGAGGATCACGGCGATGCTGATGACCAGCGCATCCCAGACCAGCCTGTGAATGGGAATGGCCTGCCCTGCCAGCGTGTTCCGCACTTCCGGCAGCTCCAGGCCGATGAGGACGAACACGAAGCCGTTCAGCAGGAACTCCAGCGTGTCCCAAACGGGCCCGGCCTGAAGGCGGGTCTTGAAGGTGAGCAGCTCCGGCATACGCATGCCCAGGTAGAAGCCGGTGGTCACGACGGCCAAGACGCCGGACAGGCCCAGGCGGTCGGCCAGGAGGTAGGCGACATAGGGGGTGAGCAGGGAAACGGTGATCTCGATGGGCGCATCGTCCACTCGCTTGTGGAACTGCTGCGCCAGCCAGCCCACGACCAGGCCTACGGCGTTTCCTCCCAGGCCCACCAGGAAGAATTGTCCGGCGGCGTGCGCCGGCGAGAACGCTCCCGTCACCACGGCCGCCACGGCGACCTGGTAAGCGACCAGGGCCGTGGCGTCGTTCACGAGGCTTTCGCCCTCGAGAATGGTCACAATCCGGCGGGGAATTTTGAGCCGGTCGGCGATGGCGCTGGCGGCGATGGCATCGGGCGGAGAGATGATGGCCCCGAGGACGAACCCGGCGGCGAGGGGCAGGCCCAGGAAGTAGTGGGCGAGATAGGCGACGGCCACGATGGTAAAGAGGACGAGGCCGATGGCCAGAAGGCCGATGGGGCGCAGATTGGCTCGGAAGTCGCGCCAGGGCGTGAACAGGGCGGCCGGATAGAGCAGCGGCGGCAGGACAAAGAGGAACACGAGCTGCGGGTCAAGCCGCACTTTCGGCAGCTTCGGGACCAGCCCCAGCACCAGGCCGCCCAGGACGAACAGGACGGGGTAGGGAATGGTAACCTTCCGGGCCAGCAGCGCGAGCAGCGCCACAACCAGCATCAGGCCCACGAGGATTTCCGCCGCCCCCATCATAGCGCTACAGGTCCCACCACCAGTTTGGGGAAAGGCTCACCCGTGTTCGTTGCCCCCTCGCCTGGCCTGCGGCCACCCTCTCCGCCTCCGAGAGCCCTCCGAGGGGGAGAGGGAGGAAAGCGTGAGGGGCTTGTCCGCCAGACTCAGGTTCATGGAGAGCCTCCACGTTGGCCGCAAGCTGCAGACCACTAAGCCGTATCCATGCAGTTGGTTTCGGGGAGCACACGCGCCCTCGCGTGTCCCGGCCGGCGCCCTCGCCGGCCGGAGCCGGGCTGGCATCGGCCACTAAACCGTTAGCCGCGTAAGCCCTGCCTGTTTTCCGCGGGGGCGCGGAAAACCGCACGCGGGGGCGCGTGCGCTCC
>DATKNZ010000397.1:0-39219 GCA_035541055.1 Candidatus Acidiferrum sp. | reverse complement strand
GGCGCCCCCTGCCGATGTGAATACTCGGAATTCGCGCTGCTCCGGCATACCCAGGCTTCCAGCCTACCTCCCGCCCGCCGCCACACCGGGCTGCGTGCTCGGGACTTGAGACTTTAGACTTGAGACTTGAGACTCGAGACTCTGCCCCGCGAACTGCTTCCACCGGTTGTGCACCCAAAACCAGTTAGCTGGATCGCGGCGCACCGCGGCCTCGAACACCCGGTTGATGTCGCGCATGATCGCCTCGGTGGGACGCGGGCGCCCATTGACGCGCGTGGGAATTTCCGGGCTGCCCTCGATGCGCCAGCGCGCCAGGCCCACGCGGTAGCATACTCCCACGCACAGCGCGCAGTCATAGCGCAGCGCGAACACCGCCGGCGCTGCCGACGTCGAGCAGTCGTGCCCAAAGAAGGGCAGCCGCAGCCCGTGCGTGCCGGCGGATTGGTCCGCCAGCAACCCGAGCATTACCCCCGGCTGGTTCATAAAGGCCTTGAGCGGCCCCGCGTCGAAGCGGCGCTCGAAAAACCGGCAGCCCGACCGCTCGCGCATTGACTGCAGCAGCCGGTTCAGCGACGGCTGCGGCAAGGCGCGATACGTCGTGGCGCAGGTGTAGCGGGGCATAAACTGGTTGAACCGGGCATACAGCTCGAAGTTGCCGAAGTGCCCGATCGCCGCCACCACGCTGCGCGGCGCCTCGCCTGCGGGCGGCGAGACAATCCGGCTGTCGCCCACAAACTCCACCCGCGGGCGCAGCTCCTCGAAGCTCATCGCCGCCGTCTTAACCGCGCAGGCGAAGTTCTCGCCGATACGGCGGAAGTTCTCGCGGGCCAGCGTCCGAATCTCCTCGGGCGTCTTCTCCCGCCCAAAGCACAGGGTCAGGTTGCGACGGGCCACCCGCCGGTGCCGGGCGTCCAGCAGGTAAGCGGCGCCGCCCACCGCGCGCCCAAGCCGCGCCGCCGCTTCCAGCGGCAGAGCCTGGAGGAACTTCACCAGCAGCCGCGCCAGCCAATAAAGCAGGGGTTCCATTTACGATTTACGATTTACGATTTACGATTTGTGCTCCACGGCGCTCCGCCCGGCCACCGCCCTCGTAAATCGTAAATCGCAAATCGTAAATCACCGAGTTCCTGTCTCCCTCTCTGCGGCTCAATGCTCTTGGCGGCGTTATCTTTGTTCCTCATTGCAATTAAACTCCATTTGTGCAGAATCAAGCGTGTTCGTTGGACAGGTGTCGCTGGGACTGTCAATCAGCTATATGCACCGGAGCCTTAGACTCATTTTATGCGTGTTGGTATCGGGAGCGTGTGTTGCAGCTCAGGGCGGAACGCTTCGCATCGCCAATCTTTGCATGGTCAGCGGCAACCCTCAACTCCTCATTCAAAGCGATACAGGCATCACCAATCAAATCCAGTACTGCACCAACCTGAGCCAAGGCTGGTGGCTGGCCTTGACGAACGTGGTGGTGGCGGAAAGCCCTTATTGCTTCGTGGACCTCGCTACGCCGTCCCTGCCGCAACGGTTCTACCGGGCGCGCGTGGTAAGCCCGACGCCCAGCGGCATGGCTCTCATCCCTGCGGGGTTGTTTACCATAGGCGACACGCTCGATGGTGAGAGTGACGCCCCGCCCACGAATGTCTATGTGTCGGCGTTCTACATGGACGCCAACCTGGTGAGCTACAGCCAGTGGCAGACAGTTTATACCTGGGCCACGAGCCACGGCTACAACTTTCGCGACCCCGGCTACGGCAAGGCGGCCAATAATCCGGTGCTGAGGGTGGATTGGTATGCCGCGGTGAAGTGGAGCAATGCGCGGTCGCAACAGGCGAGCTTGACCCCGGTCTACTACACGGATGCGGCGCTGACGCGGGTTTACACCAATGGGGAGGTAACGCCTTACGTGAAATGGGCCGCCAACGGATATCGCCTGCCGACCGAAGCGGAATGGGAGAAGGCGGCCCGTGGCGGATTGAGCGGCCATCGTTTTCCGTGGGGCGACACCATATCCGAGAGCCAGGCCAACTACTACGGATGCGCCAGCGGCTGTGCCTTCAACTACGATTTGGGACCGAACGGCCCAAACGCCGTGGGCGCCATCGGCGGGTCTCCTTATACGAGCCCGGTTGGTTCTTTTGCGGCCAACGGCTACGGACTATACGACATGGCGGGCAACGCTTTCGAGTGGTGTTGGGATTGGTATGCAGCCCCGACGTTTCCGCCGGGCAGCCCGTATTTGAGCGGAACCGATCCACGCGGGCCGGCCGGGCCTTTGAGCGACCGTGTGGTGCGCGGCGGCGATTGGGTCGACCTCGCCGCTGCCGCGGAGTGCGCCCTTCGCTACTACTTCCAACCAACTCACGAGGACCTCACCATCGGGTTTCGTTGCGCGATGCGGTTTTAGCCCGCGGACCGCGCCCCTCCCCGGGCGCGGCATGTCCGGCCAGGCCCGACACCGCTGCTGGACCGGGCGCCACCGCCCTCCTGCGTTGCTGCCCCCCCCGCTACGGACCCTCTCCTGCCGCCCACCGCCCTCGCAAATCGTAAATCGTAAATCACCGAAAGCATATCTTGCGCACGCAATCCTCAAAATCATCCGCCCCGCGCAGGATCTTGATCTCGACACGCATGAAATAAATGGGCAGGTCGCGCCGGTCAATCTTCGGGAACCGCACCGCGTCCTTCTGCGTGGTGACGATCGCCTCCGCCTGCTTCTTCTTGCTGCGGTTGATCACATTGAGCACCTCCTGCTGGGTGAAGCGGTGGTGATCGGCAAACTTGCGCGCATAGACCAGCTCGCCGCCCAGCTTGACAATGCTCTGCTCGAAGCTCTCCGGCTGGGCGATGCCGCTCAGGGCCGCCACCTTCCGCCCGCCCAGGAACGGCAAGCCGAACCGTTGCCCCGTGAACACGTCCTCGAGGTAAAGCGGGTGGTGCACGCATTCGATGATCCCGGCCTTGGGATTCAGCTCGGCAATCCGGCGGCGCAGCTCGTCCGTCTTGCCGTCGCTCTTGGTGATGAAGATCGTGCTGGCGCGCGCCAGGTGGGAAGGCGACTCCCGCAGCGGCCCGCGCGGCACCAGCCGCCCGTTGCCGAACGGCTCCTGGCAATCAATCAGCACCACGTCCTGCCTCCGCCCCCGCAGCTTGCGATACTGGAAACCGTCGTCCAGCAGCAGCGTGTCGCACCCGAACTTCTCGATCGCGTAGCGCCCGCTCTTCACCCGGTCCTTGTCCACCAGCACCACCACGTCCCGCAGGTTGGACGCCAGCATGTAGGGCTCGTCCCCGGCCATCTCCGAGTCCAGCAGCAGCGACCTGCCGTCCGAAACCACGCGCGGCGGGGTGGTGTCATGGCGCAGCAGCAGCCGGTTCAGCAACGTCCGGTGCAGCGGCAACGGCTTCGAGCGGTAGCCGCGCGAGAGAATGGCCACGTTGCGCCCCTGGTCGCGCAGCTCGCGGGCGAACTTCTCCACCACCGGCGTCTTGCCCGTCCCGCCCCAGGTCAGGTTGCCGACGGCGATGACCTGCACGCCGAGGGTCGCGTCGCGCAGGATGCGCTTATCATAGAGCGCCTGCCGGATGGCGATGACGAGCTGATAAACCTTCGAGCAGCCGTGCAGCAGGCCGCGGACGAGGCTCTCGCGCGGCCCGCGCCGATCTTCGATGATCACCTCCCGCCCAAAGGTCTCCAGTCGCTCTGTCCACGCACGCAGCCTTTCTCGCATCTGCCCACAGTCTGCCAAGCCCCCGCCGGCAGGGCAAGGAAAGCACGCGTTGACAGCGAGCGCCATTGATGAAGTCAGCGCGGCAGGGCCGGAGCGCCGGCATTTTGCCGGCTTACGCCCCCCGGACCGCCAAAGCCGACAGAATGCCAGCGCTCCCACCTGTAAGGGATGTCTGAACCTTTGGCTTGCGGACCCCTTGGGGCGCCGGACAACCTGAGCGGAGATGGCGCAGACGGACCTTGATCTCAGATTATGAAGAACACGATTTCCGAGGTGGAACAACGGCTTGCCGCGAGGCGCGTGGTGCCGATTGCGGTGATTGATTCGGTGGAGGACGCGGTGCCTTTGGCGCGGGCGCTGGCGCAAGGGAGGCTGCCGGTGATCGAAGTCACGCTGCGCACGCCCTGCGCGCTGGAGTGTATCCAGGCTATCCGCCGGAGTTGCCCCGAAATGCTGGTCGGGGCGGGCACAATCCTGGACGTGCCGCAGGTGAAGGCCGCGCTCGGCGCAGGGGCCATGTTCGGGGTGAGCCCCGGGCTGAATCCCGAGGTGGCGCGGGAGGCGGCGAAGCACGGCATGCTCTTCATCCCGGGGGTGATGACGCCGTCGGAGGTGGAGACGGCGCTGGCGTTGGGGTGCCGGCTGTTGAAGTTCTTCCCGGCGGAGGTTGCCGGCGGGCCGAGGATGCTCAAGGCGCTGGGTGGGCCGTACAACGCGGCCGGGGCGCGGTTCATTCCGCTGGGTGGCGTTTCGGCGGCGAACATGGGGGAATATCTCGCGCTGCCGAACGTGGCGGCCGTGGGCGGCTCGTGGATGTGTGAGCGCCGACTCGTGCGCGAGAAGAAATGGGCCGAGTTGACGGCGATAGCGGCGGCGGCGGTGGCCAAGGCGGCTGCGGGGACGAAGGCGGGCGCGGGGGCGTGAGTGGAGGGGCAACATCCAACATCGAACATCCAACATCCAACATCCAATGAGTGACTGGGCGGCGCGCATTGGATGTTGGAGGTTGGATGTCGGATGTTCCCAGAACGAGGGCCAATAGCCGATTGCCAATAGCCAATAGGGCTCTTGTCACGATGCTGATCGCTTTCAATAAACCCTATGGCGTGCTGTCCAGATTCTCACCCGACGGCTCAGCCAATCGCACTTTGGCCGAGTTTGGGTTGCCGAAAGAGGTGTATCCGATTGGGCGCCTGGACGCGGACTCCGAGGGGTTGCTGCTGCTGAGCGATGAGGCGCCCTTGAACCAAAAGCTCTTGCACCCCAGGCACGCGCACGAGCGGGAGTACTGGGCGCAGGTGGAGCGCGTCCCGGACGCTGAAGCGCTGGCGGCCTTGGAAAAGGGGGTGGTGATGCAGGGGCGTAAGCTGCGGCCGTGCCGGGCGTGGGTCTTGCAGCCGCAGCCGGATTTGCCGCCGCGGGACCCGCCTATCCGCGCCCGGAAAACTGTGCCCACGTGCTGGATCGCGCTGGAGTTGGTCGAAGGGAAGAACCGCCAGGTGCGCCGGATGACGGCGGCGGTTGGGCACCCGACGCTGCGCCTGGTGCGGGTGCGCATTGGGGCTTTCATGTTGGGCGCCTTGCCGCCCGGCGGGTGGAAGGAGCTGGGCGAGGCGGAGCGCCGGCTGGTTTACGGCAGCGCGGCGGGGATGGCCATACAATGAGCCCCGACGCCCACAGTGAGCCTATCCTCCGGCTGCGCGGGCTGGGAAAGGTCTATCCCGGCACGAAAGGCCAGCCGCCAGTGGAAGCGGTGAGCGGGCTGGACCTCGACGTGCGGGAGGGCGAACTCTTGGTGCTGGTTGGACCCTCGGCGTCGGGCAAGACTACCACGTTGCGCCTGATCGCCGGGCTGGAGGAAGCAACAAGCGGCACGATTGAGATTGCAGGCAAGCCGGTCAACGGCGTCGAGCCTCAGGATCGGGGCATCGCTATGGTTTTCCAGAGCCCGGCGCTCTACCCGCACATGAGTGCCTTCCAGAACATTGCATTCGGGCTCAAGCTGGCCGGGAAGGGCAAGGCGGAGATTCGCGACCTGGTGATGCGTGCGGCGGCGGCGCTCGAACTGGAAGGCGTGCTGGACCGCCCGCCCCAGGCTTTGTCAGGTGGGCAGCGGCAGCGCGTGGCACTGGCCCGCGCGATGGTGCGCAGCCCGCGAGTCCTCCTGCTCGATGAGCCGCTCTCGAACCTCGACGCGCGGCTGCGCGTCCAGATGCGCGGGGAAATCGCCCGCCTGCAGGCCCGGCTCAGGACCACCATGGTCTATGTGACGCACGACCAGGTCGAAGCGATGGTCCTGGGGCAGCGCATCGCCGTGATCCACGAGGGCCGGGTCGCGCAAGTGGACGAGCCGCTCGCGGTTTACCGGCGTCCCGCGAACCTATTCGTGGCCGGCTTCATCGGCAACCCGCCCATGAACCTGCTCCCGGGGCGCATTCAACGCCGGGATGGGGGGCTTTGTTTTGTCGAGGAGGGCGGAGCGTCGCCGATGGTTATCCCCTTGCGGGGGCACATCGAAGCGCGAGTCGGCTGTTACGTAGATAAGGCGGTCGTGCTCGGGTTGCGTCCCGAGCATGTGGCGGCCGCTAGCGAGGCCCAGGCAGCGCGGGCAGCGGTCTTTACGGTCGAGTCCGTCGAGCAACTTGGCGCCGAGAGCATCCTCTACCTCGGGACGGGGGGCCGCAGCCTGGTGACTCGCGCCGCCGGCGACCGCTATACGCCAGGGGACGTATTCCGCGCGGAGATAGACGTCGAAAGCGCGCACCTGTTTGACTCAGAGACCGGGCGGCTCATCGAAGGGGACCCGTAAGCCGTATGTATGCAGAAGACCTTTAACGCAAAGACGCAAAGGAGCAAAGGCGCAAAGGCTTTGGACCTCCGAGTCCATGACCTTGGATGTCACGGTTTGGCTGGGATTACCAGCGGCGGAGAAGGAAGCTTTCTCCGCTTTGCGCCTTCGTTCCTTTGCGTCTTTGCGTTAAATTCCGACTGCTTAAGCGGCTTGGTGCGCTAACCCACGCGGCGCTTTGCCCGTGCTCGGGCGGCCAGAGCCAGACCACCCAAGGCCAGCAGGGCGAGGCTCGACGGCTCGGGAACGGGTTCGAGGAAACCGCTGATCTCTCCACCGGGGAAGGTCGTCGAGTGGATGTTCAGGTAAGCCTCACCTGCCGCGATGGCTGAGGTCAATGCCACCTCAGCGCTCGCGGTCGTCCCGCCGTTAGCAGTAATGAACGCGGGGTTGTAGCTCGGGGCCTGAGTCAGGTCCAGCACGTTGCTGTAACTACCGGACGTGACGCCGATTGGGAACCCCGCAAAGTACGGTGTCGTCGTAGCCACGCCCGCCGTGCCCGTGCCGGGAGAAGCCGTAGGAGCGTGAATATGTGAGGCGGTGGTCGTGCCAGTCAGCCCGCTGAAACTGACATCCACCATCAGGGTGTTGGCCACGCTATCGAAGTCCACCTCCGCGATACCGGTCGCGGGCGACGCGTTGGGGGGCGATTCATTCGGGCCGCTGAGGAACGCCTGGTATTCGTATATCGTGGCGTGCGCCGACAACAGGCTGCACGCGAATGCCGTGATTAAGGGAAGTGCTTTCATGGGAGTGTTAGGACGGAATGACTGTTGTGTCTGGTGACGTGTGGCTGCGTGTTACCGTTGTGTTGGTATCAGGGTTGCGCCGCGTATTGTCACCTAAGCTCGTTGACGGTCCAGGGATGTGCTATGGGGTGAACACCCCATTCCCATTCCGCCGGGATTTGGCTCGAACCGGAGCCCGGGGAATCGCGCTGAGTGAGACGTTGAAGCGTTAACAGGGGTAAACGAATGCCCGCGCAGCGGCGCGTCTGCACGTCACACAAGCTGGCAGGGACACCTCACCTGGGCGTCCGAGCCGCGGGGCCGGTAGTGGCGGACGCCGCGGCGAGGCGTCCCTGCCAACCTGCGCCAGATGCGTCGCCCTATCGGTCTATTCTCGCGGCTTCTTATCCCAGAACCCGCCCGGCACGCCCTGAAAGCCCGGGACTGGCGCCGAAAGGTTCGCACCCCAGGCTTGGCCGGTAGTGGTGTCAATGATCGTGACGAAGCCTGCGCCCGTGCAGGCCTGGTATCTGCCAACGTCGGTGGCAGGGCCGGCGGCTCCCACCGCTAGCATGATCAGGACGCCAACGCCTAATCCAACCAGCGCGCTTTTCAGGTCAATTTGAGTATTCATAGGTGCGCCTACCGTGGCAGAGATGAGGGCCCACCCGCAACCTCCGATCATGCTGCGATCCGAAGCCGGAAAGCCGAACCCGCTGGCAGGCATTTCTTTTAACGCAGAGACGCAGAGAGCGCAGACTAACGCAGAGAGCCGAAGCTCGGCCCCGTCCCAGCCGGCGCATGGGCGAATCCCCATAGCTCCAGGCGGCCCGCGGGCACGATTATGGCTTGGAGGTAATGCCAATGCCGAACCATGACATCCTGGCTATCGGAGCGTCCGCAGGCGGCGTCGAAGCTTTGCAGCAAATATGCGGTGACCTGCCCGCTTCGCTCCCGGCCAGCCTCTTCGTCGTTCTGCACATCCCACCCCGGCACGAGAGCCGGCCGGCCTGCTGCCGTCCGCGAAGCGCCCGTCGCCGCGAGCTAACGCGGCTGGCCGAACGAGCCGAGCGACAGACTGTCCAGGTCCGCACGATCATCGAGAACAACGGCGAGGAGCTTGGGCGGTTCGCCAAGCACTGAGCGCGGGCGCCGGCGCCCGCTCAGGGTTTGGGAGGATTGAGCGGGGCGCTGTTCGTGCGGCTGGCTCCCAGGTCCTCAGGCAGCAAGCCCTTAAGCGTGCGGAAGGGATGGAAAGGCATCTGGAATGGAAGCAGCATCACCTTGGGGATGATAAAGACCGGCTCGGCCTTGGGCTGGCTGAGGGTGCCGCTGACCTTGTATTCGAATACCTTGGTGACCGGCCAGAACACGGTGCTCACCACGGGACCCACTAGCCACATGTTGCGCAGCAGGCCGGCTTCGACCCGCGCCTTTACCCGGCCCTGGAAGTCCACCGTGCCGCGGTATTCCAGCCGCAGGCCGGTCGAACGGATTTCCAGGTCGGTGGAATGGATGACGCCGTTGGTGATGTCGAAGGAGCAGGTGCCGGCCGTGGCCCGGCTGCTGCCCAGGCCGGGCACCATGCCGTTCAGGACCTCTGAGAAAATGCCGAAGATGGGGATGTCCCAGATCAGACCGTCCTGGAGCTGGAGGTTGCCGGAGCCGTTCCAGGTTTGCAGCCCGCTGGTGTCGCCGTTGGTGATGGCGAGGCTGCCGCTGAGCGCGCCCCGGAGGTGATTGCTCATCGAGAACAGGTCGGCCATGAGCGCCTGCAGGTCGGTGTTGGTCGTGGTGATGCCGAAGCGGTAATCGGCGGGCCCGCCCGGATGGAAGTCAAAGCCGGCGGAGCCGGAGGCTTGGCCGCCGTAGAAGCGCATCTGGATGTCGCTCAGGCGGAGGTGCTGGCCCAGCCAGTGCACGTGGCCGGAAATCTCCGGCACGTGGAAGCGCCACCAGTCGAACGGCCCGCCGGTGAGGTCGAAATGCAGGTCGGCGGCGTCCTCGCCCTCCATGGGGATGATGCCGTGGACCCGCGCCACCGGGGGCTGTTCGAACCGGTAGGCCTCGATGGCGCGGACGACGTGCGGGCCGATGACCTGGGCGATGACCATCGGCTCCACCGTGGTGAAGGCATTGGTAAGAAAGATCAACCGCGAGTTGAAGTCCGCGCACAGCCCGTCGGCCCTGGCCTCGCGCGCACCGCGCTGGACGCGTGGTGAGATGAACTGCGCGACGCGGTTCGTGTAACTGGCGTCGGTCTGCACGCCGCTGATGGACTGCTCGCGGAAGGTGAAATTGGTGAGGCTGACATGGGCCCGGGCGCCCAGAGCCGTGAGGTCATCCCAGCGCCCGCGAGCTTCGGCCTCCAGCAGGGGCGGGGTAGTGAAGGTGAACAGATCGAGCACCGTTTGGGCGCCGGGGGTCAGAGCCGGACGCAGGGCGCGCACGTCCATCGAGCTGCGGAGCTGGATGGAGAAGGCCCCGGTGCGCTGGTCGGATTCAAGCGCCGCCTCGAGGCGGCCCTCGGGCCGGGTGAGGACCGCGTCGGGCAGCCGCCAAACCCCATCCGAGTAGAGCACGCGGGAACGAGCACTGGAGAACCGGATGTCATGATAGCCCAGGCCGTGCTCCAGGTTGACCTCGCCCTGAAGGCGGAGGCTGGCGGCCAGGTCGGCGCGCCAGGTGGAGGGGCGGTTGGTCCAGGGCGGGAGCACGAGGGAGACTTCGCCGCTGATCTTGGGAGCTTCGTCCCATGTGAAGGGCGCCAGCCAGTGCGCGGAGCTGGGGACCACGAGGGGCGCCACGCTGTGCGGCTCCAGGTCGGACGAGAAGCCGATGGTGAGAGCGCCAGTGGCGACGTCGAGCGCGGCGTGAGCGGCAAGCTGATGCAGTTCGAGCCTGGCCAGCAGGTTTGTGAGCAGCAAGTGGGGCGCGCGCCAGCTTCCGCCGCCCGTTACTTCTCGCGCGGCGAGCTGGGATGAGCGCACGTCTTTCAGGTGCGCCTCCCAATCCAGCAGGTAGGGTTCCAATCGGGCCCAGCCGCCCCAGGAGGCAGTTGCGCGCCGCGGGCGGTCCGCCGGGGCGGTTACCGCGTTGACCCTGAGCCGCACCTCGCTGGCGGAGCCGGACCCGGCCTCCAGCCCGCTGCAGACGAGTTCGCCCTCGCCGGCGAGTGGGACGGCGTTGGTAATGGCATGGAGCCAGTGAGCGTTGAACTCGAGATTGGTCGCGCCGCCCCAAGGCGTGCTCGCAGCATCCGCCCGCAACGCCAGGGTCGCATTGAGCAGGTTGGTTGTCTGCGGCACCGAAGAGGCATGCAACGTGAGTTGCACGTTGGTGAGGTCTGCCCACCGGGTTTGCACGCGCACGGCGCTCAGGCTCACGTCCCCGTTCGCGAGGTTGATGCGGCCTTCGGTCGAAGCCAGGCGCGCCGTCATGCGGACGGCTTCGGCTCGCCCCCACGGTGTCCGCACCTCATCCGCCCCCAGGGTCAACTCGGCGCGCGAGAGCCGGTTCGTCGAGGGCGGGTAGAGCCCGAGCGTGGCATGCGCATTGGTGACCGCGCCCCAGGGCGTGTCCGCATGCGGCGCGCTCGCCTTCATGCGCACCGTGAAGCTGAGCAAATCGCGCGCGTCCCCGCGGACGTCGAGAGCGAGTTCCGGGGGCGCCGCGAAATGAATGCTCTCCAGCGTGTCAGCCAACTTGCGCAGGCGGTCCTGCCACAGCCCGGCGGGCGAAGGCCCCTGCGTTCGGAAGAGCTGCCACTGGGGGACGGCCGAAGCATTGGTGAGCGTCCCCGAGAGCCGGAGGCTGGCGCCGGCGAACGTGGCCGTGAGATTGTCCAGCGCCCATTCGTCATTGGGTAGGAACCGCAGGTCGCTCTGGAGGTTGGCGAGGGTCAACAGCCTCGGGGCCTGGTTCGTTTCGGGGATCGGCCACACCACGCGGCCCTGCCGCAGCGCCAGCGAGTCAATCTGGAGCCGCAGCCGGCATAGCGCGCGGTGGTTCAGCCGCACCTGGACTTCGTCCAGCGTCACGGTCGGGCTCGACGGCTCGTCGGCTTGCTCGAAGCGGACGTTCTCGGCCACCAGGCCTCGATACCAGCGCAAGCGCAGGCGGGAGAAGCGGAGGTCCAGGCCGTGGGAGTGGAGATTGTCCAGCAGCGGGCGTTTGATGAACCCGGGCAGGCCGACCTGGTTCAAGTAAGCCAGCGCCGATACCAGGAGCAGCATGAGCACCCAGAGCGCGATGCGGAACCGCCGAAAGTAAATCCGGCACAGCTTCCAGAACCGGCTGGTTGGAGGCCGCCCCATCGCGCGCTCAGGGCACGTCTGCGGGGATGATCAGGTAGTCCGCCACGTCCCGACACAGGGCGAGCGGGAACTCGAGTATCCACGGACTTCCCTCCAAGGTGACCTCGGCATACGGGCGGCCGGATGACGCGGCGCTGCCGAAGTCCAGCGTCTTCTTGTCCCCGTTCTTCAGCTCGAGGGTGATCTGAAGCCCCTTGTCGGTGAGGCCATATTGCGCGCGGTTGGTCGCGCCGCACGCCACCCAGGAGGCCGCGGTAAGGTGGCACAGGCCGTCAACGGTTTCCTCCAATCCGAGCTCGTTCTTGAGGGAGCCGGGGGTGGTGAGCGTCCAACTGTAAGGGCCGTTGCGTTTGATCTGCCGCACCTTGCCTTGCTGATGAATGACCACGCGCTCGATGTCGTTGGTCGAAAGGCTCCAGACCTCCCGGTCACGCATCTGCCAGCTTGCCGAAGGGAGTCGCTGCAGGTCGCCGGCGGCGATGCCGTACACAAAGGGCTCGTCAGTGCGCCGCGCAAACGCCTTGCCGGTCTTGTTCGTGCCGAAGCTCAGGTCAGCCAGCACGGCGTTGGTGTCCCCGGCGGCGGAGTTGGTCGCTGCCGGAAGGAGGGTGTAACGCAACACCGGGGAGGTAAGGCCGTAATTGGGCAGATCGGGTTCGATGACCACGTCAATGAACTCGCTGGCCCTGAGGCTGTTCAGGGCCGAGAGCATATCCCTCACCGTCTCGGGGTCCGCCGCGTGGCCCTGCGGCAGGACGCGCCACGCGCCATTGATCTGCTGTTCGAGCGAAAAGGTATCCATGCCGCGCACGTCAATTCGCGCCGGGGCCGCCTTGAGGCTCAGCAGGTAAGGATCGCGGAAGTCGTTGACCTTGCCGCGCCAGGCGGCGAGCAAGTCGGCGGCGACCGTGACCACGGCGTTGCGGCCGGCCCGGCGGGCATAAACGAGCCGGGCGTCATTCGTGGGGTTCTTCCCGAACTCCAGCACGACCGGGGGATTGGTTCCTTGCGCGAAGGCAAGCTGCAGATCCGGTGTCTGCAAGCCAAAGGGCTCCAGATCGCCTTTGGCATCGTCCGTGATGAACTGCTGGATGCGCAGGCTCTCCAGCCTCTGCAGGGCGTCCCGGAGCTTGTAGTTGTCCGCCCGCGCCGAGAGCGGATAGAGCAGGCGCCAGGGGGCGTTGGTCGCGCCACGCACGAACTGGACCGCCTTGGCGCCGTTGGTAACTGAGAGATGGTCGAAGGCCAGCCCCTTCAGATCCAGCAAGGCCGTATCGCGCCAGTCGTCGGCACTGGCCGGGATCAACTTGAGTATGCCTGCATCCACGACAAACACGTCGCCAACCACGCGCAGGAATACCTGGTCGCCGGGCGCGGTCTTTGCCCCGATCTGGACCACCGCATGATAGCCGGGCTGCTGCACAGTAATGGTCGCTTGCGGAGTGGCCAGACCGTATTCTTCGTCGGCGTTGGTATTGCCCCGGAGTTCACGCCCGGTGATTACCGCGGCGGGCGTCAGGCCTTCGAGGGCCGTGAGAAGCTCCTCCACGCTGGCGTTCTGGGCCGGATAGGATTGCGGCTGGGTCAACTCCCAGGCGCCATTGGTGCGTTCAGCCTGGATGGCCAGACCCGTAGCCGGGCGCACCTGGACGTGAGTCACCGCCTCGGCTTTCAGCTCCGGCAGGACCTTAACCGGCCCAGGCGGCGCTTTGTGGGCCTGCTTCTCATACAGGAAGATGAACCCGAAGAGGCCCACCGCGGCGACTAGCCAAAACCAGGTGCTCTTACCGTTCATCTAGGTCCTGCGTCGCAACCACACCAGGGTGCCAAACGCCAGCACCCCGCCGGGCAGGCCGCCCAGCAACACCCATTCTGCGCTCTGCAACTGGGCCTTGGTCATGACAATCTTGAACGTCCTGAGCGGCCTTGGCCCAGGGCCTTGCATCAAGTGCGTCTTCTCCAGCAGCCAAAGGACCGCGTAGCCTGCGAAGTCACGGTTGCCCAGCTTATCTATCTCCTGGTTGCTCAGGCAGAATGAATCGCCCACCACGACCAGGCGTGTCGTGCCGCGCTCGGCGATCACGTCCTTGATCGCGCCTTTCTCAACTGCCACGACCAAGGGGAACTGATGGCGCTGCTTGTTCGGGTCCCCTTCGACGTACGCCTGGGGACTGGAATAGGCGACCTGCTCGACGCGTGGAGCGTCGGCCGCCTGGGCGGAGCGGGACTCAAGCTTGCTCACCGGACGCGGGCGCACCAGGTCAAGCCCAGTCGCGGCGCCGAGCAGGGGATTGACAATCGGATGCGTGGTGAAGGCGCTGACGACCACGTCCGAGCCCGTGTCCGAGTGATCGGGGTCGCTGATCACAAGGTCGTGCACCAGGACACCCCACCGCGCCAGGATCTTTTCGAGGCCGTTGGCACGGTCAAGCCCCGTGCGGTCATCCAGGGAGTTTGCGTTGAACAAGGCGAGCAGCCGCCCGCCCTGCGACAAATACGTGTCGATCTTCTCCAATTCGCTGTCCGAAATGGACGTGGTGGGGCCGGCGATAATCAGCAGGTTGCAATCCGCCGGGATCGTGTTGGTGCCCAGCAGGCTGAGGGTGGCCAGGGCGATGTCGTTCTGGGCCAGGACCGTCGCGAACTTCAGGTAGCCGAGCCGCTGGTCGCCGCTTTCCAGGTTGTGCTCGCCGTGCCCGACCAGGAAGCAGGCGCGGGAAGGCTTGGGGCTGGTGACATCCAGCAGAGCCTGGTTGAAGGCCATTTCACCCAGGAAGCCCGTCGCCTTGCGCTGCAGTATGCGTTCGTGCTTCTCATTGCGCACCTCTTCCAACGCGTATTTGGCTAAAGCCTCCCCCCGCACCCGCCGCGACTTCCCGCCGGAGTCGAAGATGACGAGGTTCTTGTCCGAGGCACCCGCCAGGTTGTATTTGGTCTTCAGCTTCTGCGCCGCCCCGGCGTCCCGGGTGTAATCCACGACCTGCACGGAAATATGCGGGTTGGCCCGCCCGTACTCGTCCAGCAGGTCCTTCACCGGCCCGTAGAGGGCGTCCGATTTGTCGTAATAAAGGATGGCCAGAACCTCGTTCGTGAGCGCGCCGAGCAAGCCCCGCGTGGCGGGAGAAAGCTCGAAGCGGGTGCGTGTGCTGGTGTTGAAGCGCCAGAAGCATTCGCGGCTGAGGTAGTTCACCATCACCACCACCGCCAGCACGAGCACGACCAGCACCACCAGGTTGCAGCAGATGCGCCACTTGCGCCAGGGCGAGAAGCTCGGTTGCGTGTGGTGATCCGTCATGGGTCTACTTCCACCGGCGGCTCTCGACCACCCGCAGGGTCAGGAAAAGGAAGAGCATCGAAAGGCTCACCAGCAGCACCACCGGCCTCGTGTCCACCACGCCGCGAACGAAGTCGCGCATCTGGTCGAAGAAGGCGAAGCACGCCAGCGCTTGCGTCTGCCAACCTGCATGCGCCGGCAACTGGTCGGCGATGTAGGCGAGCATGAATACACTCGCCCCGAAGGCCAGGCTGATCATTGCCGCAATGCCCTGGCTGCGAGTGAGCGCCGAAGCGCAGCAGCCCAGGGAGACAAACAATCCTCCCAGCAGCAGAATACCCAGGTACGTGCTGCCGATGGTGCCCGGATCAAACCCCGCGGCCTCGTAGGTGTAGTGCCGCACAATGAAGAGGCAGGACAGCAACGGAAGCCACATCAGCGCGTAGAACACCATCGCGGCCGTGAATTTGGCGAGCACCACCTGCCCATCGGTCACCGGGGTGGTCATGAGCGTCTCGAACGTGCCCGAGAACTTCTCATGCGCAAAGAGCCGCATCGTGATGACTGGGGTGGTGAGCAGCAGGATCAGCCAGAAGAACTGCGTGTTGTAGAACACCTCGGTGACCGGCATGGGCGTGGGCTCCTTCTGCAAATTGACCAGCAGCACCACGAAGCTGTAGCCCATCATGAACACTGCCGCCGCAATGATGATGTAGCCCCGCAGCGATAGAAAGAAGCCCCCTAGCTCGCGCCGGGTCAGAGTCCACCAGCCGCGCATCAACCCTCGTCCTCCTCGTCGGGTCGGGTGACACGAACGTAAATATCCTCCAGGGAATGCCGGTTGCGCGTCAACTCGCGCAGGGTCCAGCCATGCTCGCGAACGACGGCGAAAATGCGCGGGCGCAGGTCCAGCCCGTTGCGCGAGGTCAAGGCGCATCGGAAATACTCGCCCTCCCCGGCGGATACGTCGTACTGCTCGACCTCGGCCATTTGGGCCCAGCATTCGATCAGCTCGGTGGCCGGGGCGGCAATCTCGGCGATGACCTGGTTGTCGCTGCTCATCAGGTGCTGCAGGTTCTCCGGGGTATCCGCGGCCAGGATTCGCCCCTCATACATGATCACCACCCGGTTACACGTCATCTCCGCCTCGGGCAGGATGTGCGTCGAAACGAGCACGGTGTGTGTGCCCCCCAGCCCCTTGATAAGCTGCCGCACAGCCCGAATCTGGTTGGGGTCCAACCCGATGGTGGGCTCGTCGAGGATGATCAGTTCGGGCTCGTGCACCAGGGCGTCGGCGAGGCCCACCCGCTGGCGGTAGCCCTTCGAGAGTTGCCCGATGATGCGCCGGCTCACCTCGGTTAGCCCGCACTGCTCGGTCACGACATCCACGCGCTGGCGCGACTTCTTGCGGGTCAACCCCTTCAACCGGGCGCGGAACTTCAGGTACTCCCGCACGCGCATGTCAGGGTGCAACGGGTTATTCTCCGGCATGTAGCCAATGCACCGCCGAACCTCGTCTGACTGGCGGAACACGTCCAGCCCGGCGACTCGCACAGTGCCGGAAGTTGCCGCCAGGTAGCAGGCCAGGATGCGCATGGTCGTGCTCTTGCCCGCCCCGTTCGGCCCCAGCAGCCCCACGATCTCCCCGCGCCTGACCTCGAACGAGATGTCGGACACCGCCGTGCGCCCGGCATAGCGCTTCGTCAGGTGGCCAACTTCAATCATCAACTCGTCGCTCATGAACCAGCGTAAGATGCAGTTTAGCCAACTCGCGGCAGCCTGAGCCAACAAAATATCCGTTAGCGCGTCGTTAATTCGACGCGCAGCAGGTAGTACCTGCCCGTCTGCTGGGGCACGGCGATGTCCAGCAGCACGTGTTCTCCCTTCTTCTTCGCATAGAGTTGCTTGGCCACGGCCGTCAGGTCCGCCGGAGCGCGCCCGTCAATTCGCGTCACCAGTATGCCTCGGCCCAGCCCAGCTACGGCAGCCGGGCTGTCCGCCTGCACGCCCGTAATGATGTAACCCTCGGAGGCGCGCAGGCCATACTGCTGCGCCAGTTCCGGCGTCAGCGCTTCCAGGCTCAGGCCAAGTCGGTCCCGTATCATCCCCGCGTTGAAGACCTCGGTATCCGGAAGCAGGCGCACGGCAATGTCCTGGCGCGCCTCGCCGCGCTGGATCGCCAGCGTCACTTTGGCAGTCGGGTTGGCCGACAGCAGGTCCGTGAATTCAATGAAGCTCTTGGGCGCGCGTCCATTCACCTCCAGGATGGCGTCGCCCGGCTGCAGCCCGGCTTTGCCGGCGGGGCTTTGGGGCTGCACGCTCGAAACGACCAGCGGCGTCGTGCCGACCTTCACCCGCGCCCCGAACCAGAGGGCTTTCACGAACTCCGTGGGAAAGAGATCTGACAGCGACTCCAGCACCCGGCGGATAGGGATGGCAAAGCCGATGCCCTCGGCAATTTCGCCCTGGAAGTTCCGCAGCACCGCTACGTTGATGCCGATCAGTTCGCCGCGCAGGTTCACTAGGGGGCCCCCGCTGTTCCCGGCGTTGATCGGCGCATCGGTCTGCAGCCAGTTAGGGATGTCCATGGGTTCGCCCTCCTTGGCCACCACGCGGCTCTTCGAGCTCAGGATGCCCCGCGTCACCGAGCCGCCCAATCCGAAAGGGTTGCCCATCGCCAGCACGGTCTCGCCCAGTAACAGATCGTCCTCGTGCGCGAACTTTATCGCATTGAACTTCTCGCCGGGCTTCGCCTTTAGCTTAAGCAGCGCCACGTCGCTCGTCGGATCAGTGGCAACTACGGTGGCTTCGTAAACGGTCGTCCCCGTGCAGAACTTCACGTTGATCTTGTCCGCCCGGCGCACGACGTGGTCGTTGGTCAGCAAATAGCCGGACTCGTCAATCACCACACCCGAGCCGAGGCTGTATTGGGCGTTGGCCGGCTGCTGGTTGTAATACGGATACATGAACTGCCGGAACAGTTGCTCGAACGGGTCTCTAATCTGGATGATCTGCTCCGTCGCAATGTTCACCACGCAGGGCATGACCTTCTCGACGGCACGCACGGTCGCGTCACGCCGGATGTCAGTATCCGTGGATTCGCCGGAGGCGTTAACGCCGGCCGCAACCAGGCACAACGCCAGGCAAAGCGCCCATGCGCCATGCCGCCAGCGGCTGCCTGCACTCATCTTCATAAGCATAAAACTGTCCAGTCCGTGTCCGGGTTCGTTCAAACTGCAACGGACGCAGCCGCAAGGTGGGGACGCCTCGCCGAGGCGTCCGCAGTCACTCGCCCCTGCGGTCCACGCGCCCCACAACCCGCGGTCGATCCAGCCCGCAACAGGGGCTTGACTTTGCCCGGGCTTCGGCGCAAAAGCAATGGCACCGTGTGTGCCCCCTTGTCCAGCTTTTACGCCCAATGGCGCGTGAGGTGCGGCGTAGTCCAGGTCCTGCGCGAGGACCAGGACTCCCCTCCCGAGCGTCTCCTGCAGACCATCTGGCAGCACCAACGGCTGCGGCGCGACCAACTGCAAACCTTAGACGGCCAACCCCTGCGTGTTCTTCACCCCGGTTTCCGCAGCGTCGAAGGCGGGCCGGACTTCCGCGGCGCCATTGTGCAGGTCGGAGACGCCCCGCCCCGCACTGGCGACATCGAGGTGGACCTCCGTTCCAGCGGCTGGCGCGCGCACGGTCATGACCGGAATCCCGCCTTTCAGAACGTCATCCTCCACGTGATCTGGGAAAGCGAGCGCCCGGCGGCCGGCGCGCCACCGTTGCTAATTCTCCGCCACGTCCTGGACGCGCCCCTGGGTGAGCTCAGCCTCTGGCTCGGCGGCGAAGCGGCACAAACGCTCCCCGAGAGCCTGCGCGGCAATTGCTGCGCGCCCTTGCGCCAGCTTCCCGCGGACCAACTTACGGACCTGCTGCACCAGGCCGCCGAAATTCGCTTCCACAGCAAGGCGGCGCAGTTCCAGGCCCGCGCCCGGCAGGCCGGTTGGGAGCAGTCGCTCTGGGAAGGCCTGTTCAAGGCCCTCGGCTACAAGCACAACGTCTGGCCGATGCAGCGCCTGGCCGAATTGCGCCCACGCTGGCAAAAGCCGGGCACGCCCTCGCTGCCGCTTCAGGCCAGGCTCCTCGGCATCAGCGGCCTCCTGCCCGTCGAATTGACCCGCGCCCAGTCCGGCGCCGACGGGTTCGTCCGCCGCATCTGGGATCTGTGGTGGCGCGAGCGTGACGAATTCCTGGATTGCTTCCTTCCTAAAACGCTCTGGCGTTTCCACTCGCTGCGGCCTGCCAATCATCCCCAGCGCCGCCTCGCCCTCGCTGCCCACTGGTCTGCTGCCGATACCCTGCCTTCCCGGCTCGAACAATGGTGCGCCCGCGAGCTACCGGACTCGGCCCTGACACACTCGCTGCTGGAAACTCTGCAAGTGCCGCCAGACGAATTCTGGTCCTGGCACTTCACGCTCCGTTCCGCCCGGCTCAAAAAGGAGCAGCCCTTGCTGGGCGCTACGCGCGTAACCGACCTCGCCGTCAACGTCGTCCTGCCCTGGCTTTGGGCGCGTGCCACTGAGGGCAAGAACCCCGGCGTGCAACGCGCCATCCAGCACCGCTATTTCGCCTGGCCTGCCGCGGAGGACAATTCCGTCCTCCGGCTCGCCCGCCAGCGCCTGCTCGGAGCCCTGCCCGCCCGGACCTTGGCCGGCGCGGCGGCCCAGCAAGGCCTGATCCAGATGGTGCGCGACTTCTGCGACCACTCGAACTCGATCTGCGAAAGCTGCAAGCTCCCCGCCCTGGTCAAAGACTGGACGGCCCAGCAGGCGCGCGCACTTTAGGCCGCCAAATAAAGCCCTGCGCCCAGATAACTTGAGTCAGGGTGCATTCACCCCTAGATTCGTCCTCACATGAGCATAGCGTTAGACGGCGAAGTGCAGGCGGCAGCCAGTTGGATCGGCAAACTCCGCAGCGAGATTGCGAAGGTGATCGTGGGTCAGGAGCAACTGGTTGACCGGCTGCTGGTGGGACTGCTCGCCAACGGCCACGTTCTCCTCGAAGGCGTGCCCGGCCTCGCCAAGACGCTCTCGGTGCGCACGCTCGCCGCGGCCATCCACGCCTCCTTCCACCGCATCCAGTTCACCCCCGACCTTCTCCCGGCGGACATCGTCGGCACGCTCATCTACAGCCCGCAGGACGGCAAGTACCATGCGACCAAAGGCCCGGTCTTCGCCAACTTCGTCCTGGCCGACGAGATCAACCGCGCCCCCGCCAAGGTGCAATCCGCCCTGCTCGAAACTATGCAGGAACGCCAGGTCACGCTCGGCGGCGAAACCATGCCGCTGCCCTCGCCCTTCCTCGTCCTGGCCACCGAGAACCCCATTGACCAGGAGGGCACCTACCCCTTGCCCGAGGCCCAGGTGGACCGCTTCATGTTCAAGGTCCTGCTCGACTACCCCTCCTTCGAGGAAGAGCGCAAAATCCTCGACCGCATGGCCTTCACCGCGCCCGTCACCGCCGCGGAAGCTGTCATCCCGCTGGACGAAATCCTGCATACCCGCAAGCTCGTGGACCAGATTCACGTGGACGAGAAGGTGCGCGACTACGTGGTGCACCTCGTCTTCGCCACGCGCCGGCCGGAGCAATACAAGCTGGACGTGAAGCACTTCATTCAGTTCGGCGCCTCGCCGCGCGCCACGATCTATCTCACCCTGGCCGCCAAGGCCTGGGCCCTGCTCCAGGGCCGCGCCTATGTCACCCCCGAAGACGTGAAGAGCATCGGCCCGGACGTGCTGCGCCACCGGATCATTCTCACCTACGAAGCCGAGGCGCAGGCGGTGACCACTGATGATATCATCAAAAAGGTGTTCAATGCTGTGGTAGTGCCCTGAGCCGAAATCCGAAGGCCGAAATCCGAAGACCGAAACAAATCCGAATGCCGAATCCCGAAGACCGAATCGACTGCGCGCAGGAGAGGCCCGCTACCAACGCCAGTGGAAAAACCGCCAGCGCTGGCCTTCGGAACTCGGAGTTCGGCTTTCTTCCGGCCTGCGGCCTTCGGGCTTCGGATTTCTAGTCTCCGCCCCCGTACCTCATGACGATCACTGAGCTATTGGAATCCGTTCGCCGTGTCGAGGTGCGCACCAACCGTCTCGTGAACGACACGATGGTCGGGGCCTACCTTAGCCATTTCAAAGGCCGCGGCATGGATTTCGAGGAACTGCGCGAATACATCCCCGGCGATGAGGTCCGCGACATTGACTGGAACGTCACTTATCGCATGGGGCGCCCGTTCGTGAAGCGCTACCGCGAGGAGCGCGAGCTGGCTATGGTGCTGGCCGTTGACGTGTCGGCCTCCTCCGCTTTCGGCTCGCTGCGCCGCACCAAGCGTCAATTCGCGGCGGAAATCGCCGGCACCCTCGCCATCTCGGCGGCTCGCAGCAGCGATAAAGTGGCCCTGCTCCTGTTCAGCGACCAGGTGGAACTCTTCCTCCCCCCCCGCAAAGGCCGCCGGCACATCCTGCGCCTGATTCGTGAGATGCTCTATTTCCAGCCCCGGCACCGCGGCACCAACATCCCTGCCGCCTTGGCCTTCCTCAATCACGTCCTGCACCGCCGCTCGATTGTCTTCCTGCTCACCGACTTTCTGCACAGCCTGGCAGGCCCCGGCGCCCAGAACGCGTCCCCGCCTGCTCCCGCCGGCACCCACTCTCCCGGCCGGCGCGACGTCATCCAGGAAATCGGCCTCACCAACGCCCGCCACGATCTCGTCTGCGTGCATTTGCATGACCCCCGCGAGAGCGTGCTGCCCCCCGCAGGTTTGCTGACCATCGAAGACTCTGAGACCGGCGAACTGCTGGAAATGGACTCAACCCGCTCGGCCGTGCGCGAAAAGTTCGCCCGCACCAACGCCGAGCGCCTGGCCGAGCTTGACCGCGCCCTGCGCCGCGCCGGCGTGGACACGCTCCGGTTCAGCACCGCCGAATCCTTCGCCCAAATGCTCCAGGCGTTCTTCGAGACCCGCAGAGGAAGGAGAAGAGGGTGAACACCCGAAATCCGAAGGCCGAAGGCCGAACGAAGCCCGAATCCCGAAAGCCGAAAGCCGAACGCGCCCCCGGTTCAAGGCCCGCGCCAACCCGATCCTTCTTCGGCCTTCGGGCTTCGGTCTTCCTTGGCTATTGGCTATTGCCTATTGGCTATTTTCGACCGCTGCCCCGAACCAGCGCACCGCTTCCAAAGCCCTCTTGCCGCCTTCGCGCTTCGGCCTTCGTTCAGCCTTCGGATTTCGGACTTCGGATTTCCGCGGCTCTCTTCGTCTTCCTGCTCCCCCACCTCGCATTCGCCGCCTCCACCAACGCCGCCGCCCCGGAGCCCATCCCCCGTCTGCGCCCGGCGCGCGGTGAAATCCCGCCCACCTTTTGGGAGCAATACGGCGCGTGGGTTATCCTGGCCAGTGTGGTGCTGCTCGGCGTCCTGGGCTTCATCGTCTGGCGCATGACCCGGCCCAAGCCAGCCGAGATCGTCCCTCCCGACGCCCAGGCGCGTAAGGCGCTCGGACCGCTGCGCGGAAAACCGGAGGACGGCGCCCTGCTCAGCCAGGTCTCTCAAGTCCTGCGGCACTACGTTGGCGCCGCTTTCGGCCTGCCGCCCGGCGAAATGACCACCGCCGAGTTCTGCCGCGCCGTTGCCGCACACGAGCGCCTGGGGAATGAACTCTCGGCGGCACTGGCCGATTTCCTCCGCAAATGTGACGAGCGCAAGTTCGCTCCGCCCGCAAGCACAGTCGCAGTCAGCCCGCTACCCTCCGAGTCCCCACCCGCGGCTTCCGCCCCGCAAGGCACGCGGCGGCTCGACGCCGTCGCACAAGCCTCGCGCCTGATTGAACTGGCCGAAGCGCGCCGCGCCCAAACGCCTCCGGTCCAGCAACCCGCCCCGGCACCCCATGGCCCGCAGGCCTACCGCGGGGCGTCCAAGAGCTAGAGCGATGGGCAGCAGCTTTCAATTTCAGTATCCGTGGCTCCTGGGCCTCCTGGCATTGCTGCCCTTGTATGCCTTTCTGCGCGGGCGCATTGGCAAGCTCGCCGCGCTCCGGTTCCCCAGCGCCGACATCGCGCGCGCGGCGGGTGCGGCGGCGCGGGCCGCCGCCGGACGGCTCCTCCTGTTCCTGCGGCTGCTGGCCGTCGCCCTCTGCATCGTTGCCCTCGCCGGACCACGCTTCGCCAATGACCACACCGAAACCCAGGCCAGCGGAGTGGATATCATGCTCGTCCTCGATTTGTCCTGGTCCATGATGGCGCTCGACATGGGCCCCCCGAGCGAACGCATCTCGCGCTTCGCCATCGCGTCCGAGGTCCTGGAGGACTTCGTGCGTAAGCGTCCCAACGACCGCCTCGGACTGATCGTCTTCTCGGCCGTCCCCTACCTCGCCAGCCCGCTGACCCTCAACCACGACTGGCTAATCGAAAACCTGCACCGCCTGCACGTGGGACTGATTCGCGACCTGGGCACCGCCATTGGCGATGCCGCCGCCGCCGGGGCCAAGCGCCTCAAAGGCCTCAAAGACAGCAAGAGCCGTATCATCATCCTTCTCACCGACGGCGATAACAACAAGGGAGAGATTGACCCTGTGCCCGCAGCCGAACTCGCCGCGGCGCTGGGCGTGAAGATCTACACCATCGGCATCGGCATCGAGCAGCCGTGCACGCTGCCGGTGTTCGATCCCGCCACCGGCAAGCTACAACTCACCCCCAGCGGCGACCTTATTCCCGGCATCGTCCTCCTTCCTGCCAACTACACCGTGCTCGGCAAAATGTCCGCGCTTTCCCACGGCAAGTTCTACCGCGCCACCAACCGCCGTGAGCTGCAGCGCATCTATAACGAGATTGACCAGCTCGAGAAGACCCAAATCAAACTGCGCCGCTTCACCACCTATCGGCCCTTGTATCAATGGCCCCTGTTGGCCGCCCTCGGCCTACTGGCGCTGGAGTTGGTGCTGGCAAACACCCGGCTCAGGAGAGTGCCATGAAGACCCGAAATCCGAAATCCGAAGGCCGAAAGAAGCCCGAATCCCGAAATCCGAAGGCCGAAGGCGCCTCCGGGTTCAGGCGGACGCCAGCCCCGTTCTTTTTCGGCCTTCGGGCTTCGGCCTTCTTTCGGCCTTCGGATTTCGGATTTCGGCCTTCCATTCCGCCTGCTGCTTTCACGCTTCGCAGGCGGCTTCCTGCATGAACCTCTCCCACCCCCACTTCGCCGAACCCCAGTGGCTCTGGCTGGCCGTGTTGGGGCCGCTCGCGCTCCTGGCCTTGCAGAGGTATTCGGCCTGGGCCGGGCGAAAGCAACTGGCGCGCGTTGCCGCCCCAGAATACCTGGCCGAACTGACCCGCTCGCGCAGCCCCGCGCGGCGCGCCCTCAAGAACATCCTGCTCGTTCTCGCCGTCGCCGGCATCGGGCTGGCCCTCGCACGCCCGCAATGGGGCGAGCAGACCGAGCGCAGCTACGCACTGGGCCAGGATCTCCTGTTCGTGCTCGATTGCTCGCGCAGCATGCTGGCCACTGACGTCGCCCCCAGCCGCCTACAGCGCGCCAAGCTCGCCATCCTCGACTTCGTCCAGCGGCATGGCCACGGACGCATCGGCCTGGTGGCCTTCGCCGGCCAGGCATTCCTCCAGTGCCCGCTCACCTTCGACTACGGCGCCTTCCAGGATGCCCTCGCCGCTGTGGATGACAAGACCATCCCCATCCCGGGCACGGACATTGGCCGCGCGCTCGATGAAGCATTCCACGCCATGGAAAAGGGCCAGCGCCAAAAAGTCATGGTGCTGCTGACCGACGGCGAGGACCTCGAAAAGGCCGGCGTCACTACCGCCGAGACGTTGGGCAAACAGGGCGTGATCGTATTCGACATCGGCGTGGGCACTCCCGCCGGCGGCGAGATCCAAATGCTCAACGAGCAAGGTAAGCCCGAGTGGGTCCGCGACAACAAAGGGCAGATTGTTCGCAGCCGGCTGGACGAAACGACTCTGCGTCAAATCGCCCAGGCCACCCACGGCGCCTATTACCCACTGGGCCCATTGGGCGAGGGCCTGGCCAAAACTCAACTCGCCGTCGAGGCCCTCAACGCCTCCGGCGGCTCCGGCCCCGCGCGCAAGCTCGGCGTGGACCGCTTTCACCTGCCGATCGCCGCCGTCCTGCTGCTGCTCGTAGCCGAGTCCTTGATCGGCACGCGGCGTCGGTTAGCCGGCTGAACCGCAGAGCACGGGCGGAACCGCCGGCGCATTCACGCTCCCGGCGCACCTTGATAATCCCCCAGCGTGGCGTAAAGTGACGCAGGAACCAGCAGGTAGGAGCACGTTATGCCAGTAAGAACACTCAAGGAATTCCTCGATAGGGAGAAGGTCAAATACGTCAGCATCGTCCACTCGGCCGCCTACACCGCCCAGGAAGTGGCCGCGTCCACCCACATCACCGGCAAGGAAATGGCCAAGGTTGTCATTGTGAAGCTGGACGGCCAAATGGCCATGGCCGTGCTGCCGGCCAACCGCAAGATCGTCCTCCAAGACCTGCGCGAGGTCACCGGCTCCGACCAGGTTAAGTTCGCCACCGAGGACGAGTTCAAGGCCAAATTCCCCGAATGCGAGACAGGGGCCATGCCGCCGTTCGGCAACCTCTACGGCCTGGAGGTCTACGCCGCAGCCTCGCTTGCCCAGAACGAGGAAATCGCCTTCAACGCCGGCTCGCACACCGAGGTCATCAAGCTCCCCTACCGGGACTTCGAGCGCCTCGTGCAGCCCAGAGTCCTGAGCTTCACCACCTGAAGCCATTCCCGCCCGCCGGGTTGCGTCGCCGCCCCCGTGTGCGAAGCTAACCCAACGAGCTATTGTATATGGAGCAAGTCGAGAGAACAGATACCGGGCCGGCCATCGAGACACGCGAGCTAACCATCGCCGGCATGGGCTGCGACAACTGCGTCCGCAAACTGGAGCGCGCCCTGCGCGCCCAGGACGGCGTCAAGGAAGTCCACGTGGACGGCATAGCCGGCCGCGCCACCGTCACTTTCGACCGCACGCGCATAGACGTTCCAGGCTTGCAAGCCGTCGTGGCCAAAAGCGGCTACCGCGCCGGCGCCGTCGCCTAACCCCGCCTTCTCCCTCCCCCCTCCGGTCCCCAAGGACACCCCAGAACCGCGCCAGATACGCCCTATCCCCTCCTAAACCCCTCGTATACCCCTCGTATACCCCTCGTATGCCCCTCGTATGCCCCTCGTATGCCCCTGGTAAGTCCCGCGTGCGAGTATGGCGCGGCGGCCACCCGGCTCTCAGGCACGCCGCCAGGGTCCGGAGCGCACGTTTTGCGTTTCCGCCGGTCTAAGCCTCGGTAACATCCGGGCTCAACAACATTATGGGCGGTCAACGGCACGCGTGGCGAACCTGTGCGGCAGGCTTCGGGAGCCTGCTCCTGACGGCATCGGCGTTTGCCGCGGAAGCCCCTGCCTCCACACCCCTGTTCCCCGAGCACGCAACCGTCGTCCTCATGACCGGCCTGCCCGGCGACATGGAGAGCGAAAGCACCTATCACGAGCAGCTCCAAAGCTGGCTGGAGATTGCATCCACCTCCGCCAAGGCCGCGAGCATTCACGTCCTGTGCGACGACCCGGCGTCCGTCACGCTGCCGGCTGGGGCCGGGGGTGAAGTGACCAAGGGTGACCGTGCGCACTTCGTCGGCCTCGGCCAGGCGCTGGCCAAGGACGCCAACCGCCTCGTCGTTATTGCCTGGGGTCATGGTGGGCGCCAGGGCAACACGCCCGTTTTCCACGTGCGCGGCCCGAGGATCATGGCGGCGGACTTCCAGGCGCTGGCCGGGCGATCCGCGGCTCCCGAATCGCGCTGGATTCTGCTCTACCCGGGCAGCGGCGCCTTCGCCGCCGCGCTCGCCGGCGACAAGCGTCGGGTCCTGTCCTCGGAGGCTGAGACCATGTTCGGCAGCGACCCGAGAGGGATGTCGGTCCTCCTGAAGCTGGCTCGCGACAAGCCATCGCTCTCCTTCGATGCCCTGTGCGAGGAGTTCGGGCGGGCCGTCACCGCCTGGTATGCCGAGCGCAACCTGGCCCGCACGGAAGAACCCACGCTCTGGTCCGGCACAGCCAAGCCGCGCCTGCTGGCCGGCACGTCAGAGTCCAACGCCTTCGCCTCGACCCCTCCGGCTCCAACCAACGCCCCGCCCAAGGAGCAGCGCCACGCTGAAGAAGCTGCGAGCGCCGATCTACCGCCCGCCTGGAAGGCCATCACACGGGCCGACCCGCAGAAGTATCCCGATGCCGACGCGGTCGTCCTGCTTCGGCGCTGCACCTACACCCTGGGCGCCAGCCCGGCGGTCGTCACCGAAAACGAAGAATACATCCAGGTGCTCACGCCGGAAGGGAAACGCTTCGGCGATTTCGACGTCTCCTTCTCCCCGCCTTACGAGGACATCAGCTTTCTCGACTGCGAAGTCCTGTCGCCGGAGGGCAAGCTCGTGAGGCTCGACCCGGACTCGATCCACGAAGGGGCCGAGCCCACCGCGGGCGACTACCACAAGCCCAGCCGCAAATTCTTCTCCCTGCCGGGCGTGGTGCCCGGCGCCGTCCTGCACGTGCGCTACAAGACCGAATGGAAAGAGTTCCCGCTGCCGCATGTCTCGCTCGAAATCCCGCTCGGCCAGGAAATGCCCACACTGGATACCACCATCGAGGTTGGGGTGCCCCAGGGGACGCCCTTTCATTTCGGCCTTGAGCAGGTCGCCGCGCCGGACCCCGTGATTAAGCAAACCAGCTACGGTACCACGTACCGTTGGCACTTCGAGGCCCTGCCGTCACAGGCGCGCGACATTCTCATGCCGCCGCTCCAAGGCTCGCGCCTGCAGATCTCGACCTTCCCCGACTGGGCGGCCTTTGCGGAATGGTATGCCCGCATCAGCAAGCTCACGGACGAAGTCACGCCCGAGATCGCGGCCAAAGCGACCGAACTCACCCGCAACGCCAAAACCAACCATGAGAAAGTGCCCGCCCTCTATGACTACGTGACGAACCTTCGCTACGTCGCGATTCCCCTCGGCGTGAACTCCTTCCGTCCCCACGCCGCTGCCAACGTGCTGCAAAACCAATTCGGCGACTGCAAAGACAAAGCCAACCTGCTCAATGCCCTGCTGCATTCGCAGCACATCGATGCCCGCCTGGTGCTCGTGCCGCGGTTCAGCCAGGCCCATGAGGGCCTCCCCGGCCTTGCCTTCAACCATGCCATCTCGCGCGTGATGCTGGACGGCCAGGTCCTTTGGGTGGACACGACGGACGACGTGTGCCGGTTCGGGATGCTGCCCCCGGGCGACCCGGGGCGCAACGTGCTGGTCATTGACGGCCAGACCAGCGCACTGACCGAACTCCCCGCGCCCGGTCCCAAGGACCACCGTCTCACCTTGCGGGGGGAGGCCGATTGCACCGGCGCAGCGGACGCCTTGCCGCTTAAGCTCATCGCCACCGCGCTGGGCTATCCCGATTATGAACTGCGCACCGCCGCGCGGGAAATCCGCGACCACGGGTCCTCGGTGCCGCTGCTCGCCGCGCGGTATCGGCCCTGCGCCGGATCGTTCGCCCTGGAGACCCAGAAGGCCACCGGCGTATCGGCGCTGGACGAGAGCTTCGCCTGGACCGCGGAGGGGAGCTGGGTAGGCGGCTGCTCGGCAAACGGGAGCGCTCGGTCTCTCCGGTCGCCGTTCTGGTTGCCCAAGGAGTGGGAGGCCGCGCTGCATCACCGCACCTCCGGGCTCTTCTTGAACCAGGGCTACCCACTCACCCTGGACGAAGAGGTCGTCTTCCGCCTGCCGCCGAAGGGCCAATTGGGGTCTCTGCCCGCTGCCCGGGAGGGTCGAACGGACCCGTTGCAGTGGCGCATTGAATGGGCGACTATCGGGCAGGATAAACTGGTGGCCAAACTACATTCCGAGTTAAGGCGGGGAGAATGCCCGGCGTCCGAAACGCCCGGGGTGCAGCAGCAGTTCCGCGCCTTGCTGTCGGCGGTGGCCGCAACCGCGAGTTTCACGGCGGCGCCCTAGGCACAGCTAACCGACTTATGATTGAAGACTCCACACTCCCGCCGGTCCAGGCCGCGCCGCCCATTCTCGAAGAGGATCCGGCCGCTGTCCTCGATCAGTTGGCGCCCCGCATCCGCCTGCTCGAGGAAGAGATCGCCAAAGTCATCGTCGGCCAGGAGGAGGTGGTCCAGGCCGCCCTCTATGCGCTCTTCGCGCGGGGCCACTGCCTGCTGGTGGGCGTGCCCGGTCTGGCTAAAACGCTGCTGGTCCACGCCTTGGCCAGGTCGCTGGAGATGAACTTCTCACGCATCCAGTTCACGCCCGACCTCATGCCCTCGGACATCACGGGCACCGAAATCCTCGAAGAAGACGAGGACACGCGGCACCGGCGATTCGCCTTCGCCCGTGGCCCGGTGTTCACGCAAATCCTGCTCGCGGATGAAATCAACCGGACGCCACCCAAGACCCAGGCGGCCCTGCTGGAAGCCATGCAGGAAAAAACGGTGACCGTCGCCGGCAAAACGTATCACCTCGATGAACCCTTCATGGTCCTGGCCACGCAGAACCCCATCGAGCAGGAAGGCACGTACCCGCTGCCGGAGGCACAGCTCGACCGCTTCCTCTTTGAAGTGCTCGTGGACTACCCAACGCTGGAGCAGGAGCGCAAGGTGGTCGAGCAACACTCCTACGCGCCGCTCGAGCGAATGCAGCCGGTTCTGACGCGCGAGGAAGTGCTGCGTTTCCGCAAGGCCATTGCCCAGGTGCCCGCCGCGCCCAACGTCATTGACTACTCGGTCCGGCTCGTGCGCGCCACGCGCCCGGCGAGCGACGGCGAGGCCCCCGATTACATTAAGCGCTGGGTCCGCTGGGGCGCCAGCCCGCGCGCGAGCCAGTACCTGATCCTGGCCGGCCGTGCCCGGGCCGCCTGCCAGGGGCGGTTCAATGTCGCCTGCGACGACGTGGCCGCGCTGGCGCCGTTGGTGCTGCGCCATCGGATCATCCGCACATTCCAGGCCGATGCGGAAGGGAAGACGACGGATGAGATCATTGGGCAGCTTTTGCAGGATGTCGCGAGGGAGTAACGGAAATCCGAAAACCGAAGGCCGAAATCCGAAAGAAGGCCGAAACCCGAAATCCGAAGTGCGAAGCGCGATCTTGAAAGTGACACGATGAGGAACGCTGCGCAATGTCCGAGCCCGCCTGCCGAGGGTTTAAGAGCTGGACCGGACCCCTTCGGGCTTCGGGCTTCGGCCTTCTTTCGGATTTCGGCCTTCGGCCTTCTCCCTTAACTCCCCGTGCCCACCGCCACCCAATCCCTTTCCGAACGCTTCGACCCAAAGGTCCTTGCGGCTCTCGAAGGGCTCGATTTCAAGGCGCGCTACGTAATGGAAGGCTTTCTCCACGGGCTGCATGACAGCCCGTTTCACGGTTTCAGCGTCGAATTTAGCGACTACCGCGATTACCAGCCGGGGGACGATTTGCGCCACCTGGATTGGCGGCTCTATGCCCGGAGCGATCGACTCTGCATCAAGCGGCACATGCAGGAGACCAATGTCCGGTTCTACGTCGTCTGCGATACGAGCGCCTCGATGCAATACCGGGGGCAGGCGGCGTGGGGCTCGAAGCTCGAATGCGCGAAGGTGCTGGCCGCGGCCCTGACATGGTTCCTGCTCCGGCAGAACGACGCCGCGGGCATGGTGACCCTCAACGGCGCGACCGGCGTGCCCGAGTTCATCCGGCCATCACAGCGGCCCAACCAGTTCGGCCTGATGCTGAGGGAGCTCGAGGCTCTCCAGCCCTCCGGCGGCGCCTGCCTCGCCCAACTGCTCCAGCACACCGTCCGGCTCGTGCACCGCCGCAGCGTCATCCTGTTCTTCTCCGACCTGCTTGAACCCGCCGCCGACGTCGCCCTGGGCTTCAAGCAACTCCGCTTCAACGGCCACGAGGTCATCGTCTTCCAAGTGCTGGACCCGGACGAGGTGGAGTTCCCGTTCACCGAGCCGCGGCTGTTCGAGGACCTGGAAACCGGCACGCGGCGAATGGTCGCCCCCCAGGCAGCGAAAGCGAATTACCTCGCGCGCTTCGAGGCGTTCATGAAGGAGCACCGCGATCTGTTCCGCACGCTCGAAATGTCGCACTGCGTGGTGCGCACGGACGAGAACCCCTGGCGGGCGCTGGCGCATTTCCTGGCCGAAAGAAGGAGGCTCAAGTAGCGGGCGCGTCGGGGGAGAAAGCCGAGCGTGAGAGCAAAGTCCGAAATCCGAAATCCGAAGGCCGAAAGAAGGCCGAAATCCGAAGCCCGAAGAGGTTGGGTGCGGAAGTGTGGGCTTTTTCAACGCAGAGACGCAGAGAGCGCAGAGGTACGCGGAGAAGATGAAAGCAAAGAATTCCTCTTCTCTGCGTTCCTCTGCACTGCAATACCCGAGATCGTTCGCAGGCTGCGAACAACTTGCCCGTCCATTGCAAACGGGGAACTTCCATCCTCCATCTTCCATCTTCCATCCTCGTCGCGGCCCAGTTCAGTTGCGGCTCTGCCGCGCTGTGCCCTCTGCGTCTCTGCGTTAAAAGAGGCGCCGACCGAACGCTTCGGGCTTCGGCCTTCGGCCTTCTTTCGGCCTTCGGATTTCGGCCTTCGGATTTCTTTCCGTGCCTAGCCCATGCCCTGGTCCTTCCTCAACCCCTGGTTCTGGCTGGGCGCTCTGGCGGTGGCGGCGCCGATTTGGCTGCACTTGCGTCGCAAACGCCAGACGAACCTCCTCCTCTTCCCGGCGCTGCGGTTTCTCGACGACCAGCCCGAGCCGCGCCGCAGCCCGTGGCGCTTGCGGGACCTGGTGTTGTTCGCCCTGCGCGTGCTCGGCCTGCTGCTGATCGTGGCCGCGTTCGCCTGGCCCTACCTGCGCGGGGCCAATACCGCGCCCATTACGGAAAGCCGCGTCTATATCCTCGATAACACGCTGAGCCACCAGGCCGATAACGGCTTCGCCCGGGACCGCGACCGCTTGGCGCGCGAATTGGCCGGCGCAGGCAGCGACGTTCAGATCGCCGTCCTCGAACTGACTTCCAACCCGCGCCTGGTAGTCTCGTTCGGCGAGGATCGCCTGCGAGCAAAGCAGGAAGTCAGCGCGCTGCAACCCTCCTTTCAGCGCGGCTCCTACCTGGCCGCGTTCCGCCAAGCCAATTCGCTGCTGGCCAATTCGCTGGGCGAGCAGAAGCGAATCGTCCTGCTCGGCGACAGCCAGGAGAATCAGTGGACGGAGAGCGCCGACACGCCGCCGTTCCTGCGCGGGATCCAGGTGGACCTTCCGAAAACCCCGGCGGCCTGGCTGCCGAACCTCTCGCTGGCGGAACCGCGCGCGCAACGCATCTTTCTCGGGGATAAATCGCTGGTCAATTTCACCGTTAAGCTGACCCACGTCGGCGAGGCGAAAGCCGCCGCGGTCGTCCTCCGGGCCAACGAGCAGGTCATCTTCAACCGCCCCGTTGATTTCGACAAGCAGCCCGAGACGATCCTGCTCCAGGCGCAGTGGGAGGCCGACCCGGCAGCCTGGCTGCGCGGCGACGTGACGGTCCAGGGCGCGCCCGACGCGCTGGCGGCCGACAACCGGGTTTTCTTCTCACTGGCGCCGGTGGTGGAGGGCCACGTCGCCCTGCTGGCGCAATCGCCTTACCTGCGCCTGGCGCTCTCCCCGGAAATTATGCGCGGGCGCTGGGCCACGCGCCTGCTGGACCCGACCAAACTCGCCGCGGAATTCGCGGCGAGCCAGGATGCGGACGTGCTGTGCCTCGAGAGCAATTACCTGCAGTCCGGCGACGCGCGCAAGCTCCTGTCGCGTTACCTTAGCGAAGGCCGCGGCGTGCTGCTGCTGGTCAATCGCGTGACCCCCAGCATTGCTGGCTGCCTGCGCGAACTCGGCTTCGAAACGGAAGGCACGGTCAAAGCGCCGGCTGCCAGCCCGGAGCGGTTCCAGTTCGTCTTTTCCAATCACCCCATCTTCCACCCGTTCCTCTCGCCGGATTTCGGCAACCTGATGGACATCAAAGTGCAACAGTATGTCCGAATGAAAGCCACCCAGGCTCTGCCGCTGATCTTCTCGGACAAGGGCGCCAGCCTGTTCTTCCAGGGAACGAAGCTGCCGGGGAAGCTATTCGTGGCCGCGTTCGGCATGGACCGCGACCATACGTCGTGGCCCGTGGACCAGACCTTCATTCCCTTCCTTGACCTCACGCTGCAGACCGCCCGCGCGGAGGACCCGGCACCCAACACGTTCGAGCCCGGCGAAGTCACCGTGCTGCCCACTCCCGCCGGTTCCACCGCGCGCGAGCTCGTGCTGCACGGCGAAGGGGCGGTCATCGCGCGCGTGCCCGTCGAGCAAGGCCAGGCCAAAGTGCGGATGCCGGACCAGCCGGGCCTGTACACGTTGACTTACGACGACGGCAAGCAAGTGGAGAAGATCGTCAGCGTCAATCCTTCGCCCAAGGAATCGCAGTTGTCGTACATCGAATCGCCCGAGGCGATGAAGCTCTGGCGGGTGAACCTGCCGGCGCCGGAGGTAAAACCCGCCACCGCGCGTCCGAGCGCCCGGATCAGCCTCTCCGCCGTGTTGCAACAGCGTTGGTGGTGGTGGATGATTCTGGGAGGAGTGCTGGCGCTGATGCTGGAGACCATTCTGGCGGAGGCGAAAACGGCGCCGGCGGAAAGATAGGGCTATTTACATGACTCGATTCAAATCCGAAGGCCGAAGTCCGAAATCCGAAAGAACGCCGAAATCCGAGGGCCGAAAGCACCGCACGAGTGTTTTCGGACTTCGGAATTCGGCCTTCTGTGGGATTTCGGCCTTCGGGTTTCGGATTTCGGCAGAATCATCCGAACATCAATCTCCGGCCCCATGACCTTCACCATCGTCGAGACGAGCCTGAACCGGGCGGAGTTCCGGTGGAAGTGGCTGAAGTTCCTGAAGCACAGCTTCGTGCTGGGGACGTTGGTTTGCCTGCTCGTCTGCTTCTTCGGCCTCGCCATCCTCCTGAACTGGGTCACCACCAAAGGGCTGGCGGTGGCCTTCCTGGCCCTGCTCGGGGCCGTGGCCTTCGTGGCCTGGGCCGTGATCGTCATCAGCATCTTGGCGGGCGCGCCCGACCGCAAATGGCTGGCCGCAGCGATCGAGCGGGTTGACCGGCGCTTGCGGGACCGGCTGAACACGTTGCTCTTCCTGGAGCGCCGGACGGCCGACCGGCACAGCCACTCGTTTGCGGTGCACATCGCCAGGCAACTGCAATCGGTCCTGGCCGCCAAAGCCTCTCCGGCAGCCTTCGCGCCGACGCAGACCATGCAGTGGTTCCTGGCGTTTATTATAATGCTCAGCATCACGCTCGCCATGTTCCATCTCTCCTCGCCCTGGGCCCGGCTGCTGGAAGCCGACACCCGGGGAACGGCGGAGACGATGGCGCCGGAAAAGCCCCCGGACCTGGCGTTGCCGCCGACCAACAACATCGAGCAGCAGCAATCCTGGGGAGAGGTGCGGGTCACCGACCCGGGCGCCGACCTGCGGGTCACCAAGGTGGACGTCGTCCCGCTGCAAATCGAGGCCGCCGCCAACCAAGCCCTGACCAACGTCGCCTGGTTCTCCACGATCAACGGCGCGGGCGAAGTGCAGCACCAACTGCCGCCGCCGACCGAGCCCCGCTACGCAGTGTATCAGCCCACCATTTACATGGATGAGCTGCGCCTCTCGGACTGGGACGTGATGACTTACTACGCCAAGGCCCATACCGAGAAGTCCAACTCCTACGCCTCCGAAATGTATTTCCTGGAGGTCCGGCCCTTCCGAGAGGACATCCTGAAGATGCCCGGCGGCGAGAACGGCAAGGCCTATGAAGCCCTCAACGAGATGTCCACGCTCATTGGCCGCCAGCAGCATGTCATCCGCCAGACCCACCAGCACATCCAGGCTCCCCAGCCGCAGGCCAAGCTGCAGGAGCAGGACCGCAGGAAGCTCTCCCAGGCGGAATCCGACTTGAGCGATTCGGCGCAGCATCTGTACGCGAAGATGGCGGCCGAAATGGAGAATACGCCCATCGGCGACGCGCTCGATAATCTCGCCAAGGCCGAGAAGTCGCTCGACGGCGCCAGCAAGCTGCTGGACGCCAACGTCATGCCCGAAGCCCAGGGCCGGGAGCGCACTGCGCTGGCGGAACTTGTCGCGGCGCGCAAGGTGTTCCAAAAGGCGGTCTCGGAAAACCCGAAGGCGTTCGAGGAGCCGAAGGACGAGCAGACGCCGCCGGTCGCCGACTCGGCCAAGAAGCTGAATGAAATGGCCGAGTTCCGCAACGAAGCCAAAGCCGCCCAGGAGTTCGTCCAAAAGAGCGTGGACCAGCAGAGCCGCCTGGAGCGCCAGGCTGCGTCGGGGCGCGGCGATTCGGCCCGGCTCGGCGAGCAGGAACGGCAGTTGGAGCAGTCGCTCGAGGAGTTCCAGCAACAGCACCCCCACGCTTTCAAGGAAGCCCAGGCCGAGTCCAAGCAGGCCCAGCAATCAATGAACAAGGCGGCCGACGCGCTGGAGAAACGCACAGGTGGCTCGCGCGCCGCCACGCACCAGGCGACACAAGACCTCACCCGGCTCAGCGACGCCATGCGAGACCGCTCCGCCGAGGAGCAGCTTGCGCAGGCCTACCGCCTGAAGCAGATGCTGGACAAACAAATCCAGACTCTGGGCAAGTGCGCGAACCCGGTCGCCGAACCCGGCGGCAGCCCCTCCGCGGCGGACGTTCAGCAGGTTGCCAGCGACGCCAAAGAGACGGTGAACCAGCTCAAGAGAGCCGCCGAGCAGGAGCCCACCCGCGACGCCTTTGGCCAGCCGCTCCGGGACGCGCTGAGCGGCACCAACAAGGTGGACACGGACGCCAAGCTCACGCAGTTGCAGCAGGCTGAGGACGCGGCTGCCCGGCAGCAGCGGGCCGGCGAGGCCAAAGAGAGCCTGGGCAAGATCAGCAAGGCGTTCGAGGCCAGCCAGCCGCAAGCGATGCAGGCAGCCCGCGGCAACGACGCGCTCAAACCCGGCCAGCAGGAAAGTTTTAACCTCGGCCTGGCGGAGCTCGACAGCCTGATCAAGCAGCAGGAGAGCAACCGCAAGCTCTCGCCCGGTGACCGGGCGGCCCAGGAACGGGAGGCCCTCTCCAACCTCCGAACCGGAATGCGCGACCTCTACGGCAACGAGGAGCGCGGCATGCAGATCCTCGCGCAACTGGACGAGCAGTTTAAGAAGGATGCCCCCGTGGACGTGGAGTTGCTTAAGAAGCTGGTGAACGAGCTGGAGCATTTCTCGGTCGAGACGGCCGATCGGCTGGCGACCAGGGAGGACAAGCCGCAGGTCACGAACATTGATCCCTCGCGGCTGCCGCCGGCCTATCGCGGGCGAATCCAGAAGTACTTCCAGCGGCTCTCCGAGAAATGAGCGCGCAAGGCCCAGGGCAAGACCTGAAGACTGGAGCGGGTACGAAGGCCGAAGCCCGAAATCCGAAGCCCGAAAGAAGGCCGAAGCCCGAAGCCCGAAGCCAGGCGGCAACCCTGAAACCGGTGCCGCCGGCAGGTGCCTCTCTTAACGCAGAGACGCAGAGAGCGCCGAGGAACGCAGAGAAAAAGGACCTTTTGCTCTCACCATCTCCGCGCCTCTCTGCCCTCTCTGCGTCTCTGCGCTTAAGCGGGCCACTCTTCTGCGCCGAACGCCCTTCGCAGAGTCCACTCTTCTGCGCCCAACGCCTTTCGGGTTTCGGCCTTCGGCCTTCTTTCGGATTTCGGCCTTCGGCCTTCGGATTTCCCGCTCCCTCCCCAGCCTTCCCGCCACCCTTTATCCTCGCCCCATGACCGCCGCCCTCCTGTTCGAGTTCCCGCGCGGCTGGCTGCTGGCGCTGCCGCTGGCGGCGGTGCTGGCCTTTGCGGCGTGGCGGCAGCACCGGCGGGGGCTCGCGCTCTCCCGCATCTTCGCCGTGGGGGCGCTGAGGGCCATTGCGCTGCTGGTGCTGGTCTTTTTGGCTACGCGCCCGGTGTTGCTGACCCGCGAGCCGCCGGCCGCAGCCAGTCGCTCCGTGGCCGTGCTGATGGATCGCAGCGAGAGCATGTCGCTCGAGGAGCACGACGCGACCCGCTACCAGCAGGCGCTGGAGTTTCTTCGGGGCCGCCTGCTGCCGGCGTTAAAGGAGGCCGATCTGCCCGTGCAGGCCATGCTCTTCGACCAGGCCGCCGAGCCGGCAGACGGACCGAAGCTGCTGTCCGCGACACCCAACGGCAAACGCACGAACCTTAGCGGGGCCCTGGCGCAGGCCCTGGGCCTGTCCGCTCAACCACCGCTGGCCGTCATTGCTCTGACGGATGGCATTGTCAACGAAAGCGCCGATAATGCCCGCGCTCTCACGGCCCTGGTGGAGGCGCGAGTCCCTTTCATCGGCGTTGGCTTCGGCAGCGATGAGGGCGTCCGCACTCTCTGCCTGCGCAACGTCGAGGCGCCGGTGACCGTGCAGACCAAAACCGCTTTCAGCGTCTCGGCGCAACTGGAAATGATCAACACCGAGGACATGCCTGCCTTCGACCTCCTGCTGTTCCGCGACGGCCAGATGCAGCAGCGCAAGACCGTCGCTCCCGGCAAAGGCTCGCGCACCTGGCTGGAGAGCTTCCCCGTGACTGAGGACAAACAGGGCGTCCACAACTACACCGTGCAGTTGCTCCCTCCCAATCTCGCCGGGCTCAAATGCGTAAACGAAATGGGCAACACCTCGGTGCGGGTGTCGGACGAGAAAGAGCTGCGCGTGCTCTACATCCAGGGGGCGCTGACCTGGGACTACAAGTTCATCGGCCTCGCCTTGCGCAATGACCCCATGATCAAGCTCACAGGCCTTACCCGCACCTCCAAGCAATCGGTCTTCCGCCAGAACGTTGAAGGCGCGGGCGAGCTGATGAACGGCTTTCCAAGCTCGTTGGAGGAGTTGGCGCCCTTCCGCGTGGTGGTCCTCTCCAACCTGCGGCCGGCCGACCTCACGCCCGCGCAGCAGGAGGTGCTCGCGCGCTTCTGCGGCGAACTCGGGGGCGGCGTACTGATGATTGGCGGACCGGCGACGTTCGACACCTCATGGCAGGGCAGCCGGCTCGAGCAACTGCTGCCGGTCGTGTTCGCCGCCAACCAGGGCGTGCAGGGACTGGACCGGCAGTTCCGCGTCGAACTCACGCCGGACGCGCTCGGCAGCCCGGTGTTCCAGATTGCCGACAATCTCCCGGCGCGCGAAGTCTGGGCGCAGTTGCCAACCTTCACCCAGTATGGCCGCGTGGACAACGCCAAGCCCGGCGCACAGGTCTGGGCCTTGCATCAGACGGATGAAGGGCCGCATGGGCGGCGCATCCTGATGGCCTCGCAACGCTACGGCGCGGGGCTCTCGGCGGTGCTGTGCATCCAGAACTTCTGGCGCTGGCGCCTGGCCAAGGATGCCGAGCCCGGACAGTTCGACCGGTTCTGGCGGCAATTCTTCCGCTTCCTGAGCGAGGTGGGCCGGCAGGACGTCTCGATCCATTTGGCCGACCAGGAGCTGCGGCCGCAAACGGATGTGCAGGTCGTCCTCGAAAAGCAGCCCAACCCGAAGAACATCGTTGATCCCAACCGGAAATTCTATGTGCGGGCCGAGGACGGGCAGAAGAAGGTCCTGCGCGAACAGGCCGTCGAGCTGGAGCCCCTGCACCCGGTGGACTTCAAGTTCCGCGCAGAAAAGCCGGACATTTACACGGTCACCGTGTTGGACTCCTTGAAAGTGCCCATCGCCACGCGCCCGATCGAAGTGCGGGACATCAACATCGAATTCCAGAACACCGGCCGCAACATGGAGTCGCTCCTGCAGTGGGCCTCGGTGAGCGATGGGCTGGCCATGAAGATTGAAGATTGCCGCGATGCCGCCAACCTGGTGGCACAGATCAAGGCCAAGATCGAGCAGGTGCGCCGCGGCAAGGAAATGCGCCGCCCCCTCGGCGTGAATGGCTGGGTGCTGGCGGTGGTCATCGGAGCGCTGGGCGGCGAGTGGCTGTTGAGGAAGAAATGGGAAATGGCATGAGCATCAACATGGCATCTGAGTTCAGGCAGGAGCAAAGGCCGAAACCCGAAGGCCGAAGCCCGAAGGAAGTCCGAAATCCGAATCTCGAAATCCGAAACAAATCCAAAGCAGCAAACAAGCAATGTCTCAAACCGCCCCCGCCAGAGCGTTTCGAGCTTTCAGCCTTTAGCTATTTGAATTTGTTTCGGATTTC
>DATKNZ010000396.1:0-5775 GCA_035541055.1 Candidatus Acidiferrum sp. | reverse complement strand
CGCCCGCGGAGCCGTCTATCACCATTGCCCTCAGCCAAACCAATTACACCTTCCCCAATTCCGATACGACCTACAACCCGACGCTGTCCTTCACCACGACGGCCCTGACCCCGTCCAACACCTACGTCGTGACCATCATCGGCAATACCAACCCGCCGACGCCCGTGAATCCCGTCGTCGTGCCGGTCACGAACACCTTCACCGTAACCATGGCTACCGGCGGCACGTTCAACCCGCTCAAAGTCTGGTCCCCGGCCGGCGTCAATGGCGATTGGTCCACCGCGGCCAACTGGGCGCCGAACGGCGCACCCGGGTCCTCCAACGACGTCCAGTTCTGCGACCTTGGCATCGTCCCCAGTGTGGGAACCCCCGACAACACAGTAGATTCGGCCTTCAACATCGGCTCGCTCACTTACGGTCAGACCAACGACTACCACACGACGCTCATTGACCCCGGGCTCACGCTAACCGTCTCGGGGACTAACGGCCTGAACGTGGGGACCGGCACCGCGGCAGGGGATGCGCTTCAGCTTACGACGACCGTGCAGGGCCCGGGCGCCGCGCTCGTGGTCAGCAATTCCAGCGCGATCATCAACATAGATCAGTCGCAACCGCTCACTTCCGGCAACTCCAGCACCACCGCCACGCTCGACCTCTCCGGCCTGGACACCTTCAACGCCAGCGTCGCCAGAGTCCTGATCGGCGAGGACACCACAACCGCGCTCCGCGGCGCTTGTGGCGTGCTCAACCTTGCCAAAACGAACAAGATCACCATGACGCCCGGCTCAGCATCCCCACAGATTGACCTTGGAGCCAACATCCAGAGCGGCGCCACGCCGGGCCTGGCCAGCATTCTGTCGCTGGGCCAGACCAACGCTATCTTCGCCGACTCCATCGCGGTAGGCCGCGGCAAGACCGTTAGCCCCGGCGGCCCGATCATCCAGTTCAACAGCAGCTTCACCAACCCGGTCGCGTATTTCCGCGGCACCAACGGCGCGTCCAGCCGGATCGGCATGTGGTCCATCGCTGATGCCTGGGGCGCCAAGACCAGCCAGAACTCGGCCTCGGCTGACTTCAGCCTGGGCACCGTCAACGCCCTGGTGGACCAGATGTGGATCGGCGTGGGTGCCTCGCAAACGCACCTGAACGGCGCCAATGTCCCCGGCAACGGCACCCTGACTCTGGGCGCGGGAATCATCGACGTGAACACCCTCGAGGTCGGCTACAGCACAGCCGACGCCCCGGGCAACGGGACGGTCAACGTCAACGGCGGCACGCTGAACGTGAACACGTTCCTGGAACTGGCTCACGGGGCTGGTTCTAGCGGCGCCTTGAACATCTCCAGTGCCACAGTGAACGCCAATGCGGGCGTCACCGCCGGGGGCGGCGGCGCGGCCATAACCCTCAGCACCGGCGCGCTCAGCGTCGCTAATGCCGGCGCTACCCTCGGCACGCCCGTGTCCCCGCTCGGCAGCCTGAGCGCTGCGAATTCCACGCTCACCCTCGCCGTCCAGGCCGGCACACCCAGCGCCTCAGTGGGCACGCTTACGGGTGGCGGCGCGGCTAACCCCGTCAACATCAGCTCCGTCCCCGTCCTCAGCCAGCTCCCAGCCCAGTTCCCGGTGATCCAATACACGACCGACGGCGGCAGTTTGGCCACCTTCACGCTCGGCTCCCTGCCCGCGGCGAGCCCGGCCTACGCGGGCTACCTGTCCAACAACACCGCCAATTCCTCCCTCGACCTGGTGATCACTTCCGGCCCGGTAGTCGCACCGCTCGTTTGGGGCGGCCAGATCAACGGCAATTGGGACACTTCAACCGCCAACTGGAAGACCAACGGCGTTTCCGCCACCTTCCGGCAGGGCTATGCCGTGGTCCGCTTCGACGACACGCTGGTCGGCAACAACTCCGTCAACCTCACCACGGCTCTGACCAATGGCAGCCTTACGGTGAACAACTCGGGAACTGACTACACGTTCGGCGGACCGGGCAAGCTCAGCGGCGGCACGGCCCTGACCAAGACCGGCTCGCGCATGCTGACGCTGGCTGAATCCGGCGGGGACGATTTCACCGGCGGCGTCGAGGTTAGCGGCGGCACATTGCAGGTGGGCAACGGGGGCACAAGCGGCACGCTCCCGGCCGGGGAAGTCACCGTTGACTCGGGCGCCGCCCTGGTCTTCAACCGCAGTGACAACCTCGCCGTGCCCGGCGTGGTCTCCGGCCTGGGCACTCTCACCCAGAACGGCACGGGCCTGCTGGCGTTGAACGGCTCGAACAGCGCCTTTGGCGGCACGATCACCGTCGCGCACGGCGTGCTGCAGCCCGGCAACGTCGCAGCCCTCGGCACACCCTCGGTGCCCGTCACCGTGAACAACGGCGCCACCCTCGATGTGAACGGGCAGAAGTTCAACAACACCCAGCCGATCACGGCCGCCGGCCCCGGCGTGGGCGGCAACGGGGCCATCGTCAACAACAGCACCAACAGCCCGAACCAGATCCTGCGCAACGTGACCCTCTCCGGGCCGACCACCTTCGGCGGCTACAGCGACTGGGACATCCACGCCAGCGCCAACCCGGCACAGGATGCGACACTGAGCACGTCGGGCACCGCTTACAACCTCACCAAAGTGGGCACCAACACCGTGACCATCTTCGGCGCGGTAGTGGACGGCGCCCTGGGCGATATTGCCCTCCAGGCCGGCAGCCTGAGCTTCGAGCGCAAAACGACGGGCCTGGGCAACCCGGCCAACATCGTGACCGTCTTCACCAACGCCACGCTCCAGTTCGCCAACCCTTCCAACGTCTGGAGCAAGGTCGTCGTGCTCAACGCCGGCGCCACCTTCCGCGCCATTAACCAGGCCGAGTTTGCGGGGCCGGTCACCCTGCAGAGCGGCGTGGGCAGCATCGTCGCCAACACGGCCGGCGCACAGTTCATCCTCGATGCCGCCGTGGGCGGCGCCGGCGGCCTGACCAAGAGCGGCGCGGGGATATTGACCCTTACGAGCCCGAGCACCTACGCCGGCCCCACGCTCGTCAGCGCGGGGACGCTCGCCCTGGTCAACTCGGGCTCGATTGACAGCAGCGTCAACATCACGGTGAGCGCCGGGGCGGCGATAGACCTGTCCGCGCTGGCTTCGCCCACGCTCACGCTGACGGCGGGGCGCGGCCTCCAGGGAAGCGGCACCGTGATCGGCAGCGTGACGATGGCCAGCGGGTCCACCCTCACGGTCGGCGGCCCGGGCACGAACACGCTGGGCACGCTCACCGTCACGAACAGCCTGGCCCTGCAGGCCGGCAGCACCAACCTCATGCAAGTGAGCAAAGCCGGCGGCAGCCCTACCAGCGACCTGGTGGTGGCGACTAACATCACGTACGGGGGCACGCTCACCGTGAGCGGCGCGGGCGGCGCCCTCGCGGCCGGCGACACCTTCAAGCTGTTCTCCGCGGGCTCGCTCGGAGGCTCCTTCAGCAGGATCAACCTGCCGTTCGGCACGACCTGGGACACCTCGCGGCTGGGCATTGACGGCACCATCAAGGTCCTGAGCGTGGTGCGCCCGCAGTTCAGCAGCGTCGGCCCAACCAACGGCGGGTTCCAGCTCTCCCTCTCCGGCCCGGGCGGCGACAGTTACCACGTATGGTCCACCACCAACGTGGCGGCCGCCCCGGTAACGAGCACCTGGACCGCCCTGGTGACGAACGGACTGTTCGACAATGTCACCGGAGCAGCCACCTTCCTGGATACGTCGGCCACGAACTACCCCAGGCTTTTCTACACGATCACCGTCCCGTAGGCCGGCGGACCGGCGATGCTCCTGCAGGCTGCTCTGCTGGCTGAGCAGCCGGTCGGCCCACAGCCAGCGGGGCCGATGCTCGCGCGCCCTGAACGATGAGTTTCATCGTGCCAAACGCCGATCAATGCGGGCCAAAACCTCCTCATAGGGAATGCCCTCGACGCGCCCCGCTTTTACCGCCCGCACACGGGCCTGAATCTCAGCGTCCCAAGCGGCTTCCACGTCTTCCAACTCGATCAGCAAACGCTCCAAAGACAACCTCTGCTGGCGCGGCAGTCCAATGGCCTCACGGGTTACGTCTTCGAGCGGCATACTCATGCAGATGGCTTACCCCTGTCGCGGAGGATTCGAGCACCGGCGTTTGGCCAACGCTCGGGCTGAGCGGCGCGGTGCCAAGCGTGTGAAAGTGCAAACAGGACGCGCCATCCCGCGTCCGCTCCTGGCCGTTCGTTAGGCGGATTATTCATGCCTCGGTGAATTGGGCTGAACCCTGCCAGCAGCGCGAGCAAGAGCGTCGGCTATGGAGTCAAGTGTCCGGTGAGCTACAACAGCCAAAATGAAAAACAAAAGTGCGTGAAGCCATCCAAAGTGTGCAAAAGAGAACGCCAAGCCGGCGTAGCCGATAAAGAGTCCGCCGAAACGAAACAGGCAACGTAAAACTCGATGCCGCCAATCTGGCAACAAATCGGTCTTGCAGATAAACGTGAAAGCGTTCATCGGAATCGAAACAGCGAAACAGCCAACCGCCAGACCATCAGGAAGTGGTACAGCGGTAGTGGCTCCCATGATTCCAAGGAAGCCCGCAAAACTGACACCTGCCAAAACGCCGTGCAAATACTGAACGGGATTGCGGTTCATACTCCGCCTAACCTTTGACATCAGCGGCAACTAGAGGCGGGCCAAGCCCGCCGGAATCTGTCCGCTCGATGGAAGGCTTAGCCGGCATTCTTAGTGCGTGTTTGAGGAGCTGTTCTTCGACCTGCAGCATCCGCATGACTGGCGACTTGAGGCTGGCCGAAGTGCGCCGTGCCTCCTCTCGGAGCCGCTGCAAGCACTTGGAGAACTCGACATTTATGACTAGCTCGAGTGTCTCACCGTACTTTCCAAAGATGTTGGCCTGCACCTGTTCCAAGTGCTTGACCTGATCGTATTCCGATTCACCCTTCCGCGATTTGACGACGGGACTCCACAGCATGTAGTGGGCTTTGTACTCAGGAAGATATTTCCTCGTGTACTCGATGTCTCTTGAAAACTTCTCGGTCAGCTTGTTGACGTTGTTGGGCCGCTTCGCGAAGGTGTATTGGAGACCGGTAGTTAGGTGGATCGCAACTTCGCAGATATAGACGCTCTTGGTCTTCAAGTTGAGGCCGACTACATCGATCTCACCTTGCGTCTCGATCGTGTACAGATTCTGCTGGATGAACGCGCAGCCAACTATGTGTTGCAAGTAGGCAGCGACCAATTCCTCACCAATGTTCATAGAAAGATGCGTGGATGATGACGGCTAACAGTATAAATAGGACAAAGTGGCGCGCAAAGACAAAGCCCGAAAGACAAACCCACCCATATGCCGCAGTGTGACGTCTTGAGGGCAGGAAGTCAACGAGATAATGAAGGATTTCTTTCCCGGGCCGACGAGCCAAGGTGCGGGCCGGCTGGAGGTTGGCACGGTCCTGGCCGGAGAGTTGGCCCCGGTGGCCATCCTGCCGTCGGAACTGCAGCCAGAGGGCAGCCAGGGGCCACCAGCGGAGCGCGACTCTGTCCGTGCACGAATCCCGAAGCTTTGCAAAGACAAAGTCATGCGCCGCCGCCCGGCGATTACGACCTTGCCCGGGCGCCCCTTCGTCCGCCCGCAGGCACAAACGGACGCCTCGGCGAGGCGTCCCTACCTGCGGAAGGCTTGGCGTGGAAGCGGCCCAGGACGGCGTCGGCGAATTTGCCGTCCACCTCGACGTGACGTTCACGGGAGAGCGTGTAGTAGCCG
>DATKNZ010000395.1:0-2730 GCA_035541055.1 Candidatus Acidiferrum sp. | reverse complement strand
GAGACCACGACCATTGCCCGCCGCGTGCAGGAACTCTGCCGGGAAGCTCCCTTGAAGCTGACCTTGAGCATTCCGCAGATGGCCAAGCTGGCGGCGCTGATGCTCAAAGCCGCGCTGGATGCCTTCGTCAACCAGGACCCGGTCGCTGCCCGCGCCTTGATTCCCAAGGACAAGGAGATTGACTCGCTCAACAAGCAAAACCACCAGCAATTGGCCGCGCAGATGATCGGCGACCCGGAATCGGTCACCCGCTGCCTCAGCCTGATGGTCATCTCCAAGAGCCTGGAGCGCATCGCCGACCATGCCAAGAACGTAGCCGAGGAGGTGGTGTATCTTTGCGAAGCCCGCGACATCCGGCACTCCGCCCTTCAGGATGGACCGTAAGAGCCGTTCATGCCGCAGGGCCAAGCGATACCAAAGTGAAAGCGCGAATCCTTGTCGTGGATGACGAGCCCGAGGCGGTCGAACTGCTGGAGTTCAACCTGAAGAGAGCGGGCTTCGAAGTCCTCAGTGCCACCGACGGCGCGCAGGCGCTCAGGCAGGCGCGCTCCGTTTCGCCGAACCTGATCGTGCTCGACCTGATGTTGCCCGAGATAGACGGCCTGGAGGTCTGCAAAATGCTGCGCCGTGACCCCGCCACCGCCCGCATCCCCATCATTATGCTCACGGCCAAGGCCGCCGAGGTGGACCGCATTGTCGGCCTGGAAATCGGCGCCGAGGACTACGTGACCAAGCCCTTCAGCCCGCGCGAGCTGGTGCTGCGCATCAACAAAGTCCTGCGGCGCGGCCAGCCGGACATGGGGCTCCCCGACGTGTTCCAATTTGGCGACCTGCTGATTGATACTCCCCGCCACCTGGTCAAGTGGCGCGGCAAATCGGTCGAACTCACGCACACGGAGTTCAACCTGCTGGCGTTGCTGGCCAAGCGCTCCGGCCGCGTGCAGTCGCGCGAACAACTGCTCCGCGATGTCTGGGAATACAATAGCCTGATTGACACCCGCACCGTGGATACGCACATGCGCCGGCTCCGCGAGAAGCTCGGCCCCGCCTCCAAGCACCTCGATACCGTCCGCGGCGTGGGCTACCGCTTCCTGGACTCTATCGCTTGAGGAGGCGCCTGCCAGACCGGGCGCATCACACCACTGCGGCCCTCCTCAGTAGTAGAAGCTCGAAATCCGAAACCCGAAATCCGAAACAAATCGCAATGCTCCAATCCCTAATGCTCAACACGCACGGTAGCCGCAGGTTTCCGTCATTGCTGGTTCGAGCATTTGGATTTGTTTCGGATTTCGGATTTCGAGCTTCGGATTTGGCTGCTCAGCACCCGGCGGCAGTGTCGAGCGGGGCCCTGCAAGCCCTCGCTGGCCACCTGCTAATCCTGCGCCTAACCTGAGGGGTAACCGCATGACCGAAGACCAAAAGCTGGCAGCCCTGGCCCTGCAGACCCACCAGGAGGTCATCTTTGACAGCATGGTGGAAGGCTTACTGCTGCTGGACGAGCGCGGCCGCATCCAGCTCGCGAACCGCGCCTTTCTCGCCTTGTTCGGCCTCGCCGCCGAGCCCCGCGGCCGCACCATTATCGAAGCCGTTCGCCAGCACGAACTGGCCGCCTTGGTGAAGTCCCTCGAAACCCAGCGGCAGGTCCTGGGCTACGAACTCAAGCTGCCCGGCCTCAACGAACGCTGGCTCCAGATCAATGCCGCCGCCATCTTCGACGACCGCGGCGAACGCCACGGCACCGTCCTCGTCTTCCACGACCTGACCCGGCTCAAACAGCTCGAAAGCGCCCGGCAGGAATTCGTCGCCAACGTCAGCCACGAATTGCGCACCCCCCTCTCTCTCATCAAAGGCTACGCCGAGACGCTCCTGGACGGCGCCCGCAACAACCCGGAGGTCGCCACCCGCTTCCTGCAAACCATTGACCGCAATGCCGAGCGGCTCAAGCTGCTCATCGAAGACCTGCTCACCATCTCCGAACTTGAATCCGGGCGAGTGACCCTCAACCTCCAGGCCATTTCCCTGCCGCAGGTCGTGGGCAAAGTGATTGAGGATTTCAAAGAGCGCGCCGCCGCCCGGGGCGCGACCCTGGTCAATCACGCGCCCGAAGTCGCCGTGCGCGCGGACATGAACCGCCTGGAGCAGGTGCTCGGCAACCTGGTGGACAACGCCATCAAGTATGGCCGCCCCAAGGGCACCGTCATCATCGGCGGCCAACCCCGCGACAACGGGCAGGTCGAAATGTTCGTGCAGGACGACGGCCCGGGGATACCGCCCGAGGCGCTGGAGCGTGTGTTCGAGCGCTTCTACCGTGTGGACAAGGCGCGCTCACGCGAGCAGGGCGGCACGGGCCTGGGCCTGGCCATTGTGAAGCACCTTGTCCAAAGCCACGGCGGCCGTGTCTGGGCGACCAGCGAACCCGGCCAGGGCGCCACTTTCTTCCTCCTCCTGAAACAAGACCCCGGCGCCGCCTAGCCCGCGCTTTGGGGCGTCGGAAGATGCTGGGCCGGAGAGCCTTGCGCCTCCGTATGTCTGTGCCCTTTGGTTAAACATCTTCTACACTCTTGCGATTACGGCCTTTCAGCTTCAGCCGTATTCGCAAGCATTTATGACTGCGCCGCTTGTGGGTTCCAGCCTCCGGGCGCCCCACGCTCACCCGTCCGTGGCCTCGCCGTATGCACACCGTCACCTCACCGTAGTACCTCTAATAGGCTATTAGAGGTACTACGGTGA
>DATKNZ010000394.1:0-2978 GCA_035541055.1 Candidatus Acidiferrum sp. | reverse complement strand
GTGCAATTGGCTTGATAGGCCTTCTGCTGCGCCCGGGCCAGCGCCGGCAGCAACAGCGCCGCCAGGATCGCGATGATGGCAATCACGACGAGCAGTTCGATGAGCGTGAACGCGCGGGTGCGTCGCGGGTCGGCTCGCCTGACTGGCGGGATAGAGTAGGTCACTACTGCTAATTTGAGAGGCGACTCACGGGCTTGCAAACCGCCTGTCAGACACAAATATGTGACCCTGGGCCGCTGGGCCCTGCTCGGGCTCCTCGACGTCTTCAATGGGCAGGCGCCCAGCGGCTGACATCCGACGCCCGAAGGCCGCAGGCCGAAAGAAGGCCGAAATCCGAAATGCGAACCCGCCGGCTGGCATCTTTATTAACGCAGAGACGCAGAGCGCGCAGAGGAACGCAGAGGAGAAGAACTCTTTGCTTTCAGCGCCTCTGCTCACCTTTGCGCTCTTTGCGGTTATCCCCGGCTTATGCAATTGGCTCTGATCTCAGCGCCATTCGAGTCAGGGCTACGGTTGCGAGGGACGCAAATCCTGAAAGAGCTTGAGCCAAGCTGCCATCATTGCATCGCCGATTTTGCCGGATTGGGCCAACTCGGCCGGGGTTTGGCCCCAGTAGAAGCCGATCCAGCCGGCAGCGTCCTTCCGAGACGCCTCCAGGAATTGGCGCAACTCGGCCACGCTGCAGCTCAATGGGAAGGTCTCCTCAATCACAACGGGTTTGCCCACCTGGAAGCCGCGCAACAGCTTGAGGTCGTCCTGCAACTGGCCGCTCTTGGGGTAGAGGTGCACGCAAACGAAGTCGAGCTTGCCCGCGACCTTCTGCGGCACAAAGCCGGAGGGCCACGGCGATTCTTCCAGGCTGTTGGGCAGCAGGCCGACGGTGACCAGGTGGCGCTTGTCCTGCTTGCGGATGGCGCCGACAAGCTGCGCGATCCAACGCCGCGCAATCTCTGGCCGTGGGCGGCCCGCCCGGTCCAGCGATATGAACTGGCAATAGACGAAGCCGCCCAGCTCGCCCGCCAGCCAATCCCCGGCATCGCGCTTGCCGCCGGGCACAATCGGCTCGTTCATCAGGTCGTAGCAGAAGATGGCCGGGCTGCGGGCGCAGCATTTGGCGACCGCGCCCCAGAACCGCGCCTGGGCCGCCCAGCGCTCGCGTTCGTTCAGGGCGCTGTACCAACCGGGAACGTCCTTCTTGCGGTAGCAGGCCAAGCCGGTCAGGTCGAGGTAGAGGCCGTTCTCCTCGCCCAGTTTCACCAACTGGGCCAGGCGCTCGAGCGATTGCTCGTTCGGCCGGCCCGGGGCGTCCATGAAACGCGCGAACTGGAGGTGGACGCGCACGACGTTGGCGCCGAGGCGCTTCATCTCGCGGAAGTCCTTGGCTACGGTGGGCCACTCGTCCACCCAGTAATCCTCCAGCAGGCGAGACTTGTAGTCGCGGTCGTAGTTAAAGCCCCAGGGGATGAAGGCACGCCCGGAGTGGGCGCACGTGAAGCCCCGGTGATCTTTGGAAACTCTAATCCACTCCTGTACGGTCCCAGCAATGCTGTCGGCGCGCGCGGCTGAGGCCAGGAGGAGCGCGCCGGCACAAAACAATGCTGGCCGGCGGTGCATGGGCGCTTTCAGGAATGCGCAGGCTTCTGCGGCTCCGCAGCGAACAGCTCAGTAATCGTGAGTTGGAACTCCGGCAGCAGCCGCTCGGTCAGCAATTCATGCCCGGCGAGGATGCCCTTGAGGATCAGCCCGTACTCACTGCTGTGATAGACCTCCACATTGTCGTAGCGCGGGTCCACCATCCACAGCCGCGCGAGGCGGACTTCTTCATAGACCTGCTTCTTGGTGACCGTGTCGGGGCGGTGGTCGTCCGAGCTGACGACCTCGGCGGCGAGCCAGAGCTTGCCGGTGGCGGTGGCCAGGAGCGCCAGGTCGGGGCAGACCGTGTGCTTCGGTGAAAGACGCACCTCGGAGCGCGGCGGCAGGAGGCGTATGCCCGGGAAATTCGCCACGCTGGCCCTGACCCACTGGTGCAACCGTCCGCAGATCAACTCATGGCGCGGGCCGGGCGGGCGTCGTGCCAGCGCCGAGCCGTTGAGTATCTCCGCATAGGCCGTACTCATGCGTCAGCCAGAACGCTACGCAGGAACCCGCCCGTGTGCGAGCGTTTGTTGCGGGCCACCTGCTCCGGCGTGCCCGCGGCCACCAGTCGCCCGCCGCCGTCGCCGCCTTCGGGGCCGAGGTCAATGACCCAGTCCGCCTCGGCGATGAAATCCAGGTTGTGCTCGATCACCACGACCGAGTGGCCGCTGTCCACCAGGCGTTGCAGCACGTCCACCAACCGCTGCACGTCGGCCATGTGCAGGCCAATAGTGGGCTCCTCCAGGATGAACAGGTTGCGCCTGGCGCGGTGGCCCGGCGCTCCCGGTTCCTGCAGCCCGGCCAGCAAATGGCTCACCAGCTTCACGCGTTGGGCCTCCCCGCCGCTGAGCGTGGGGCTGGTTTGGCCCAGCTTGAGGTAGCCCAACCCCGTGTCGCACAGCACTTGCAACGGCCGCCTGATCCTCGGCAGGCTGCCGAAGAACTCCCGCGCCTCCTCCACCGACATCTCCAGCACGGCGGCGATGTTCTTGCCGCGGCACTCGATATCCAGCGTCTCGCGGTTGAAGCGGGTGCCGCCGCAGACCTCGCAGCGCACGAAGGCCGGCGGCAGGAAGTTCATCTCCAGCTTGATCGTGCCCGCCCCTTCGCACTCCGGGCAGCGCCCCTGCACGCTGTTGAAGGAGAACCGGCTGGGCGAATAGCCGCGCAGCCGAGCCTCCGGCATTTGCGCGAACATCTGGCGAATGTCATCAAAGAAGCCCACGTAAGTGGCCGGAATGGACCGGGGCGTGCGCCCGATGGGCGACTGGTCCACCTCGTAAACGGCGTGCAGGGATTCCCAGCCGGTAACCGTGCCGTTGGGAGAGGCGTCCCGAGGCGAT
>DATKNZ010000393.1:0-6694 GCA_035541055.1 Candidatus Acidiferrum sp. | reverse complement strand
CTCGCCGCCGACGGTTGCGGCGCCGGTGGCGTCAATGTCGCCCGTATCAATGATGATCGGCGCGATAAAGCTCTCCGGGCGGGACTGGTAGCGGATGTCCCCCGTGACCGAGTACTGATAGCTGGCGCTGAACCCGACGTGCAAGAGGCGGTTCTGGGATGGGTTGTCGGGATCGAGGTGGTCCAGTGCGAGCCAGGTCAGGCGGCCCATCACCGTTCCGTAATTCTTGCTGGCATTGCCGTATTCGGTGTCCGTGTCCGCATCGCCGAAGATTCCGAGCCTCCAGGTAGCACGCTGGTTGAAAACAGCACGCCCGATCTGGAAGCCCGTCTCGTTGGGCGGGCCAATAGCCTGGAGTGGGGCGGGAGGCTCCATGAAGGTGATGTCCCGGCTGCTGGTGATCAGGTCCAGTCCCATCGGCGGAGAGAACACGCCCACCTGCACGCTGCCGATGTAGTTCATTTCCTGCGAGGCGAGGTAGGCCTTGTTCAGCTCGAAGCTGTTGGGGCGGTATCCGAGCTGAATCATGTAGCTGACCGGGAACACCAGGATGCAGTCTCCCTGGGCGGTGAACAGGGCGCGCCGAAGCTCTATGTCATCGGCAAAGTCAGGCATCTTGCCGGAAGTCACATAAGCCGCGCCGTCCACTTCAATGCGGGCGCCGAGATTGAGGGTCATCTTGACCTGGTCCAGGGAAATGGCCGGCAGCGCATTGGTGTTGACCAGGAACTGGAGCATGGGGCCGCTGGGATTGGCCATGCGGGTACTCTGATTCAGCTCCAAATGCAGCCCCTCCCATCCGCGCCAGGACGCCTCCACCCGGAACGTGCGGCCGGTATTGCTTGTCGAGGCGCCCGGGGCAGGCGCGTTCGTGTCGGCGGTAATCCGGACTTCCTCTTGCATTCGCTGCAGGACGGCCGTATCGGCAGGAGACGCGGGCTCAGCTCCGGCGGCAGCTCGCACCAGGCAGACCGCCAACAAAAGCTGCACGCTCGCACGGAATCGCCGCATCGAGATGGGTCGCGTTTGGTATGTCACTGCAGTTCGTGCAGCAGGTCTTCGGCGAGGCCGTCCACGTCCTCGCTGCTGTTCGAGAGCACGAGCACTCCCACCCTCCCGTCTGCTGTAAAGCCAAGGTAGCTGCGAAAGCCTCCGGTCCCGCCGTTATGCCAGATCACCATTTGGTGCGACTGGTTCGAGATGACCCAGTTCATGCCGAACGAGGTATGATCGTTCTCCTTGAACAGCGCGCGATGGGATTGGCGCAGAGCGTTCGCGAGCGGTTGCCCCTCGGGGTGCATGTTCGCGCGGAGGTATTTTAGCATGTCCGAGGCCGTCGAGCGCAGTCCGCCGGCGCCGCCCAGGGGATTCCCCTCGAGCCACGGCGCGGAGCGAAGGGCCAGCGTCAGGGGACCGCACCGCAACACGGCGCGATAGGCCTGAGCCGTCCGTCGCCGCTGGCCTGGTTGCAGGGTGATCGTGGTGTTCGTCATGCCGAGCGGCAGGCAGACTTCCCGCTTCACCAACTCCTCGTACGTGCAGCCGACCTCTCTGGCCAGCAGGTCGCCTAGCAGCATCATGCCGTAATTGGAGTAGGAGGCCTTCGCGCCCGGCTTCGATTGCAGCTTCACGCTTTGGACGTCGCGAAGCAAATCCGCCTGGCTGTAACCCACGTAGGGATCGGTGCCGAAGAGCAACATGCCAATGCTTCTCGCGCTCGAAAAGCCTGCTGGCAGGTGCGGGAACCCGGACGTATGCGTCGTCAGGTTCCGGAGCGTGATGCCGCGTGCGGCTTCGGGCAGCCGGACCCCGCTGGGCAATAACTGTTGAACAGGATCGTCAAGCCTCAGCCTGCCGTGCTCGATCTCGCACGCCAGCACCAACGCCGTAAAGGTCTTGGTGATGGAGCCGAGCTCGAACAGCGTATCGGGCCCCGTGGGGGCGCTTGAACCCAGGGCGGGGAGGCCGAACGTCATGATCGTCGCGTTGGTGGGCGTTACCGCGGCTACCGCCAGCCCGAGCGTGTTGCCCTCGCTGATAAACGGCGCGCAGTGCTTCCGGATGAGCGGCTCCAGTTCGGGCGCCCGCCCATCGCTCCACTCGGCCACCGGCGCCTGCGTCAGGCCAATAGATGGGCCGGTCGCCCACGCGCCAAGCACTCCGGCCGCCAGCGCCCCCAGCCCCAGCACAAGGAGGCCTTTTAGGAACGCAATACGCGCGGCGGACGTTATGCCGGGTTTGGGCGCCGCCTCCCCCAGCCCTGACGATTCAGTTAGAGGTGGGGAGCACACGCGCCCTCGCGTGTGATTCGCGGCGCCCCGCCGCGAATGGTTCCTCGTCTGGAAGGGCCACCAAGCAGCGAGCCGCTCGCGGGCGAGAGCACCAACGGCGGGGCGCCGTTGGCAGCACGCGAGGCGCGTGCGCTCCCCCACACCAACTGGGTCGCCACGGCTAAGGACAGGCGGCTCCGCATGCCTGCTGTGCTGGGGCTCTTTGCCCGGCGCCTTCCTCCTCAGGCCCACCGCGGCGGTAAGGGTGCAAACGATCCCGCAGAAGGCCAGCGCGAGGCAAAGCACGACCGGCGCGAAGAAAAGCGCGCTGTTCATCACCTCCGGGGTCCCGGCCTTTTATGTGCCGGGACGAGCCGAACGCGCCTGATGTGCGTTGCGGTTGGCGCGATCACGATGGGCGACCGGCCGCCGATCCCGGCTTCCGCCCCCTGGAACTGCTCTTCGCCGCCTTTTGGCCCCATCGCCAGTTCTGAATCTCGGGCATGTCCTGCCCGTAGCGTTGGATGTAGTTCTTGTGGTCCAGCAGTTTGTCGCGAATCGCCTGCTTGGCGTAAGCCGCGCGCACGCCCAGGCCTGGCACACGGTCTATCACGTCGCCCACGAGGTGGAAGCGGTCGAGGTCATTCAGCACCACCATGTCGAAAGGCGTAGTCGTGGTGCCTTCTTCCTTGTAGCCGCGGACATGGAAGTTCCTGTGGTTGGTTCGGCGATAAGTCAGGCGGTGGATGAGCCACGGGTAACCGTGATAGGCGAAGATAACCGGCTTATCGGTGGTGAAGAGCGCATCGAAGTCGCGGTCGCTCAAGCCATGAGGGTGTTCGGAGCTGGGCTGCAACGTCATCAAGTCCACCACGTTCACGACGCGGATCTTCAGGCCGGGCACGTGCTCGCGCAGCATTTCCACCGCCGCCAGCGTTTCGAGCGTGGGGACGTCCCCGGCGCAGGCCATCACCACGTCCGGCTCGCCGCCGGCGTCGTTGCTCGCCCAGGGCCAGATGCCCAGGCCCGCCGTGCAGTGCTTCACCGCGGCGTCCATGTCCAGCCACTGCGGCGCCGGCTGCTTGCCCGCTACGATCACGTTGATGTAGTGACGGCTGCGCAGGCAGTGGTCGGCCACCGAGAGGAGCGTGTTCGCGTCGGGCGGCAAATACACGCGGATGATCTCCGCCTTCTTGTTCATGACGTGGTCAATGAAGCCTGGGTCCTGGTGGCTGAAGCCGTTATGGTCCTGCCGCCAAACGTGCGAGGTCAGCAGGTAGTTCAGCGACGCAATAGGCCGGCGCCAGGGTATATGGCGTGTCACCTTCAGCCACTTGGCGTGCTGGTTGAACATGGAGTCAATGATGTGGATGAAGGCCTCGTAGCAGGAGAAGAACCCATGCCGGCCGGTGAGCAGGTAGCCTTCCAGCCAGCCCTGGCACAAGTGCTCGCTCAGCACTTCCATGACGCGGCCCTCGGGGGACAGGTGCTCATCGGTCTTGAGGATTTGGCCGGTGAACACGCGGTTGGTGGCTTCGAAGAGGGCGCTCAGCCGGTTGGACTCGGTCTCATCAGGGCCGAAGACGCGGAAGTTGCGGGCTTCGGCGTTGCACTTGACCACGTCTCGCAGGAAGTTGCCCATCACGCGCGTGGCCTCGGCGGTGACGGAGCCGGGGCTGGGCACGGCTACGGCGTAATCCTCGAAATCGGGCATTCTCAGGTCGCGCAATAGCAGCCCGCCGTTGGCATGGGGGTTGGCGCCCATGCGGCGGTCGCCCTCGGGCGCAAGTTCGGCCAATTCCGGCTTCAGCTTGCCCTCTTTATCGAACAGCTCCTGCGGCTTGTAGCTGCGCATCCAGGACTCCAGCAGCTTGAGGTGCTGGGGCTTTTCGGCCAATTCGGACAGGGGCACCTGGTGCGAGCGCCACGAGTTCTCGGTGGGCTTGCCGTCCACTGTTTTGGGGCCGGTCCAGCCCTTGGGCGAATGCAGGATGATCATGGGCCAGGTGGGACGCTGCTTAAACCCGTTTTCGCGCGCGTCCTTCTGAATGCGCCTGATCTCGGCGAGCACCTGGTCCATCGTGGCCGCCATGAGCTGGTGCATGGGCTCGGGCTGATCGCCTTCGACCCAGAAGGGCTTGTAGCCATAGCCGCGCATGAGTTCATCCAGCTCCTGATGCGGAATGCGGGCCAGCACGGTCGGGTTGGCGATCTTGTAGCCGTTCAGGTGCAGGATGGGCAGCACGGCGCCATCGCGCGCGGGGTTGAGGAACTTGTTCGCGTGCCAGCTCGTCGCCAATGGCCCGGTCTCCGCCTCGCCGTCCCCGACGACGCAGGCGACCAGCAGGTCCGGGTTATCGAATGCGGCGCCGTAAGCATGGGCAAGGGCATAGCCGAGTTCGCCGCCTTCATGGATCGAGCCGGGCGTCTCGGGCGCCGCGTGGCTCGGAATGCCGCCGGGGAAGGAGAACTGCTTGAACAGCCGTTTCATGCCCGTCTCGTCCTGCGTGATATTGGGATACATCTCGCTGTAGGTGCCTTCCAGGTACGTATTGGCGACGACGGCCGGGCCGCCGTGGCCCGGGCCGGCGATGAAAATGGCGTCGAGGTCGTGCTGCTTGATCAGGCGGCTGAGGTGCACGTAGAGGAAGTTGAGCCCGGGCGTGGTGCCCCAATGCCCGAGCAGGCGGGGCTTCACGTGCTCGATCTTCAGCGGCTTCCGCAGCAGAGGATTGTCGTAGAGGTAGATTTGGCCGACGGAGAGGTAATTGGCGGCGCGCCAATAGGCATTCATCTTCGCCAGCAGGCCGGGTGAAAGTGGCTTGTTCATAGTCGCTGCTTTAGTTCCTCTGGGCGCTCCTCATGAAGCGCTGGTGCACTGATCCTGAACGAGAGCCTACAGGTGCTTCCGGCCTCAGGCAAAGAGGAATTGAAGCGAGAGGGTAGGCTGGGTGCGGCTCAATTTCTGTGCGGACCCTGAGCACGGGTCTCATTAACACCCCGCTTCAGCGGGGTGCAGGAGCAGCCCGCGCCCGGCAACCGCTTTAGCGGTTTCGCGCGTGCGGGTAAACCGCTGAAGCGGTTCTAGCGGCGTTGCGCCCGCCTCCACCCCGCTGAAGCGGGGTGTTAATGAGAGGCGGGCGGGCGCCGCGCCCGGCAACCGTTTTAGCGGTTTCGCGCGTGCGGGTAAACCGCTGAAGCGGTTCGGGCGTCGTCGCGCCCGCCTCCACCCCGCTGAAGCGGGGTGTCAATGAGAGGTGGGCGGGGATTGGTTAAAAGGTGAGACGTGCCCGGCTACCCCGGCGCACGACGGCGACGCAGCCATGCCTCGTGCCACTTGCGCAGCACGGATACGAATGCCTTGTCGGCCCGCGCGCTGAACACCCCCACAACCGAATAGCCCAGGTGCACGGGTATCCATAAGGCCCAGAGGAACAGCGCCACGGTGAGATAGCGGTTGAACCAGCCGTCCAGGCGCCACTGCCCTTTCCAGACCCACGTCGGGTCGCGCGTAAACGGCCCGAGGTAGAAGATGGGCCACAGGTCCGTGGGCGACGGGCCGCGCGAGCCGACGAAGTCGCAAAGCAGATGCAAGTGGAAGACGAGCAGGGCGAGCAGCGCCACGCGCCCGCGCTCGCGGGCAAAGCAAGCCAGCGTCCCTGCAATCAGGATAGCGCCCAAGGCTCCGTGCAAATAATAGTGGTGGTAGCGCTCGTAGAGGAGCGTTTGCCTCCAGCCAAACAAGTTGGACGCCAGGTCCACTGCCAGCCCCAGGCCGTCCGCGTCCGGCAGAATTCCGGCCAGCGTAACCAGCCGGCAGTCCCGCGGGTTATGGGTCGTCTTGGCGGCGATGATCCAGCTCGCCAGGAGATGGGTTTCAGGCGACACGCGCGGCCCGCTCAGGCGATCTTGTGCCAGAGCGAAATCTCGGGCGGCTCGGCGACCATTTGCCCCACTCTGCCGAGAGTCGCTTGCAGGTCCGGCTTCTGCAGATGGGCGTCGAGGTGCGCCTTGCTGGCCCAATTCTCGTGGAAGAGGAAGAGGGCCGGATCGTCCGGCGATTGGTGCAGGTCGTAGTTCAAGCACCCGGCGTCTTTGCGGCTGGGCGCAACGAGTGAAAGCAGCTCCTGCCGGACCTGGCCCTCTTTGCCCGGCTGGGCTTTCATCCGGGCGATGACGGTAACAGTCTTGGCGTTCATGTCAGCGGCATCATTTGCCCAGGGCCGGGCGGGACGCAATGCGATTTGTGCCGTGTGGAATCACGCAGGCACAGCTTGACACCGCCATCATGTAGTAGCGTAAGCCTCCGGCTTGCGACTGTCCCGGCAAGCGTCCCGCTTGCTGCGTGCAAGCCTGACGCACGCCGACCTGGAAGGTTGGCGAGACTAAGAGCGTGTTTGGAGATTCGTTTGGAGTCCCGGCGG
>DATKNZ010000392.1:0-2505 GCA_035541055.1 Candidatus Acidiferrum sp. | reverse complement strand
CTGCGAGCGCTGCCAAGGGCGGTTCCCTTCCAGCCGCCGCCGCCGGGCTGACCAACACGCCTTCCGACCAGCCTGCCATGCCGCCGAGCGTCGAGGAGACGGCACCTGCGACCAAGTAAAAGGGACCGTCGGCTTTCTGTGACGGCGCAGGTCCCTCGTCCCGTCGTTTGCCCCAAGCCACAGGTCAGTTGTTCACGAACCCACGCACGATCCGGCTCTTGTCCAGCCCGGCGAACCGGAGCAGGCCGGTGTAGTACCAGCCGAGTTGCTGGCCGCAACCGTCGCAATGGCAAAACGACCAGGCGTAGCCCGGAAACCACGTGTGCTCCAGAGTCGGAGCGCCCGTTTCATGACAGCCGAGGGTTTGGGAGAAAGTAATGATTTCGAACCGGAGGCCTTGGGGATTGGTGAACGTGAACTCGTCCTTGCCATCAATCATCAGCCGGTGCTTCTCCTTTGCGATGCGTGCGTGGCACCACGCACATAGCCAGTCGGCTTCGCCCGCACGGAGCACCGAGTCCTCCGTAGTGACGGTGACCAGGACGGACGTCTCGCCGGTCTCCAGAGGGGAGAGCGCCATTGTCGGGCCAGGCGCCTGCCTTGGCTTTGCTGCCGCCGTGGCCGCCAGCAATGCTCGAATGTCGGGAGGAACCGGCGTGCGTGCAATTGATCGTTCCACTTTCGACCAGCATAGCGCCGCAGGCGTGGGCCTGACAAGTTGCAGCCTCCCTGACGCCCTGTTCGTCGCCTTGCGAGCACGAGAACGAGAACGACGACAAGGACGACGAGACTGCAGCGCCGTTCGACTTTAGACTTTAGGCTTTAGACTCGAGGCTGTAGCTTCCCGGCCCCGTGAGCACTGCGTATCAAATTGTGGTGTGCGGCAGCATCGTGCCCGACCCGCTCCAGACCTTGGAGCCGGTGATCGGGCCGGGCGGCCCTGGCCTGAAAAACGAGCTGATGCTTCCGGCTGTCCTCGACCCCTGGGCCAGCCACGCGCTGTATGAGGCGGCCCAACTGGCGAAGGGCGCGCCCGGCAGCAAAGTCTGGCTGGTGAGCCTCGGGCCAAAAGCCAAGCTCCAGCAGGTCATGATGACCGTGGCGCAGAAGGTCCCGTTCGAACTCATCGCGCTGGACGGCCCGGCCAGCGGTTTTACGGAGGCGTCCGAAGTCGCTGCTGCCCTTGCGGATGCCATTCAAGGCATCCCGGGGCTCGACCGCTCACGGCTGCTGGTCTTCGGCGGGTGGGAGTCCGCTTCGCGCGGAGCGGGGGCCACAATGCAGATGGTGGGCGAGCGCCTGGGCATTCTCGACCAGTTCCAGGGGGTGGACGAGTTGAAGGTGGCGGCGGACGGCTCATTCGAGGTCCTTGAGCGCATCGAAGGCGGCAAGCATCAGCGCTCGCGCTGCCAGGCCCCGCCTGCTCTGCTGGGCTGGGCCACGGGAAACTTGCCTGAGCCGAGAAACAATCCCCAGGTGGGGATGGCTAACATGCGCACCGTCATGCCCGCGCTGCAGAAGGCGAAGCCCGCTCGGTTGGCAGGCGAAGGTCTCGCCTTCACGAGCGTGTCCCTGCCCAAGCAACTGCGCGAGACCCGCATCATCAAGGACAAGTCGGCGGACGAGGTGGCGCAGGAGATTGTGGCCTGGATAAACCGCTAGCTCCCGAATATGGAAACCATTCTCCTTCTCGCAAACACGGAAGCCGATGGCGGCCTGGCGAAGCCTGCGCTCGAGGCCCTCGGCGCAGCGAAGGCCCTGGTGGCAGCTTTGCCTGGCTCCAAGCTCATTGCCGGCCTGGTCGGCGCGACCGTGCAGCCCGGCGCCGATGCGGTTGCGGGCTGCGGGGCGTCCGCCTTCCTGGGTATCGCCGGCCCCGACTTTGCCCCGGCGCGGTATGCAACGGACGCGGCGGCGGCGGAGGCGCTCGTCAAGGCTGCCCAGGCCACCCTGATCGTGGCCCCTGCCGTTTCACGTTGGAGCCGTGTCCTGCCTGGCGTGGCCCAACGGCTGTCCGGTCGCGCGGATACGCACGTGACCGGCGTTTCGGTCGGCAACGGCGCCCTTTCCATTGCGCGCTGGTACTACCGCCAGCGCATGGAAGCAGTCCTGCAGCGCAAACAGCGGCCCTGGTTCATCCTCCTGGATCCCGGCAGCCAGCCGGCATGGCAAGGGGCGGCCGGAACCGCTGCCGTCCAAACTGTGCCCCTCACGGTGCCGGACAACTGCAGGCGTACGACCGTGCTTGGCGTGCGCGAGCCGGCGGCGGATGCGCAGACGATTCGCCCAGACGCGGATTTGCTCCTCGTAGCCGGCGCAGGCTGGACCAAGAAGCAGGCGGACGGCCAGCCCCATGTGAAGGATGCCGAGCATTTGATCCTCAACTGCCTCAAGCTCGCCCGCGCTTCGCTCGGCAGCAGTAAGTCGCTGGTGGACCTGGGCGGTGAGGGCCAGGCTGTGCTTTCTTTCCTGACGCACCTGAACCAGGTAGGCCAGACGGGCTCA
>DATKNZ010000391.1:0-23822 GCA_035541055.1 Candidatus Acidiferrum sp. | reverse complement strand
CTACGGGCCCGAGTGCTGATGGAGCAACAGAATGACCATAATCAATATCCCGATCAGGACCGGGCCGAGCAGCGTGACCGCGAGCACGGCAGGCCGTTGGAACAAGCTCGGCTTCCAGGCCGCCGGCTCTTGCAACCGGTCGCACAGGCCGGTCACCCGCACATGTTCGATGTTGTCGAGTTCAGCCTTCATCTCGGCCGCCGACTGGTAGCGGTCAGCCGGCTCGCGCTGGAGGGCGCGGAGGACGATTTCCTCCGCCTGGGCCGACAGGTTCGGGTTGAGCTTGCGGGGCGCGACCGGGTCGCCGGTGAGCCGGGCGTTGAGGGCGGCCCACTGATTCTCGTTTGCGAACGGCACCGAGCCGGTCAGCATCTCGTAAAGCAGGGCGCCCAGGTTGTAAATGTCGGTGCGGCGGTCGGCTCGCTTGCCCTTGATCTGTTCGGGGGCCATGTAATCCGGCGTGCCCATCGAAGGGGAGTTCCCCAGGCGCGTAATTCTCCGCGAGCTGTCATCCCGGGCGATGCCGAAGTCCATGATGCGGATGGAGAGGTCTCGGCAGAACATGACGTTCTGGGGTTTGAGGTCGCGATGGATGATGCCGTGCTCGTGCATGTGCTGGAGGGCATCGCACAGCAGGCTGGCGATCTTGATGGCGTCCTTCTCCGGCAGCGGGCGCATGGCGTTCATCAGGTGCGCCAGGGTGCAGCCGTTCAGGTATTCCGTGACGATATACGGACGGCACTTCTGCCCCTTCACGGGTATGAACTTCAGAATGAATGGGTGGTTCAGCTCAAGCCCGATTCGCTCCTCGCGCTGAAACCGGGAGAAGAAGGACGGGTCGCTCTCGTACTGGAGGTGCGGCACCTTTACGGCCACCGGCGCATTGCCGTTCTGCGTGTCCTCGGCTTTGAAGATGCATCCCATCCCGCTGCGGCTCAGCACGTCCGTGATCCGGAACCGGCCGTCCAGCAGGTCGCCGGGGGCAAAGGGGACGCCCTCGCTTTCAACCGCGTCGTGGTGTTCCTCCACCGCACGGGAGCAGGCCAGTTCGGCCAACGGCAGCGCTTGTCTCTCGGTCATGCACCAAGCTCTCATTGGTGGGCCCAGGGGAGTAATTAAATGACACCCAAAAGCATTAAAACGGTACTAAAATGGGCGGCCCGGATAGTCGCCCGGAGGTGGGCAGCCTCAACGTTAACGGACACCCGAAGCGAGACCGGTAGGGTACCATTCAACATCCAACATCGAGCATCCAACATCCGATGACTGCCCTCAGTAAGTCCGTTGGACGTCGGATGTTCGCTGTTGGATGTTGGATGTTCCCAACACTTTGGCCGCAGGGGCTTTCCTCCCCCCCTTGCGGGATCTTGCTTGCGCCGCGCCCGGGGGCGAGGCTTCCTTGTGACTTCGATGGCGCCAACTACCACCGGCAAAAGCCCAGGCCCGCTCGCAGGAGTGGACCTGGAACCCGCGGTGCAGGAGCACGGGGCAAAGCTGCTCGCCTTAATGGACGCCGCCGAGCCGCCGGCCTTGTTCAGCAAAAAGAGCCTCTACGGCGCGCTGATGGACTGGGCGATGCGCGATGAGCATTTCAAGACCCAGTTGTTCCGCTTCGTGGATGTGCTGCCAACCCTCACCTCCGCTTCCGAGATTGCGCGGCACTTGCGGGAGTACCTGGGCGAGGAGCAGGTCAAGCTCTCGCCGGCCTTGCGGGCGGGGCTGAAGGCGGCGGGCGGAGCAGGCTGGTTGTTTGGCGCGGGGGTCAAAGCGCAGGTTACCGGCATGGCCCGGCAGTTTATGCTGGGCAACGAGGAGGCGGAGATCGCCGCCACGCTGCGGAACCTGCACGAGCAGGGCATCGGTTTCACCGTGGACGTGCTGGGCGAGGCTGTGGTGAGCGAGGCGGAAGCGGACGATTACGCCCGGCGATACCTGCGGCTGCTGGGATTCCTGGCCCAGGCGATGACCGCATGGCCGCCGTCCTGCGCCGCCAACGCTGCTCCGGGCGGCCCGGTTCCGGCGCTGAATGTCTCGGTTAAAATCTCGGCGCTCTACTCGCAGATCCACCCGGCTGACCCGGACACCGCCGTCCAGCAAATCTCGGCCCGGCTGCGGCCCATCCTCCGCCGTGCCATCGAGCTGGGCGCCTTCATCAACCTGGACATGGAGAGCTACGTGCTCAAGGACCTGACCTTGCGGGTCTTCAAGGGCGTGTTCAGCGAGCCCGAATTCACCGGCAAACCCGAGTGCGGCATGGCCCTGCAAACCTACCTGAAGTCCACCGAGCAGGACCTCGCCGGCATCGTTGCCTGGGCCAGGGAACACCGCCGCCGGCTTACCGTCCGGCTCGTCAAGGGCGCCTACTGGGACTACGAAACCGTCATCGCGCAGCAGCGGGGCTGGCCGGTGCCCGTCTTCGCGCAGAAGGCGGAGACGGATGCGAATTTCGAGAACCTCTCCCTCACGCTGCTGGAGAATGCGGACGCGGTCGCCGCGGCGTTCGGCACGCACAACGTGCGCAGCATCGCCTGCGTGCTGGCGCAGGCGGAGCGGCTCAACGCCGATCGCCGGAGCTTCGAGTTCCAAATGCTCTACGGCATGGCCGACCCGCTCAAAGGCGCCGTGCAGGGGCTGGGCTGCCGGCTGCGCGAGTATTGTCCGATTGGCGAACTGCTGCCCGGCATGGCCTACCTCGTGCGCCGGCTGTTGGAGAACACTTCCAATGAAGGTTTCCTGGCGCGGAAGTTCGCGGCCGGCACAAGTCGCGACGAGTTGCTCAAGAACCCGCGCGAACTGCTCGCCGGCCAAACGGGTAGGGACGCCTCCCCGAGGCGTCCTTGTGCGCCCGAAACGGACGTCTCGGCGAGGCGCCCCTGCCCCGGCGCCTCCCGTTTCAACGAGCCGCCCACCGACTTCACCATCCGCGCTGAGCGTGAGACGATGTGGCGTGCCATCGCGGAGCTGAAACGCCACCTGGGGCAGCGCTATCCGCTCGTGATTGCCCACCGCCAGGTCCGCACCAGCGACTGGCTTGCCTCTCGCAATCCCGCTAACCAGGAAGAGGTGATCGGCTATGCGGCGCAGGCCGGCGTCGCTGAGGCGGAATCGGCCCTGGATGCCGCGCGCGCGGCTCAGCCGGCGTGGGCGGCCACACCCGCAGAGGCCCGCGCCTCCTCCCTGGAGAAGCTCGCGACCCTCCTGCACCGCGACAAGCCCGCCCTCGCCGCGCTCGAAATACTGGAAGCTGGCAAGAACTGGACCGAGGCGGATGCCGACGTGGCCGAGGCGATTGACTTTTGCAACTTCTACGCTCGCGTCATGCGCGCACTGGGCCGGCCGCAGTTGACGCAGGCCGTGGCCGGAGAAACCAACTTCCTCCAGTGGTGGCCACGCGGCGTGGGCGTTGTGATCGCGCCCTGGAACTTCCCGCTGGCCATCCTCACGGGCATGACCGCGGCTGCCGTGGTAGCGGGCAATGCCGTGATTATGAAGCCCTCCGACCAGACGCCCGTGATCGCCGCGCGGCTGATGGATTTGTGCATCGAAGCCGGGCTGCCGCCGGGTGTCGTCAACCTTCTCACCGGCCCGGGCGGCACCGTCGGCCAGCACCTTGTCGAGCATCCTAGCGTGGATTTCATAGCCTTCACCGGCTCGCGCGAAGTCGGCCTCAAGCTTTGGGAAGCGGCAGGGCGCACAGCCGCGGCGCAGACCGGCCTCAAGAAGGTTATCTGTGAGATGGGGGGCAAGAACTGCATCATTGTGGACAGCGACGCAGACCTCGACGAGGCTGTCGCCGGCTGCATCACTTCGGCCTTCGGCTACCAGGGCCAGAAATGCAGCGCGCTCTCCCGGCTGATTGTGCTGGCGGACAACTACCAGCGGTTCATGGACCGGCTGGTGGCCGCGGCGGCCTCGCTGCGCGTTGGCCCGGCCGAGGTGCCAGGCAACGCTCTCGGCCCAGTCATTAGCCGCGAGGCGCAAAATCGAATCAAGCAGGCCGTCGAGGCGGCCAGGGAAGAGGCCACGCTCGCCTGGGAAGGCCCCGTGCCCGAGGACCAGAACGCCTGCTACGTGCCCGCCACGATCTTCACGGACGTGCCGCGTAACAGCACGTTGTTCCAGGAAGAAATCTTCGGCCCGGTGCTCGCGGTGACCCGGGCGACGGACTTCACCGCCGCCCTGGCGCTGGCCAATGACAGCCGATACGCCCTGACCGGCGGTTGCTATTCGCGCAGCCCCGCCCACCTCGAGCGAGCCAGGGCTGAGCTGGTCTGCGGCAATCTCTACATCAACCGTCCCATCACGGGCGCCATCGTCGAGCGCCAGCCGTTCGGCGGGTTCAGGTTATCCGGCGGCGGGACCAAGGCCGGCGGGCGGGAATACCTCCAGAATTTCCTCGTCCCACGGGTTGTCAGCGAGAACTGCCTGCGCCGGGGGTTTGCGCCTTCCCCGGACGTTTAACACTCTGAGTGAAACGCATGGCAGGGCACCTCGCCGAGGCGACCGTCTTATGGCATGCGCGGACGCCCCACCGAGACCTCCCTAACATCCCCCTTTACCGCCCGCTTCCTGCCCATCCCCAGGCGGCGATCAGCCAGATGATGGCCACGATCAGGATGACCCACAGCACCAGCCCTGCCCACCCCCACCCGGGCTCGTGGCTCGTGGGCGAGGAACCCGGAAGCAAATCCCCCGGAGCGGTCCCCGGCGGCGCGTCTCCCGTGAAAGGCCTCCCTGGACCGCGCCGCCGATACCACGGCCCCCAGCCGCGATATCCCCAGCCGTAGCCCAACGGAATCAGGAAGAAGATCAGCACAAAGGCGATCCACCACCACCACCAACCAGAACCGTACCACCACATGGCAAACCTCAGACCGACCACGGCGGTGCCTGCGCTTAGGCCGGCGGCGGGCCGGCCCCCTCCGAGGCCTGCCTCGTGCTGCTGGAAAATGCCACGATGCCGACCAGCGCCCCCAGGATCACATTATTCCACAGGAGCGTGGGCACGTTCGCGAAACCGAGCACGAACGCTGAAATGATCAGCCAGATTCCCAGCGCCACATTCCACACGCTCCAACCCCGGAGCGCCACCAAAGCCACGGCGATCCCGCACGCGATATCGTTCCACTTGGCCGACTCATGGTGAGTGAACACCAGAACGAACGGCGAGATGATCAGCCAAATCCCCAACGCCACGTTAACGCCGCTGGCCGCGGCCTGGCGTGGCGGTCCCGCGCCATTCATACTCGCCCGCTTTAGTAATGTCGCTGGTATCGCACCAGGACATTGGTGTTCTCGTTAGGCGAGATCAGCGGGCTGGTGCCTGTGCCGGTAATGCCTCGATCATTGGGATCAATGATCACGCCTCTCCGCTCACGGGCAGCCCCGTTGATGATCTCCTCAAGCTCCGATGCCCTCTCTCGTTCCAGAGGCGCAAACTCAAAACAAACTGTCTTCATAATGTTATTACTCTCAATGCACATTCCGCTCCCGCCCCAACGATGTATAATGGGGCAATCTCCTACTCTCGGGGATGTATCCACCGAATTGCCCCGGCGCCAGGGCCGCTCCGACCCGGACCGCGAGCCGTCCCCGGCTTGCCGCGGCTGCATGTAGGTGGTTGCTGCGAGCCGGAAACGGCTCGCGGTCCGGTCATCCTGTCGCCCCGTGAAACGGCCTGACCCAGTCCATGGCGATCAACGCCGCCAGCCCGGCCGCCGGAACGAGCAAAGCAATCGAGCCCCACCGCACCTCGCCGAACCCGCCGCAAACTCCGCCCGCAAGAAAGGCAACGAAGATCGATCCAAACAGCGCTGCCTGGCCGCCGAACGCCTTCCGCGCAGGCAATGCTCTTCGCGATCCGCGCCGCTGCATGACCCAAAGCACGGCGTTCGCGGTCATGTTGGTGAGCATCCCGCTGATGAAGGTGGTGCGGACCCGCAGCCGGCCGGCGCGGCGGAGCGTGGCGGCCTGCACCCCCATCGCCACTGCCAGCAGCCATACCCGGCAGAAGTAGGCGAGGCTTCCCACCGGGACACGCGCGCCGGACGAAGCCTGTTCGAGGACCACGAAGCAGATGAGCAACGCCAGCTCCAGCGCCACCGGCGCCAGGCGCACCCTCAGCCGCCCCGCGCGAGACAGGGCTTCTCCGACCGTGCCCACCGCCACTCCCGCGACGAAGCCTGGAATAGCCAGCCCCCGGACCATCGCCTCGTGCCAGTTGCCCAGCCCCAGCTCCGCACCGACTGCGGCCGAGTTGCCGCTCATGTGGGCGGTGAACACTTTCGACAACGCCAGGTACCCCAGCGCATCCACGAACCCCGCGATCCACGCCAGGAGCAATGCCGGCCATGTCCGCTTCATCGCCTCCTCCTCTGTGCCGTGGATGCTCCCGTGTGCATTTCCCTCTACTGTAGCATCTCAGGAATGAGGTGCGCGCCCTCCCGCAGGTGTGCTGACTTAGGATTGACTCCAATGCAGGGCCCTATTAGCATGGCTGGCGCGAGTGGCGCGTATACCGGTTTGACGCGCTGCGAGCCTGGATGGAAGCAAAGCGCTTAACACAAAGAATCATGCTATGAACAGAATCACTCGCAGTTGGTCCCTGATGTCGGCGTGCTGGCAAGTGCTGAAGCAAGACACGAACCTGTTGATCTTCCCGCTGATCTCCGGCTTGTGCTGCCTGCTGTTGCTGGCGTCGTTTGCCCTGCCGCTGTATTTCACCGGTCGTTGGCAGCCGCCCGGGGGCGGGGCGCCGGCGGCGCACCAGGCCGCTTATTACGGAGTGCTCTTCCTGTTTTACCTGTGCAATTACTTCGTCGTGATCTTCTTCAACGCGGGCATTATCGCCTGTGCCACCGTGCGGATGAGCGGGGGCAACCCCACCGTCGGCGACGGGTTCCGCGCCGCGGCGGCGCGCCTGCCGGCGATTGCCGGTTGGGCCGTGCTGTCGGCCACGGTCGGCCTGATCCTGCGCCTGATCGAGGACCGCTCGAAATGGGTGGGGCGCATCGTCGCCGGGCTCCTGGGCATGGCCTGGACCGTGGTGAGCTTCCTGGTGGTGCCCATCCTGGTGGTTGAGAACAAGAGCCCGATAGCGGCCTTGCAGGAGTCCACCGCCCTATTGAAGAAGACCTGGGGCGAGCAAGTGGCCGGCAACGTGGGCTTTGGGCTGATGTTTTTCCTGCTGGCGCTGCCGGCCTTCGCCGTGATCGTGCTCAGCCTCTTCTCGGGGAATGTCGCAATCATTGCCGTGTGCATTCTCCTGGCGGTCATCTACTTGATTGGCCTGGGCCTGGTCCAATCTGCCTTGCAATCCATCTTCCAGGCCGCGTTGTTCCTGTATGCGCGGGATGGGCGGGTGCCGGAGGGATTCGAAGCCGAGGTGCTGGGCACCGCGATGCTGCGCAAGTAAACTGCCGCGAGTGCGGCTGCGGAGTGAAGAGCCCGCGCTTCGTTGCCTCCGGTTCACAGCGGTGCGTTGAACGGCAAGCAGCGGGCTCGACTGCGTCTGTCCGTCCTACCGGTTGCATTCCGGGATGGTCGCGCTAAGGTACTCCGCAGGGAGGCTCAGGCCTGACCGGCGGATCCATGCGCGTTCAGCTCAAGACACTACTGGCGTTTGCGGCGCCGCTGTTGTTGGCCGTGATCGGGGCGTACGTTCAGTGGCTCACCTGTGGCCTGCCGGCGATACCACCCGGAGCACAGCCGCCGCCAGTGGGCCAGCCCCAGGGTTTCCCCGGCTGGCTGCGCATCACCCATTACGTGAACTTCCTCTTCCTCATTCTCCTGGTCCGTAGCGGGCTGCAGATCCTCATGGACCATCCCCGGCTCTACTGGAACCTCCACTGCACACCGGGCTCCGAATGGCTGCGGCTGACGCCGGTGGTCGTGCCGCGGGACCGGGTGTGGACGGCAAAGGAGGATTCACGCTACCTGTCGCCGTGGATCGGCTTGCCCGGCGACCGCCACACGGTGGGCATGGCACGGCACTGGCATTTCCTGAGCGTGCTGTTCTGGGTGACTAATGGCGTTGTGTTCATCGTGCTGCTGCTCAGCGGCAACCAATGGAAGCGCCTGGTGCCGCAGTCCTGGAAGATCCTGCCCGACGCTTGGGACATCTTTGTCTATTACTCCACGTTCCACATGCCGGTGGAGCCCAATGGCTTCTACCACTACAACGCTCTGCAGCAATTGTCGTATTTTCTCGTCGTGTTCCTGCTGGCGCCGCTCGCGATTCTGAGCGGCCCCTCGATGTCGCCGGCCCTCACCAACCGCTTTCACTTTTATCCCAAGCTGCCGGGCAACCGGCAGATCGGCCGCTCGCTGCACTTCCTCGTCATGTGCGCCTTCGTCGTCTTCCTGTTCTTCCACGTCACCTTCGTAGTCATCACGGGCTTCGCGCGCAACATGAACCACATCGTGATCGGCGCTGACAACACGCGCGCGGTCGGTTGGGTGCTCGGGCTTGTGGGAATTGCGTTTGTAGTGGCGGTGAACGCCCTGGCCTGGTGGATGGCGTGGCAGCGACCGCGCACCGTCCAGCATGCCGCCAAGGCCATCGTAACGCCGGTCATGAGCTTCCTGCTGAATCGCGCCGCGCCCAAAGCCCAATTCACGCCAGCAGACATATCACCCTTCTTCTGGGCCAACGGCAGGCTGCCCACCTCGGACGAATGGAAGCGGTTGGCGGCGAATGGCTTCGCCAGTTACCGGCTGCGCGTCTCCGGTATGGTGGAGAACCCTGTCGAGCTGTCGCTCGTTGACCTGCACCGGATGAATCGGCGGACGCAAATCACCTTGCACCATTGCATCCAGGGCTGGTCGGGCATTGCCGAGTGGGGCGGCGTGCCCCTGGCCGAGATCGTCAAGCTGGTGCGGCCCAAGCCGGAAGCGGGGGCCGTGGTCTTCTATTCCTTTGGCGAAGGCCGCGAGGGCGGCGAGTTCTACGACAGCCTCCACCTACGGGACGCCTGGCACCCGCTTACGCTGCTGGCCGACGAGATGAATTTCGCCCCTCTCTCTCAGCTCCACGGCGCTCCTTTGCGCCTGCGCGTCGAGAACCAGCTCGGGTTCAAGATGGTGAAGTGGATTCGGGCTATTGAATTCGTCCCCAACACGCAAGCCTTCGGCAAGGGCGAGGGCGGCTACAACGAAGACCATGAATACTTCGGCGAGCTCGCAAATATCTGAGCCCAGGGAGGCCATGTGGAACTGCGCAGCGGCGCTCGCAGGCTACCGAGGATCGAGGCGAGCAGCCCGAACACGAGGAAGTGGTCAAGCCCGGTCGCGGCGGAACAGGAAGCCGGGTCAGCTAGTGCTGACAATTGGCCATTCTACGCGAGCCATAGAGGAGTTTATTCGCCTGCTTCAGGCGCATCAGGTCACCTGTCTGGCCGACGTGCGAACCATTCCGCGCTCGCGGCATAATCCGCAGTTCAACAAGGACGCGCTGGCGGCGTCGTTGGGGGAGGCCGGTATCAGGTACGTCCACCTTCCGGCGCTCGGCGGGTTGCGCCACGCCAGCAAGACGTCGCCTAATACGGGCTGGCGCAATACGTCGTTCCGTGGCTTCGCGGATTATATGCAGACGCCGGAATTCGCAGCCGGCTTGGACGAGTTGTTGCAACTGGCCGGGCGCGAGCAGGTCGTCCTGATGTGCGCTGAAGCCGTGCCCTGGCGCTGCCATCGGTCCCTGATTGCCGACGCCCTGTTGGCGCGCGGCATCCAGGCCGAGCACATCATGAGTCAGACGACGCGCCAGCCGCACAAGCTGACACCGTTTGCGAAAGTGCAGGGCCCCCGCGTGACCTATCCCGGGGAGGGGGCGTGAAGCGGGAGGCCCTTCACGCACCACGCATCGCGCACCACGTATCACTCCTCACATCAGTGTATATTGAAGCGTGCAGAGGAGGAACGGCTTCGATGGGCTTGCCAATTTTTTCCCGGGCTACTTCGCCCTGGTCATGGCCACGGGGATCGTCTCAGTCGCGGTGCATCTCCAGGGGCGGGCATGGGTCGCCCTGGGACTCTTTTGGCTTAACATCGTTGCCTATGTAGGGCTCTGGGGCATCACGTTGCTTCGCATCGCCCGGTTCCCGCGCCCCTTTCTCGATGACCTCACCCATCATTCGCGCGGGGCCACCTTCCTCACCAAAGCGGCAGGCACGTGCGTCCTTGGCGCGCAATTCGCGCTGCTGACCCCCTGGAGGCACGTAGCCGAGGGGCTGTGGTTCTTCGGGGCCGGCTTGAGCGTGGCGTTGAGCTACACCTTCTTCACCTCCATTACGCTGTGCGAGCCGAAGCCGTCGCTGGCGGCAGGCATCAACGGCGCGTGGTTGCTCGTGGTGGTGGCGACCGAGTCCATCAGTGTGCTGGGCGCCCTCGTGGCGCCTTCGATGGAGGCTGCCGCGGTGGTCCTGTTCATCTCGCTTTGCGCCTATGCAGTTGGCGCGATGGTCTATGCGTTCTTCGCCACGCTCATTCTCTATCGCTGGATGTTCTTCAGCATGAGGCCTGAGCGGCTCACGCCCGACTACTGGATTGACATGGGCGCGTTGGCGATCACCACGCTGGCGGGGGCCCTCCTGGTCCAAACCGGGAGCCGCTGGGGCCTGCTGCAAACGCTCGCGCCCTTTCTAACCGGCCTAACCATCTGCTTCTGGGCCACGGCGACCTGGTGGATTCCGCTGCTGTCAGCGTTGGAATTGTGGCGCCATGTGCGGGGCAAGGTGCCGCTCGCATACGGGCCGGACTATTGGGCCATGGTGTTCCCATTGGGAATGTATGCCGTGAGCACGTTCATGCTGGTCAGGGTCACCGGCCTGAGCTTTCTGCATGGCCTGGCGGAGTTTTTTACGTATGTGGCGCTGGCGGCCTGGGTCATCGTGTTCGCCGGCATGAGCCACAGCCTCGCCCGGTTCCTCAGGTCTAAGGCGGGCGGGAGAGGCGTGCAATCATCTATTCCTTGAATCAACCCAATTGCTCAAGCAAGCGCTTGAGATCCAGCCCAGTTCGCTTCAGCTCCTGGCGGTGAGCGGAAGCCAGGCTCTCCAGCACCTTCTCCCCGTGGCGGGTCAGTTGCACAAAAACCTGCCGGCGATCCTGCGTGGAGGGCGCGCGTTCCGCCAGGTTGTCGGCCACCAGCCGATCAATCAACCCCACCGTGCTGTGGTGGCGAAGCTGCAAACGCTCCGCCAGCTCGCCCACCGTGACGTGGTCGCGTCCCGGAAAGCCTTTGATGGCCAGCAGGGCCTGGTGCTGCTGCGGCGTAAGGCCCGCCGCGTGCGCCGCCTGCTCGCTGAAATGCAGGAACTGCCTGAGCGCGTGGCGAAACTCCGCCAGCCTCTCATACTGCGCTTTGGAAAGCTGCTTGGCCTCGGCCATTGCCGCGGGGTCTTATACCCAGCCAGCGCGACTGGTCGCCGCAATTGACATATATCGTATTACGACATACTATCTGCCCATTGTCAATGCAAGCTGGTCTTAATGTTCGCTCGCTCGGCAACGCCCCGGGGACGGTGGCCGCCGCAGATGATGGTTTGGCGGATTTCAGCACAGACTCCCGGGTCCTGCTGTTGTCCTTCATGGCGATGGTGATCGGGGCCATCAGCTCCTTCGTCGCCTATGCTTTGCTCTGGCTGATTGCCGCCATCACCAACCTCGCGTTCTATCACCGGTTCTCCGCGGGCGCGGCGATACCCCAGGCCCATCACCTGGGGCTCTGGGTGGTGCTGGTGCCGGTGGCAGGCGCGCTGGTTGTAGGCTTGATGGCGCGGTTCGGTTCGGAAAGGATTCGCGGGCATGGCATCCCGGAAGCCCTCGAGGCCATCCTGCTTGGCCGGAGCCGCATTCAACCCAGGGTCGCCCTTCTCAAACCCCTTTCGGCCGCCATCTCCATAGGCACGGGTGGACCCTTCGGAGCCGAAGGCCCAATCATCATGACCGGCGGGGCGGTCGGCTCGATGTTTGCCCAGCAGTTCCACCTGAGCGCGGCCGAGCGCAAGACCCTGCTCGTGGCGGGCGCCGCGGCCGGCATGTCCGCCGTGTTCGCCACCCCGGTGGCCGCAGTGCTCCTGGCCGTCGAGCTCCTGCTGTTCGAATGGAAGCCGCGCAGCTTTATCCCTGTGGCCGTGGCCTCAATCGTTGCCTCGGTTTTGCGTGTGCCTCTGCTGGGCGCCGGGCCGATCTTCCCGGTGCCCGTCCATGCGCCCGTGTCCGGCAAAGTGCTAATGAGCGCGGCAGGCCTTGGCATGCTGGCGGGCTTCGGTTCCGGCGTGCTCACGATGCTGGTGTATGTCTGCGAGGATGTGTTCCAGCGCCTGCCAATTCACTGGATGTGGTGGCCCGCCATCGGCGCGGTGTTTGTGGGCGTGGGCGGCTGGCTTGAACCCCGCGTGCTGGGCGTCGGTTACGATACGATTCACTCTCTGCTGCGCGGCGAACTCCTCGGCGCGGTTGTGCTGGGCTTGCTCGTGGCCAAGGCGGTCGTCTGGTCCATCGCCCTGGGGTCCGGAACCTCCGGAGGGGTGCTGGCGCCGTTGCTGATCATCGGTGGGGCGTTCGGTGCCTTCGCCGCCGGCTGGCTTCCGGCTGGCGACCCCGGCCTCTGGGCGCTGGTTGGCATGGCGGCGATGATGGGCGGCACCATGCGCTCGCCACTCACCGCGATGGCTTTCGCCGTCGAACTGACGCGCGACTATAACCTGGTCCCCGCCCTGCTCATCAGCACCGTGGCCGCCCTGGGAGTTAATGTGTTATTCATGCGCCGCTCGATCCTGACGGAGAAGCTCGCCCGTCGCGGCTACCATATCACCCGCGAGTATAGCATCGATCCCTTCGAGTTACTGCGTGTGAGGGACGTGATGGATAACGACGTGCAAGCGGTTCCGGCTAACATGAAGGTCTCGGAGCTTTCCGACCGCATATCCCGGGGCGACCCCAAGGTCAGCCGACGCCAGGGGACGCTGGTCCTGAATGAGCAAAACCAGCTTGTCGGCATCATCACGCGAGGGGATATGGTGCGGGCACTACGCCAGCCCGACGCGGCCGAAATCAATGTCGCCGAAGCGGGCAGCACCGATCTGGTCGTCGCATTTCCTAACGAACCTCTGCATGCGGCCCTGGCGAAAATGCTCGACCGGGACGTTGGGCGGCTGCCGGTGGTGGAGCGCGACAGCCCAGGCCGCCCGGTCGGTTACGTCGGCCGGGCTGAGATCCTCTCGGCGCGTAAGCGCCTTCATGAGGAGGAGAACCTCCGGCAGCGAGGCTAGCTCCCAGCCCAAACATTTCATAAGGGTAGGGACGCCTCGCCGAGGCGTCCGCGTTGTGGCCCCAGCCGACGCCTCGGCGAGGCGTCCCTGCCCGTAACAACCGGCTCGTTTCCGGTAATTGCTCAGGATAGGATGCGCTCATGAGCAGCGGGGCTTCGACCAGCGCCGGAACAAGAGCCTTTCCACCCACACGGTGGTCGGTGGTCCTTGCCGCGCAGCAGCCGCAGTCGGCGGAGTCGGCCGCGGCGCTGGAAGTCCTTTGCCGCGCTTACTGGTATCCCCTCTACGCCTATGTGCGCCGGGCCGGCCAATCGGCCCACGACGCGCAGGACCTCACGCAGGAATTCTTCTGCCGGCTCATTGAACGGCATTGGCTGGACGCCGCCGACCGCGAGAAGGGCAAGCTGCGCACTTTCCTCATAGTGGCGCTGAAGAAGTTCATGAGCAACGAGTGGCGGCGCGCCTCCGCCGAGCGTCGCGGCGGCGGGCGGGCCGCCATGCCCCTGGATACCGTCCTTGCCGAAAGCCGCTACGCCGCCGACAACCATTCGCTCGCCCCGGACGACGCCTTCGACCAGCAATGGGCGCTTACGCTGCTTGACCTCACGGTCAACCGCCTGCGGGACGAGTTCGCGGCGGCGGGCAAGCCCGGCGAGTTCGACCTCCTCAAGGGCTGCCTCATGGCTGAGCGCGGCGCGCTGGACTATGCCGGAATGGCCGCCCGGCTCGGCGTCACCGAAGGCGCGGCGCGGGTGGCGGCGCACCGGCTGCGCAAGCGCTTCCGCCAGCTCTACCGCGAGGAGATCGCGCAGACCCTGGCCGCCGGCACCGACCCCGAGGCCGAAATGCGGCACCTGGCCGCTGCCCTAGCGCGGCAATAAGCACTGGTTTCTGCTCCCTGTTTGTAACAACGCCCGGCTAACGGGTAAGTATCGCTCATGAGCAACCCAGCCATGGCCAAGTGCCCGCAGTGCGGCGCCCCGCTTAAAGAGAGCGCGCCGGCGGGCCTCTGCCCGAACTGCCTCATGGCCCTCAACCTGAAGACCGAAACGGCCTTCAGCGGCGACTCCCCTGCCGCCCAGCCCCCATTGCCGCCCGAGCAGATCGCCCCGCACTTCCCCCAGCTTGAAATCCTGGAGTGCCTCGGCCGCGGCGGCATGGGCGTGGTTTACAAGGCGCGACAAAAGGCGCTTAACCGCCTGGTGGCCCTCAAGCTCCTGGCCCCCGAGCGCGTGAATGACGCCCGCTTTGCCGAGCGCTTCAGCCGTGAGGCCCACGCACTGGCCTCCCTGAACCACCCGAACATAGTCACTATCCACGACTTCGGCCAGGCTGGCGGGTTCTACTTCCTGCTCATGGAATACGTGGACGGCGCCAACCTGCGCCTGCTCCTGCGCGAGCGCAAGTTCACCCCCGAGGAGGCGCTGGCCATCGTGCCGCCGCTGTGCGACGCCCTGCAATTCGCCCACGACCGCGGCATCGTCCACCGCGACATCAAGCCCGAGAACCTGCTGCTCGACAAGGCCGGGCGCGTGAAGATCGCCGACTTCGGCATCGCCAAGATGCTGGGGCTGGCGGCCGAAGGTCACCCTGCCGCCGCGGCCCCAGGCGAAACCGCCACCCAGGCCGCCCTCGGCACCCCCGGCTACAGCGCCCCCGAGCAAGTCGCTTCCCCGCAACGCGTGGACAACCGCGCCGACATCTACTCGCTGGGCGTGGTCTTCTACGAAATGCTCACCGGCGAGCTGCCAGGCAAACCCATCGAGCCGCCCTCCAGGAAGGTGCACATCGACGTGCGCCTCGACAAAGTGGTGCTGCGGGCCTTGGAAAAGGAGCCCGAGCGCCGCTACCAGCAGGCCAGCCAAATCAAGACCGACGTGGAGACCATCGCCGGAACGCCGTCCGGGATGTCACCGGCGCCCTCACCCGCAACCGGCACCCCTCGCTCAGGCCACGGGCTGGACATCATCAAGGTCGTCAGCCTGGTGTCGATCATCATCGGGGGGGCGAGCCTCTTCTGCTGCTCGCCGTTGGCCTTTGCGATGCTGCCCTTCACCACCATCGCCCAAGCCAATCAACCGGTCGCGCTGGCCTGGAAGTACTTTGGTGCCTTCATCAACCTCCCGGTCTGCCTGGCAAGCATGATCGGCGGCATCGGCTTGTGGAGACTCAGGCCCTGGGGGCGCAAACTGGTGCTCTGCAAGGCAGCGTTCTCTATCGCGATAGCCGTCATCGGTACCCCGATCATCCTGACTGGCACCCTAAACGACACCGGTGAGGCCTGGCAGGAGTTCATGCGGAAGTTCAACCCGGACTTCCATTACCAACCTCAGAAAGCCTTCAGCCTGTGCTTGCAGGCCTTCTTCACCGCCTTCTGGCTAATGTATCAGACCGCCCTGGTTGTAGCCCTAACCCGCAAATCGGTGAAGCAAACCCTGGGCGAGGCCGGCAGCGACGCCGAGCCAACTTCCCCACCGGCTGGCGCTCCGCCGCCACGCGCCGAGGTCCCCCAACCCCTGCGCAAATGGCACGACCGAATCAAGATCCTCGGCCTCTTGAATACGATCTTTGGCGGCCTGGCCATCTTGATTTTCCCGGTCGCCGTGTTTCTGAACCTGCCACGCAACATAAAGGCACATGGCAACCAGCCATTGATGATGGCATGGATCCACCTGGGTTACATGTTGGCCTTACCCGTTGCCTGCCTGGTCATCATCAGCGGCATCGGCCTGCTAAAGCGCAAATCCTGGGCCCGCAAGCTGGCTATCTGCGTGGCCCTCTTCTCCTGCGTCATCTGGCTGTTAGAGCTTCCCATCGTTATCAACGGCATCCTTACCACCCCTGCCCTCACGCACGTCTCGAAAATCGCTGCCCTGTTCGCCAACGGCTTCCTGGGGCTGCTCGCCCGGGCCTACGACATCACCCTGCTAGTCCTCCTGTCTCGGAAGCAGGCCGCGCAAGCCCTGGGCGAGCTGGACCCGCCCGCAATCGCTGGGGCCCCCGGCCAGCCTCCCCGCAAATGGGCCGACATGGTCAAAATCCTCGGCCTGCTCAATACTGTTTTTGGCAGCCTGGGCATCCTCTACTGCCCCTACTATTGGCTTTACATCCTGCCAGACAACCTCAAAACCTTCGCCCACCAGCCGCTTATGCCCGCATGGCGGGTGCTGGTCTGCATCGCGATGCTGCCGGTGACCTGCGTCACCCTCGCCAGCGGTATCGGGCTGCTCAAGCAGCGCTCCTGGGGGCGGAAGCTGGCAATTTGCATGGCCGCCTTCTCCTGCCTGCTCCAAGCGATAGGAATTCCCATTACGGTCACCGAGACCCTCGCCAACACCGTCCTGCCTTCCCCTTGGAAAACAGGCTCCCTCTTCGCCTACGGCTTCTCCCTGCTGCTGGTCCTGGCCTACGACCTCCTGCTGCTTATCCTTCTGACTCGCAGGCCAGTTAAGCAAGCCCTGGGCGAGGAAACATAACGAGCTCCCAACACCTAATGCAGGCCGCCCTCCAGAACGCCGGCGCACCCTCACGCCGGCACCTCCATAGCACCCAGGTATTGGCGCCAGGCGTTGAGTTGGTCATCGGTGAGGGCTCGCCACTGGCCGGAGACCGAGCCGAAGTCGCTGCGGTTGGCCTGCTGGCGTGGGGTTCTCGGATTTCGAGGCGGGACATAGGAACGGACGACGAGCCCCCAGCGCGTGTTGGAGTAGATTTTGTCTCCGACGCGGCCCGATTGGGCGCTGCCTAGCACTTTCATAAGATCTACAGGGCCCGGTAGGAGCACCGGCATGTTGCCGGCTTACGCGCTCCGGCCGGTCTAAGCCGGCAATATGCCGGCGCTCCGGCCTGGCAGGGCTGCACCCGCCCGCTTTTGGGCGGGTCTTCTCACCCGAGCCACACGAGGCTCAGTCAAGAGGACAGCATAAACTGTTCCCGCTTTCCGCCGGACCGCGAGCTGTCCCCGGCAGGCTTTAGACCTGCAGCTCTCCCAAGCACCTCATCCGGCGGCGGATCAAGCGGGTTGCGGGAGCGGATGGCCGAGGGGCTCCGCGTCGGGAAGGCTGCGTTTCAGCTTCATGCCCTGCTGAGCAGCCCACTTATCCAGTTCAATGAACTGGCAGTGGCCATTCTTGAGCCAGCCCCAGCGCGGGTTATCCTTCCATGGGCGAGAGTGCGTCGTGATCAGACAATGCCGGAACTTGACGGCCTCGGCGTAGAGCACCTCGACCAGGCGCTCGACGTGAGGCTCGTCCATGCTGGCCAGGACGTCATCGAGGACGAGGACGGTGTTTTCCGGCCCGTCGAGGGTGGCCAGGGCCAGGAAGACGCAAAGCCCGAGAGTGTCAAGGTGGGACTCGCTGAAATAGGCCTGGGGCGGGGCCGATTTACCGCCGCAGAACTGGGCGCCGATGTCCAGGGAGGCCTTCCTCTTGGGGTCGAGTTCGAGGCTGATGTGGTTGAGTCCTTCCCCCGGGTGCACCCGTTCATAGAGGCGGCCGACTTCACCGGCGATGCGGGCCAGAACACTATCGGTAAAAGCGCGGCGCTCTTCTTCAACGGCCTTCAGGGCCTGTTCGAGCCTTGGGAGCAATGCGGAGAGTTCCTTGTGGGCGCGGAGGTTGTCCAGGTACGTCTGCCGGGTTTGCCTGAGTGTGGCGAGGAACTGTTTTTTGTCCTGGCGGGTTGCCTCGGCGCTTCTCCATTGGGCGGACAGGTTGGGGTACTTGGCCAGCCACGCCGGGATGGCCTGGACATCCACAGGCGGCGAGGCCGGCATGGGAATGTCTGCCGGCCAATTGAACGCGGCGCGGGCCTGCTCAAAGGCTTGTGCGTCTTTGCAGGCATCGTCCTGCACGGCGGCGAGCTGTTGCTCGGCCTGCTGCACGGCTGCCGCTGCTGCCTTGGTGCGATTTTGGGCCGTCTGGAGGCCGGCAAACGAGTTCAGGCGCTGGGCGAGACGCTGGTCCAAGCCGGCCACTTTTTCGGCGCTCTCACACAAGGGGCAGGAGTCGGGCGAGGGATGCTTCTGCAGCCAGGCGCGCCCGGCCTGCAGAAGGGCCATGACCTCAGCGGCATCGGCGGCAATCGTCTGCACACACTGCTGCACCTTCCTTTCCTCCGCTGCGGCGATCTGCGTGGCCTGGGTCAGCCGCTCCGTGGCCGCCGTCAGACGTGACGGATAATCTATGAGGCGGGAGTAGGCATTTTGAACGCGGCCCAGGGCGGCAACTTCGGCATCGGCGGCATTGAGGTCGCGCTTTGTCTCGGTATCCGCCCAGGACATCGGGTCTGAGCCCGCCCGGCCCGCCGCTTCCCAGAATTGGGTAATGGCCTCCATATTGCCGCTGACGCGGGCGGCGGCATTTTCGCGATTGGCAGCCAGGTCACGGATTGCCTGGCGCAAAGCGGTTTCTGAGGCTTCGATCCCCGAGACATCTATGAAGCGGCAGATGGCGGTATAGCGGTCGGCCGGTTTGGCTTCGACCAGCGCCAGGATTTGGCTGCGGCGCAGGACTTCCACTTGTGGGCGCGCGGCGGGGGGGTGGGCGACGACCTCGCCCTTGAGGATGCAGGCGCGGCAGGACGAGTCATCCGTGTTTTCCAGGGTGACGGCGACCTCGGAGGCGTTCCGGCCCACCGAAGGCCAGTACGCCGTCGTCTTGCCCAATCCGCGGTTCTCCAGCGAGCCGACCTTGCCTTTTCCGATAAACTCGAAGGCGTCGCAGATGGTGGACTTCCCCGCGGCATTCTCGCCATAGACGACCATCATTTTCTTCCCCTTTTCGAACGGCAGGACGAAGGGGACCGTGCATCCGCGTAGGTACTCGACGGTCAGTTTCTTGAGTCCGAAGGCGCTCATGGGCTGGCCTCCTTCCGGTCGGCGAGCTCAATTGCCAGGCGCCAGTCCTCGGGGGCGAGTTTGCCTTCGGCCAGCTTGGGGTGCAGCCGTTTGGCCACCTCTGCCGTGATTAGGTTTTCACGAACCAACCGTTCCATGATCTTCGCAGCGAGTGTTTCTGATGGGGTGTCCATAGGTGTTTAGGGGATTCTCCAGCGGCACAAGGTCCGGTGCGCAGATTGGGCGAGTAGCGGCTCTATTCTCCCATTTTGTCCAGGGCGGCTTACAGGCGGCACTAGCAGGAGCGCGCAGTATCTGAGCGCCTGGGCCAAGTTCGCGGCGCGGCAGCGGGCAGTGCGGCGCGTTAGCTTCACCCACTCAGAATGGGTTGACGAAAGGCACGAATCAATGCGGAAGCACGCCTGTCTGACGGGCTGCGCAGGGGAGCGTTGCGTTTGGGGGCGAATCACGCTCTAATCGGCGGTGATGACTCGCTGGCTACGTTCGATTCTGGCGCGGCTTCCGGGCGCGCCCCAGCCGCCGCAACGCCCGGTGGATCGGTCCCAGTTGATGGGGATGTACCTGTCGCAGGCCAATCAACCGCCCGACCCGGCAGCGCGCGGCCTCCCCACGCGGGAGCGACAGGACGGCAAGTTCGCCCAGAAGCGGCGGCGGGGCTAATGGGGCCTTTGCGCCCTCCCGCGAAGCCGCCCGCCCGGACCCGTCGCGCACCCCTCCCTATCCCCTCCGTTACCTCGCCGTAGTACCTCTAATAGGCTATTAGAGGTACTACGGTGAGGTAACGGAGGGGATAGGGAGGGGTGTCGGATAGGCCCGGGCGGAGGGGGCTGGCTGGAAGGCTGTAACTGTCCTGAAACGGGACAGATTTTACCGTTCATTCCCCAATCTTCAGCAATTCGAGGCCGAGGATGTCGGCGTTGCCGCGTTTCAAGGAGGCGAGCAGGGCGGCGTCGGGTTCCGCATCGAGCTGAATGCGGCAACTGGCGGCGGCGGCACCGTCGAAGATGAGGTTTTGCACTTCCTCGATGTTGATCCCGGCGCGGCGGAGTTGATCCATCACGAAGGCCAGCACGCCCACGTGGTCATAATGCCGCACGACAAGCTGCCAGCGGGCCGGCGTACGGCTGGCGAGGTTTACGCAATTCAACACTACGCCGGTCTGGATGAAGGTCTGGATAACGCGGATGGCCTCGTCGGCTATGGCTTCCTGCGCCTGCTCGGTCGAAGCGCCGATGTGGTGCGTGCCGTAGAAATTGGGCAGGTCGAGCAGCGGGTCGCTGAATTCGGCAACACTGTCTGCGGGTTCAGGGTCGAAGACGTCCAGCCCGGCCCGGAGCTTGCCCGCCTGAAGGACGGCGCGGAGTGCCGGCTGGTCCACGACTTCGCCGCGGGCGGTGTTGATGAGAATGGCATTGGACTTGAGCAGCGCCAGGCGGGCGGCCGTGACGAGCTTGCGCGTGTCGGGCTTCAGCGCCACGTGCAGGGTGATGATGTCTGCCTGCCGGAACACGTCGTCCACGCTCTCGCAGCGTTCGACGCCCAGGAGGCTTGCCTTCGCAGGGGTGAGCGAGCGCGACCACGCAATGGTGCGCAAGCCGAAGGCGCGCGCCCGGGTAATCACCTCGCGCCCGATCTGGCCGGCGCCGATGACGCCGAGGGTCTTGCCGAATATGCCATCCGCTTTCGAGAACTCTTTCTTGTTCCAGCGGTGGGCGCGCAGGGCGGCCACGTTGTCCGGGATGCGGCGGTCTATGGCGAGCAGCAGCGCAAAGACCAGCTCGGCTACCGCGATGGAGTTTTTGCCCGGGCAGTTGCTCACAAAGACGCCGCGGGCGCTGGCGGTCTTCACGTCAATGGTGTTGACGCCGGCCCCGGCACGCAGCACGAGGGCCAGTTGGTCGGAGGCTTTGAGGGTCTCGGCGGTGACCTGTTTGCTGCGCACCACCAGGATTTTGTAAGGAGCGATAATGCCCGGCAGCTCTTCCGCTTTGGCCGTCGGCTTGTAGGTCACCTCGCATCCGAGTTGGGTCAGCCGGGTGAGGTGCGCTTCCGAGAACTTGTCAGCAATGAGTGTTTTCATTCGAGTTCACCTTGACGCGCAGCCTGTGCCGGAGGGGCAGGGAAGGCAAGCGCAATGTTTGGGCCGGGGCCGCGCCGGAGCCTGGGCCGCGACGTTTCCAGCACGGCAGGGCCGTCGGCGAAGACGGCGGATCGGGAATAGCCGATCGCCAATAGCCAATAGCCAATCTACCCAAGCGGCACGACCACGCGCGGAGTGGGGCGGCCCTGGTAACGCAACTTGGCGCGGGGCAGAGAATCTACGGGGCTTGAGGCGATTTGCGTGGATGCTGATGCGGGGCTAGCTGGGCCGAAGCAGGCGGACCTCCTGCAGGCAAGGGCCGTAGCGGCCGGGCCCGGCCCGCTCAGGGGTTCAATGTCGTTGCTCCGGCGGCGGGGCGGGAGACGAAGAGGGAAGGCTTGATCTTCGTGCGCTGTTCGTAATCGGCGGCTACGCGCTCGGAGATGGCAGAGACCTTGTCCGCGCGGACGAGGGCCACGGCGCAGCCGCCGAAGCCGCCGCCGGTCATGCGGCAGCCCACGACGCCACCCTTGGAGCCGATGGCCTGGGCGATCTCGACTACGGCGTCCAGCTCCGGGCAGCTTACTTCGTAATCATCGCGCAGCGAGGCATGGCTGGCATACATGAGCTGGCCCACGGTGGGCCAATTCGAAGCGCGGACGCCTTCCGCCGCGTGGAGCGTGCGTTCGATCTCGCTGATGACATGGCGGGCGCGGCGGTAGGCGACCGGGTCCATGCCGCCGCGGGCCTGCTCGAGCTTCTCGGCGGTGGCGTCGCGCAGGGAGCGCCCGCCCAGCGCTTTGGCCGCCTGCTCGCACTGGGCTCGGCGCTTGGCATATTCACCGCCTGTCAGCTCATGCTTCACGTTGGTGTTGATGATCAGCAGTGCCATGCTCGGGTCTGTCATGGGCACCAGTTCTGTCTTCTGCGAACGGCAGTCCAGCAGCAGGAGGTGGTTCTCCTTGCCCATGACGGAGATGAACTGGTCCATGATGCCGCAGGGCATGCCGGCGTAATCGTGCTCGGCTTTCTGGCAGAGGAGCGCCTTTTCGACGGGCGCGAGCTTCTGCCCGGTGATGCTCTCCAGGAGCGTGGCGGTGGCGACTTCCAGGGCCGCGCTGCTCGAAAGCCCGCCGCCCAGCGGAACCGTGGAATGGATCAGGGTATCGAAGCCGCCCAGCCTGGCGCCCCGGGCCAGGAAGCCCGCAACCACGCCGGCGGGGTAGTTGGACCATGCGCCCTTGGGTGCGGGGCGCAGCGGCTGCGTCAGATCAAGGCTCACGGCGCCAGCGCCGCTCGTGGAGCGCAATTGAACCTGTGCCGCTCCGTTGCGAGCGGGCGCCGCGGCGGCCACGGTATAGCGCTCAATGGCCATGGGCAGCACGAAGCCGTCGTTGTAATCGGTGTGTTCGCCGATGACATTGACGCGCCCGGGCGCGGCCGCCAGCCATTGGGGCGGGCGGCCGTAGATCTGCGTGAACTGTTCTGCGGTTTGCCGGCCTAGCTCATGGAGGTTCATACAGCGGTCGAGAACTTGTACGTGGTGGTCTGGCGGTAGGTCTGGCCTGGGCGCAGGATGATGGACGGGAAGTTCGGCTGGTTGACCGCGTCAGGGAAATGTTGGGCTTCCAGGCAGAGGGCGGCATGCTGCTGGTAAACAATGCCGCGCTTGCCGGTGAGCGAGCCGTCGAAATAGTTGGAGGTATAGAGCTGAACGCCGGGCTCGGTCGTGAAGGCCTCGAGCACGCGCCCGCTCTTTGGCTCGACCACGCGCGCGGCCAGGGCCAGCGCGCCGGCCTGGCTATTCAGGACATAATTGTGGTCGTAGCCGACGGGACGGTCGGGGAGTTGCGAGAACCGGGCGCCGAGGGGCTGGGGCCGGGTGAAGTCGAAGGGCGTGCCCTTGACCGGCGCAATTTCGCCGGTCGGGATGCTGGCGGCATTCTTGGGCGTGTAACGGTCGGCCGCAATCATCAGCTCGTGGCCGAGCACGTCGCCTTCACAGGCGAGGTTGAAATAGGAATGGTTGGTGAGATTGACGGGCGTGGGCTTGTCCGTGGTGGCGGTGTAGTCTATGCGGAATTCGTTTGCATCCGTGAGGCTCATGATCACGGTGACGGCCAGCGTGCCGGGGTAGCCTTCCTCGCCGTCGGGGCTGGTGTAGGTCAGCTTCACGGCGCTGGGTAGGGACGCCTCGGCGAGGTTTCCGCTTTGCCGCGCGCCCGGACGCCTCGGCGAGGCGTCCCTACCATCGTGCGGCTCGGCCTGCCACAACATCTTGTCGAAGCCTTTGATCCCGCCGTGCAGTGCGTTGGGCGGGCTGTTGATGGCCAGCGTGTAGGTCTTGCCGTCGAGCGTGAACTTCCCGTTAGCGATGCGGTTTGCCACCCGCCCTACCGTGGCGCCAAAGTAGGGGTGTTTCTGGAGGTACTGCGCCAGGTTGTCAAAGCCAAGCACCACGTCCCCGAGCTTGCCATGCCGATCGGGCACGTGCAGCTCGGTGAGGATGCCGCCGTAGTTGGTGACCTTGGCGGTCAGGCCGTTGGCATTCTGCAGCGTGTAGAGGTCCACGGCCCTGCCGTCGGGCAGTTGGCCGAACCGGGTCTGGCTG
>DATKNZ010000390.1:0-6054 GCA_035541055.1 Candidatus Acidiferrum sp. | reverse complement strand
GTGGGATACGTCGCGCATTCCGGGAGGCTCGTCGGGCGGGTCGGCGGCGGCGGTGGTGGCGGACGAGTGCATCGCCGCGCTGGGCTCGGACACGGGGGGCTCGATCCGGCAACCGGCCGCACTCTGCGGCTGCGTGGGGCTCAAGCCGTCTTACGGCCGCGTGTCGCGGTACGGGCTGGTCGCCTACGCGTCGTCGCTGGACCAGATTGGCTGCTTCGGACGAGAGGTGCGGGACGCGGCGGCGGTGCTGGGCGCGATTGCCGGGCATGACCCCCGCGATTCCACCAGCGTGCCGGAACCGGTGCCGAATTACGCCGCGGGCCTGACTGGCGACATCCGGGGCCTGAAGCTGGGGCTGGCCAAAGAGTACATGATTGGCGGACTGGACCCCGAGGTGAAGCGGGCGGTCGAAGCCGCCGTGCAGCAGTTTACGAAGCTGGGGGCGGAAGTCGTCGAGGTCTCGCTACCGCACACGGACTACGCTATCGCGACGTATTACATCATCGCCACTGCCGAGGCCAGCGCGAACCTGGCGCGGTTTGACGGTATCCGCTACGGGCTGCGGGTGGACGGGGCCGACCCAATCGAGCTCTATGGGAAAACGCGCGGTGCGGGATTCGGGCCGGAGGTCAAGCGGCGCATCATTCTCGGGACCTACGTGCTCAGCAGCGGGTATTACGACGCCTATTACCTGCGGGCGCAGAAGGTGCGCACGCTGATCCGCCAGGACTTCCTAAAGGCGTTCGAGAAGGTGGATGCGATCCTGACGCCCACGTCACCTACGCCGGCGTTTAAGGTCGGCGAGAAAGCCGAGGATCCTTTGCAAATGTACCTGTCGGACATCTTCACGATTTCCTGCAACCTGGCGGGGCTGTCCGGGACCAGCGTGCCGTGCGGCTTCACCGGATCGGGGACGCGGCTGCCGATCGGCCTGCAGGTGCTGGGCAAGCCATTCGGCGAGCAAACCATCCTGCGGCTGGCGCACGCCTACGAGCAGAGCACGGGCTGGCATAGGGAGAAGCCTATTATTACCGCCAAGTGAGCTGGGCCACTGGTGCAGCTTTATTCAACCTCGCGTCGGCGCCCCGAAGGCAGTAAAGTAAATCCAGGTTATGACGCTGAGAGCCCATTTTGACGGCAAGGTCCTGGTTCCTGACGAACCGGTGGACTTGCCAGTGAATTGTGCCTTGGAGGTGGAGCTAAAACCGGTTCGCAAATCGGCTGGCGCCGAGAAGGCGCTCACCCGCCTCCTTGCGTTAGCTCGCCAGTTTCCTGCTAGGGGTGGCGTAGCTGACGGCGCCGCCCAGCACGATCACTACCTTTACGGGTTGCCCAAACGCCCATGATCCTGCTGGATACGGGCAATTTCATTGCCCTGTTCAGGCCTGAGGACCAGTTGAACCAGCGAGCTGCTGCTTGGTCGCTGTATTTGAGCGAGCCACTGCTTGTTACCGAGTACGTCCTGCTGGAGTGTGTAAACGCTTTGTCTCGGCCCAAGGAAAGGCCGGCGACTCACGCACTTATTCAGTACGCGAGGTCCGAAGCGGGATGTGAGTTAGTGCATGCATCTTCCGCGCTGTTCGAAGCCGGCCTTCGCCTGCACAACGAGCGACCCGACATGGAGTGGTCGCTGACGAACTGCATTTCGTTTGTGCTCATGAAAGAGCACAGCGTTCGCCGCGCCTTGGCCTACGATCATCACTTAGAACAGGCTGGGTTCGAGGCCCTTTTGCGCCGCGACCCGCCTGCTGAATAGCGGTGCGCCTCGCCGGGTTCGGGCCTGATCAGGCGTGGCCGGGTTGCTGTGACAGCAGTACCGCCAAGAAGTGTCCCAACTTCTGCGCCGCGGCCTTGCCCTGCTGCTGAAGCTGGAGGAGAGCACGGATTTTCCTGGGCGACAGGAGGACTGCCCGCGTCAGTTTCGGGACGTCCACCTGCTGGTCGGCTGTGAGGTACTGGTTGAAATCGAGCGGCAGGTTGGTGTCCGCCGTATCCAGAATGATGCGCACAATGGCGCAGGGGAGTTGCTGCTCGCGGCAGACGGCGCAGATGACCTGGGATTCCATGTCCACAGCGTCAGCGCCGGTGGCCTGCCAGAGCGCGCGCTTTTCCTCCACCGTGGTGGCCACGCGTTCGACGCCGTGGAAGTGTGCAGGCCGGGCCCCGGCGGCAATGAGCGCCGGTTCCCACCCGGTCTCTTTATCGGCACTGAACACGATGGTCTGCGCCGGCAGGTCGGGACGCAGACCTCCGGCGAAGCCGGAACTCAATACGCGCGCGGGCTTCTCCTGCGCCAGGGCAGCGCGAATCGCGCGGTGGGCGTTGCGGGGGCCGATGCCCGTGAGCAAGACCCGGAGGGCGGGCGGTGAACCGATGAGTTGGGTAAAGGGTTTAGCCTCTTCCTTGACCGCGAAGGTTACGAGTATTCGGTCCTCAGCAAGTGGCTCTCCTTCGGCCCTCGGGCTTCGGCCTTCGGATTTCACTTAATGCCTGCCAGGCGCTCCTTCCAGATCTGGTGCAGCAAGACGGTGGCCTTCACGTCACGGAGGCAGTATTCGGCGATCTCGCGGTAGCGGCCTTCCGCGACGAGCGTGTTCATGTCGCGGCCCGTCACGCCCTGGCTTTTCGGGGACTCGATGCCGAAGGCCTTGCAGTAGAAGTCCAGGTTGAAGCGCCGCGCCGCGCCCTCCCGCCCGCTGACGCCGTAAAAGGTCAGTTGCTCTGCGAGGTCGCAGTGGGGGTCGGTCTGGTAGCGGTAGCCTAGCCAGTCTTTGCGGGAGATCGGCACGTTGAGCAGGGCCGAGCGCAGGTAGATGAAGGGGACGTCGAAGCCGCGCCCGTTGAAGGTGACGATGGTCTCGTAGTGCTTAGCCACGTCCCAAAAGGCCGTGAGCAGCTCGACCTCATCCACGCAGGCGACGAACTCGACGGGGCCGGCTTGCTCCCCCTCGTCCTCATAGTCGGCGGCGGTGAAGAGCACCTGGCCGCGGGAGGTGTCGGCGTTGAGCATGGCCACGCAGACGACCTGGGCCGTGAAGGGCCACAGGCTGAACTGCTGCTGGATCTCGGCCCGGCGCGTGGCGCGGGCCGGCTCGTCCGCGATCTTCTCGCATTCGCGGAACAGGTATTCCTGCTGCGCCTCGTCAAACTGCTCGGCGGGCAGCGCCGAGGTTTCGATGTCGAAGACGAGCTTGGCCATTATGCGTCGGTAAGGACGCGTTCCACCGCGTCCCACTGTTTCTCCAGCAATTCATGGACGCGGTGGAACGCGTCCCTACCTGAAAGCCTAGGCGCCGAACTTATCGAACATCTTCGCATTGGCCTGCATGAGGCGAATGAGGTCCTTGGCCGGGAAGAGCCCCAGGGAGCCCTGGTTGGCGCCGGTCTCGGTGAAGCGCTCGAGCTTGTCCGAACCCGAGAGGGCGGAGTGGAGCATGACCGGCTGCGGGTGCCAGGAGTGGCCCTTGATGGCGCAGGGGGTGGAGTGGTCGCCGGTGATGGCCAGCACATCGGGCTTTTTGCGCAGCAGGATCGGCAGCGCGGTATCAAACTCCTCGACCGCCTTTTTCTTGGCAGCGAAGTTGCCGTCCTCCCCGTACATGTCGGTGTATTTGAAATGGATGAAGAAGTAGTCGTAGTTGTCGTATTCGGCGAGGTAGCGCTCGAACTGCTCGGCAATGGTCTGTGGGCCTTCGAGCTTGGCCATGCCGACCAACTGAGCGAGGCCCTTGTACATGGGATAGACGGCAATACAGCCGGGGCGAAGGCCGTAGCGGTCCTTGAACAGCGGGATGTGGGGCTGGTGGGCGATGCCGCGCATCAGGAAACCATTGGCGGGTTTCTTCTGGGCGATGACAGGCAGGGCGGCTTGGTAGAACTCGGCGACGAGCTTGGCGGCTTTCTTGGCCTTCAGCGATTTGGCGTTCACCGGCGCGGCCTTGGGCACCGGCAGGCCCTCGCGGTGCGGGTCGGCGTCCGTAAGGGGTCCCTCCAGGCCTTTGCCACGGAAGAGCACGACGAAGCGGTGGCCCTTGCCGGCCTTGATGATCACCTCGGCGTCTCCCACCTTCTTCACCTTGTGGGAGAGCAGGGCGCAGAGTTCCTCGCACACCTTGGTGTCAATGCGGCCGGCACGGCGGTCCGTCACAATGCCCTTGGCATCCAGAGTGCAGAAATTAGCGCGGGCGGCGACATCACCGGGGCCGAGTTCGAGGCCGAGTCCGAGCGCCTCGATGACGCCGCGCCCGACTTCGAACTCCAGCGGGTCATAGCCGAAGAGGCCGAGATGACCCGGCCCACTACCGGGCGTGATGCCGGGAGCCACGGGGACCATGCGGCCCTGGGCGGAGTCCTTGGCCAGGGCGTCCATGTTTGGGGTCGAGGCGGCTTCGAGAGGCGTGAGGTAGCCTTGCTCGCGCGTGGCGACGTCGCCCACGCCATCGAGCACGACCAGCGCCAGCTTGGCTGTGGTCTTGAGGGTTAACTCGGAATATAAAGTATCCACGTTCATGTGATGTTCCATTCGTTCGGTAAAATCCACGCGGGGCGCAGCCAGGCCAGGAATTGGCGGCTGTCCCGAATAGAGAGGAGCATGGAGAGAGCGCGGCGCTAGAGTCAACCGCATTCGCGGCGGAAGTGGGAGCCGGATCAGAAGGCTTGAGGGCCGAAAGCCGAAAGAAGCCCGGCCTTCGAGCTTCGGCGCTCAACTCGCCCGGCCCTTCTTCGGACGGTTCTTTTCGAGGCATTCAGGGCAGATGCCGTGAGTGAAGTCGGCGCCGGTGTGCTGGTGAATGTAGGCCTCGACCTGGCTCCAGTAGCCCTGGTCGTCGCGGATGCGCTTGCACCAGGCGCAGATCGGCAGCAGCCCGTGCAAGGTCTTCACGCGGTCGAGCGCCTCAGCCATTCGGGCGGAGATGCGCCGCAACTCCAGCAGCGCCATCACCTGGCGTGAGAGGGCCTCCATTGCCTGCTTCTGCCTGGCATTGAGGCTGCGCGGCTTGCGGTCAATGGCGCAAAGCATGCCCAGCGCGAAGCCCTCCGGGCTGGCCACGGGAAAGCCGGCATAGAACCGGATGTGCGGGGCGCGGGTAACAAGGGCGCTGTCGGCGAAGCGGGCGTCCTTCAGGGCGTCGCGGATGATCATCGGCTCGGATTCGAGGATCGCGTGCGCGCAGAAGGCGACGTCCCGCGGGGTTTCTTGCACGTTCAGGCCGACCTTGGACTTGAACCACTGCCTCGATTCATCCACCAGCGAGATCACCGCGATGGGCACCTCGCAGATGTAGGCGGCGAGCGCCGTAATGTCGTCGTAGGCCTTCTCGGCCGCCGTATCGAGGATCTTGTATTCCCGCAGGGCAGCCAGGCGGTCGGCCTCGTTATTGGGAAGCGGAGCCTTCATCCCCTCACAGTGCGGGCTGCGAGCAGGCCATTCCGTGGGCTTCGGCGACGGCCTTATGGGTGATTTTCCCGTTCATGACATTGAGGCCGCTTACGAGGGCCGGCTGCTTCTGGCAAGCTTCGCCCAGGCCATAGTCGGCCAGCATCTCGATGTAGCGGTAGGTGACGTTGGTCAGCGCCTGGGTGGCGGTCCGGGCGAAAGCGCCGGGCATATTGGCCACGCAATAGTGGAGCACGCCTTCCTCCACGAACACCGGATCATCGTGGGTGGTGGGGTGGGAGGTTTCGGCGCAGCCGCCCTGGTCAATGGCAATGTCCACCAGCACGCTGCCGGGCCGCATGCGCTGCAGCATGTCGCGCCGAATGAGGCGGGGGGCTTTGGCGCCGGGCACGAGCACGGCGCCGACGAGCAGGTCCACCGCGGGAAGCAACTCCATCAGGTGCGCTTCGTTCGAGTAAAGCGTGTGGGCCGTGTGCAGCGTGATGTCGAGAAAACGCATACGCTCCAGGTCCACTTCGAGCACGGTCACGTCGGAGCCCATGCCCTGGGCCATGCGGGCCGCATTGATGCCTGAGGTGCCGCCCCCAAGCACCACGACCCTGCCGGGCAGGACGCCCGGCACGCCGCCGAGCAGCACGCCGCTGCCGCCGGTGTGT
>DATKNZ010000389.1:0-7977 GCA_035541055.1 Candidatus Acidiferrum sp. | reverse complement strand
GTTGGCCGCCGGGTCAGGCGGGCGATACTCCAGCCGCTTGGCCTTGGGATTCTCGCTGTAGGTGGGGATGCGAATGGCGGCGGAGCGGTTGCGCGAGGAGTAGGCGAGGTTGACCGGGGCCTCGAAGCCGGGAACCAGGCGTTTGTAGCTGTTAGTTGTGGGATTGCACAGGGCGCACAGGGCGCGGGCGTGCTTGAGCAGGCCGCCGGCGTAGTAGAGCGCCATCTTGGAAAGGCCGGCATACTCGTTCCCAGCGAACAAGGGCTTGCCCTTCTTCCACAAGGATTGATGGGTGTGCATCCCCGAGCCGTTGTCGCCGAACAGCGGCTTGGGCATGAAGCAAGCGGTTTTGCCGTGCTTCTTGGCGATGTTCTTGACGACGTATTTGTAGACCATCATGGCATCCGCTGCCTTAACCAAGGTTGTAAAGCGGTAATCAATCTCGGCCTGGCCGGCGGTGGCGACTTCATGATGCTGGCGCTCGATCTCGACGCCGAGTTCTTCCATGACGAGGCACATTTCGGTGCGGATATCCTGCTGGGTATCGGCGGGGGCAACCGGGAAATAGCCTTCCTTGTGGCGGATCTTGTTGCCGAGATTGGGCATCTCGTCCTTGCCCGTGTTCCAGACGGCTTCCTCGGAGTCTATGCTGTAGAAGGTGCCGTTGGGGCCGCTGTTGAACTGGACGTTATCGAAGACGAAGAACTCGGCTTCGGGGCCCATGAAGGCGGAGTCGGCGATGCCGGTGGAGTTGAGATACTTCTCGGCGCGCTGGGCGATGCCGCGCGGGTCGCGCGTGTAGAGTTCCTTGGTGCCGGTCTCGGCGACGGTGCAAGTCAGGCTCAGCGTCGGCACGGCACAGAACGGGTCAATAAACGCGGTGTCGGGATCGGGCATGGCGAGCATGTCCGAGGCCTCGATGCTTTTCCAGCCGCGAATGCTGGAGCCGTCAAAGCCCAAACCGTCGCTGAAGATGTCCTCGCTCAATTCCTTGATCGGGCAACTGAAGTGCTGCCAGGTGCCGAAGGTATCAACGAACTTGATATCCATCATCTTGGCCCCGGCCTTTTTTGCCATTTCGACTACGCTCTTGGGTGTACTCATTTATCTTGTGTTCTTGTTATTGGTTTCTCTGTGCCCGCCGTGCCACGCCGGCCGCCGCCCCCTGCAGCAAGCCGGCATGGCGTCGGCGAAATCATAATTGTCCAGCCGCGTGATAGCCTTCCTCTCCGTGTTCCGCGAGGTCTAATCCGGAGACCTCGACTTCGCTTGAGACGCGCAGGCCAACGATGGCCCGGACGATGTAAGCGATGACCACCGTGCCGACGACCGCGAGGCCGAGCGTGACGCCAATGGCCTTGAGCTGGGTGATCCACTGCGTGCCGTCGGTGACGGCTTTGGCCAGCCCGTTCTGGGTCGCGGCGTTGGCGAGGTCAAGCTTGCCGCCCACGTCCTTCAGATTGTCAACGAGGTTGGGATTGGCCTTGGTGCTGGCCAGAAAACCCGTCAGCAGAGCGCCGAGCGTGCCGCCGACGGCGTGGACGCCGAAGGTGTCAAGGGCGTCATCGTAACCGGCAGCGGACTTCAGCTTCCAGCAAGCGAGGAACGGGATGAGCCCGGCGACAATGCCGATGATCACGGCGCCCGTGGTGGTGACGAAGCCGCAGGCCGGGGTAATCACCACGAGCCCGGCCACAGCGCCAGAGCAAAAGCCAAGAATACTGGGCGTCCCGCGGAAGGAGTATTCGGCCATAGCCCAGGTGAAGGAGGCGACGGCGGTAGCGAGGGTGGTGGTGGTGAAAGCGTTCGCCGCAATGATGTCGGCACCGACGGCGCTTCCCGCGTTGAAGCCGTACCACCCGACCCAAAGCATCCCTGTTCCGACCATGCAGAGGACCATGCTATGAGGCGGCATGGGTTCCCTGCCGAACCCGATGCGCTTGCCTAGAATGAGGCAGAGGATCAGGGCCGACCAGCCGGAAGACATGTGCACCACCGTGCCGCCCGCGAAGTCTATGGCCGGGATGAGGGCCTTGGGATTGCCCGCCCCATTCATCATGCCGTCCACTCCCCAAACCATGTGGGCCAGCGGGAAATAGACGATGACCATCCAGCCAGCCACGAAGAGAAGCACCGCGGCGTATTTCATTCTCTCCGCGATGGCCCCGATAATCAGCGCCGGGGTGATGATCGCAAACATGAGTTGATACATGGAATACACGTTGTGCGAAACCCATTGGGAGTAATCCGGGTTGGGCATCGAATCCACGCCGTTCAGGAACACCCAGGAGAACTTCCCGAAGAACGACCAGCCGCGCGCGGTCTCGCCGCTGTGGAAAGCCATGGAATACCCGAACACCCACCAGAGGATGGTGACCAGCCCGGCGATGCCAAGGCATTGCCCGAGCACGGAGAGCACGTTCTTGCGGCGAACCAGGCCGCCATAGAACAGGGCCAGGCCGGGAAGCGTCATGAATAGCACCAGCGCCGAGCTGGTCATCATCCAGGCATTGTGGCCCGGGCCGGGGCCGAGGATCTTCGAGGCCGCGTTGGTGCTGGGATTGCGGGCGCTGTTATTGACGTAGGCTTCCAAATCGTCCAGCCGCTCCTGGACGGAGCGTTCCGGCGCAGCCGCGGCCCAAGCGGTCCCGACGCCCGTGAAGATGCACGTCATGGCACCCAGGATCAGTACAAACAGAAGCTTTTTCATCGCTGGAGGTGGCCTCGGAGCTTAGACGGCGGCGTTGCCCTTCTCCTCCGTGCGGATACGCACGGCTTCCTCTATCGTCGAGACGAAGACTTTGCCATCTCCGATCTTGCCGGTCTTGGCGGACTTCACGATGGCCGACACTGCGTTATCGAGTGCCTCGTCGCCCACCACGATTTCCAGCTTGATCTTGGGCAGGAAGTCCACCGTGTACTCGCTGCCGCGGTAAATCTCAGTATGCCCGCGCTGCCGGCCGAATCCCTTCACCTCGCTCACGGTCATCCCTTCAATGCCGACCTCGCCCAAGGCATCTTTAACTTCCTCGAGCTTAAATGGCTTTATGATCGCTTCTATCTTCTTCATCTCGGTAATGGGTTAACGGAACCGCGCACACCACACAGGACAGCCAGCCTCTTCCGAGGCGGCCCCTGCTACCCGCGGTGTGAAACGGCGGCACGCCTCTTGCAGCCCGCGTGCCAACACAAAGCGCAGCCGCAAGCATTGAGTGTAAGCCATTTGGCCGCAGCATGATCTAGATTTGAAGCTCTCGACGCACTGGCGGGAGGTGCTGGTGCAATTTAGCCAGCGTGCGTAAAAGCCGTCATGAGCCACCGCGGGCAAGAATGTCCGCGCTTCGATACTGCAGAATTGAGTTTTGCGGCGGATATGCCATAAGGTTGCCTGCACCGCGTGCACGGGGCGGGTTTCCAGGCCTGTAATATAGGCGTCTCGCACGCAAGGTGACGATGAATGTGGAATCGAAGCCGGCCACGGGCCGCTATTTGGCATTATTAACACTCGGAGCGCTTGGGGTGGTGTACGGCGACATCGGCACCAGCCCCCTTTATGCGCTGCACGAGTGTTTTGCCGGCTCGCACCCGGTGCCGGCTACGCACGATAACGTGCTGGGCGTGCTGTCGCTGATCTTCTGGTCCCTGATCCTGATCGTCTCGCTGAAGTATCTCGCGCTGGTCTTGCGGGCGAACAACAAGGGCGAGGGGGGAATCCTGGCGTTGATGGCGTTGGCGTTTCCGAGGCAAGCTCCCGGCGCAGGCCGTCGCCGCGCCTTGTTGATCAGCCTGGGTGTGTTCGGCGCCGCCCTGCTTTACGGGGATGGCATGATCACGCCGGCCATTTCCGTGCTCAGCGCGGTGGAGGGGCTCAATGTCGCGACGCCCGCCTTCGAGCGGTTCGTCATCCCACTCACGGTGCTGATTCTCGTCGGCCTGTTCGCCGGCCAAAGTCGCGGCACCGGGAAGGTCGGCGCGGTATTCGGGCCCGTGATGGTTGTCTGGTTTGGCTCGCTGGCGCTGCTGGGCGTGCGAGGGATCCTGGTGCACCCGGAGGTTCTGCGGGCGTTCGATCCCTGGCTCGGCTTGCATTTCCTTACGGAGAACGGCTGGCGGGGCTTTCTTGTGCTGGGCGCCGTGTTCCTGGCCGTGACCGGCGCCGAGGCGCTGTATGCGGACCTGGGCCACTTCGGAGCCCGGCCCATCCGCATTGCCTGGTTCAGCCTGGTCCTCCCGTCGCTCTTCATGAACTACCTGGGCCAGGGCGGAATGATCCTGCATGACGTCAGGGCCATCGAGAACCCGTTCTACCTGCTGGCCCCGCACTGGAGCCTTTACCTGCTGGTGGGCCTGGCCACGGCCGCGACCGTGATCGCCTCGCAGGCGCTGATCTCGGGGGCGTTCTCGCTCACGATTCAGGCTATCCAACTTGGCTATCTCCCGCGCATGGCGGTCAAGCACACCTCCTCAACCGAGCGCGGCCAGATTTATCTGCCGCACATCAACTGGGCTCTCATGCTGGCGTGCATCGGCCTGGTGCTGGGCTTCCGCTCCTCGACGAACATGGCTTCCGCCTACGGCATTGCCGTGACGCTCACGATGCTCTCGACCACGGTGCTGTTCTTCTTTGCGGCCAGGCGCGTGTGGAGCTGGGGCCCCTGGCGCGCGTTCCTGGTCTGCGGACTGTTCGTAGTCGTGGAGGGCGCCTTCTTCGTCGCGAACATGCTGAAGGTGGTTAACGGCGGCTGGTTTCCGCTCCTGATGGGGCTGATCATCTTCGTGCTCATGGCGACCTGGAAGAAGGGCCGTGCATTGGTGTGGGACAAGCTGCGCCCGGCCTCGATGCCGCTGGAGATGTTCCTGGATGACATCGAGCGCCACCGCAAAGTGCCGCGGGTGCCGGGCACAGCGGTATTCATGACGGCCAACCCCGAAGGCACCCCCATCGCCCTGCTTCACAACCTCAAGCACAACAAGGTCATTCATGAGCGCAACGTCATCCTGACCATTGTCACGGACGATGTGCCGCAGGTGGACGAGGCGCGACGCTCGGAGGTGCAGAAGCTGGCCGCGGGATTTCAGCGCCTGATTGCCCATTACGGCTTCATGGAAGAGCCCAATGTTCCGGAGTTGCTAGCCGGCGCGCGGCTTATCGGCGAGCCCATCAACCTGCACCGCACGACCTTCTTTCTGAGCCGGGAGACAATCCTGCCTACGCGTTCCCGCTCGATGGCTCGCTGGCGCCAATGGCTGTTCGCCGTCATGGGCCGCAACGCGCAGTCCGCCAGCTCCTTCTACCGCATCCCGGCCAACCGCGTCGTCGAGCTGGGCATGCAGGTCGAGATCTAGGCCAGCGAACTGGAAAGCGCCGCGTGCCGCAGTGAATGACTCCTCCACGGCCCTCTGTGACACGGCGCTTCCCAAAACCCTCATCAGCCCTCCCTCGACCCACCGCGCGAAACGGTTGTGCGCATCCCCTCGGCATCTACACCTAGCCGCACTGCATCGGGCGAAGAACTCCGGTAATGCCTCAGCTTAGCGTGGCGCCGGGCCCCGCGCCTGCCTTCGGGCATGGGTCAGACACCCATCCGTCCAAGTCGGCCTATCGGGTTCAGAGCGGCCCCGGCCAAACCGGATCGCTCAGGGCCGGCTCCCTCGCCTTGGGAAACGCGGTGGCAACCCGGCACCCTGCCTTGCTTTGCCTGGTCGGCGGGTTGAGCCCCCCGACTCCGGCGCCGGCCGCGGCGAGCGGCCATCGTTCGGCACGCGGCATAAGGTGATTAAACGGCGTCCATACCCGTCGGTGACGCTCCGCACCGACCAGGCGTAGTTGGATAGGCTCGTGTTCATTGATGTGTATGTTTCAGATTGGGCTCGTTCGTCACCATAAGAGACCACGCCCCTTTAGCGGGAGCCTGTCCGGGTGATTACAGTTCTGAAAGGCGGGATGCGCCAACCCTTCACTCGCCGTCCGTCCTCGTTCTCGTCGTCGTGCTCGATGCGCCAGGTGGGTCCACAAGCCCCTCTTGCATACTGGCAGGGACGGCTTGCCGAGGCGTCCGTGCCATGCCGGCGGACGCCTCGGCGAGGCGTCCCTACCAATGCAACGAGCGGGAGGACGAGCCGACCGGGCTGCCTGCCCCTCAGGCTGCGTTGCTCTCGATGCCTTGCTTGATGGCGGCCAGCTCCGCTTTTGGCTCATCAGGGAAGTGCGCCATTTTCCCTGCGCGCCGATACCAATAACGGCTGTTGTCCGCGTCGCCCTCGATCTTGTGCAGCACCGCGTGTATCCACGCAGCCGTTGCGTCGGCGTCATACTCCTGCACGAGGCGATGCGCCGCCTCCCACTGGCCCGCCAGGGCCAGGTCTATGGCGTTCAGAAGCTCGTGCTGCATAGCGCGGTCCGCAGGGCAGGCGGAGTGAAGCGCAACCAACTCATGGGCGCTAACATGCACAGGCGCGCCGCCGCGGTCAAATTCCCGGGGGCATTTGACAGGAACGCTGATGTCATGCATCATTAATCCGCACCTAGCCCCGTTATGTTGCGTGCATGGCCAGCCCCCACCGCCCCGCCTGCGCGTCGGCCACCCAAGGGCGGGTCGCGGGCCCCGCTCTGGCCGCGTGCGCTGTTGGCGGCTCTCCTCGCCGTGCAGGCGGCGCCCGCCCGCACCATTGACCTCAATGGCAACGGGATGAGCGACATTTGGGAGCTCATCTACGGCGCGAGCGGGCTCGATCCCACAGGGGATGCTGACGGGGACGGCGCCTCGAATTACACGGAGAGCGTCGCCGGCACCAATCCGTTCGACCCTTCTTCTGCCCCGCGCATCACCGGGATCACGCAGTCCGGCACCAATCTCACCGTCAGCATGTCGTGCGCGCTGGGGAAGCAGTACACCCTGCAAAGCTGCGCCGGGCTGGACGCCGGCAGCCTGTCCAATTGGGTGACCGAGGCGAGCGTCGTCGCCCGGACGGGCACGGTCGTCACCCTCACCGCTCCGGCCGGTCTCATGCCCAAGTATCTCCGCATTTCCATTGCGGACGTGGACACCGACGGTGACGGAGTAAACGACTGGGAAGAATACAAGCTCGGCCTTGATCCCACGAAGGCCTATAGCAACAACCAATTGGATGGCAACGGCCAGCCGATGAGCGACTACGCCTACGTGCTCAGCCGGTTGCCGGGGCAGAACGTGATCAGTATCAGCGCCACCGGCCCCACGGCGATCGAGCCTGACCCGGGGCAGAACGCGTCCAGCTTTGGCCAATACACCGTTTCGCGCGGGGGCTTCCCGCTGAATACGATCACTGTGAGCCTTGCCCTGGCAGGGCCCGGACCCGGGTATGGCACGGAAGGGGTGGATTACTTCGCGCTGCCGCGATCGGTCATCCTGCCCGCCGGCACCAGCTCGAAGACGATCACGCTCGCGCCGCGGGCGAATATCAACCTGCTCTCGCCGGTCGTGGCCACGTTCAACGTGCTGCCCGGCCCCGGCTACACCGTCAGCGCGTTCGGCAACGCCAGCGTGACCATCTACCCATCGCAAACGCCCAGCGGCACGGGCCTGACGGGCTACTACTACACCAACGCCAGCTCCACCTACTCCAGCAGCGCCAATTTCAACCCCGCCAACCTGAAGTTCACCCGGCTGGACACCAACATCGATTTCACCTGGAGCACCACCCTGCCCTTCCCCAACAACGGCTACTTCTGCGTCCGCTGGCTCGGCCAGGTGCAGCCGCAGTACTCGGAAACCTACTACTTTGACGCCAATACCGACGACGGCGTCAAGGTGTGGGTCAATGACCAGCTCATCATCAATGCCTGGACGAACAAGACGGCTTCCGACGTGGTCGGCACGATTCCGCTGCAGGCCGGCGTGCGCTACGATCTCAAGATGGAGTATTACCAGGCGACGGGCTCGGACGTGGCGCACCTCTCCTGGTACAGCCCCAGCCAGCCCAGGCAAGTAATCCCCA
>DATKNZ010000388.1:0-4924 GCA_035541055.1 Candidatus Acidiferrum sp. | reverse complement strand
TACGCACCCTTGCGCCGCTCCGATTACAGAATATTGCTACCCTGTAACCAGCGCTCGACTTGCATGTCTTATCCACGCCGCCAGCGTTCGTTCTGAGCCAGAATCAAACTCTCCGTTAAAAAACGTTAGTTGATTCGACTGATGCCCGGCCGTGAGACCGGGCGGTCTTAATTCATTTAAAACTCTTCGGGCATCGCCACTAACTGGCTCCGCCCAAAGGGGCTCTTAACTTATCGCACAATTCAATTTTCAATGAGCAGCGGGTGTTGCCACCCTAAAAGCTTCTCTTTCGCCAGACGCGCCATCCGCAACGCACCCTCATTTCCGGCGCCCTCTCGCGGGGTTTTGGCCCCATTCAGGGGACAAAAAACCTGAGCGCCGATTTAATCACTTTTAACTCGGCCACTCAGACCTTTGTTAATTCGCGGCCATTTTATCTAGGCCGCGCCGGCTGTCAAAAACTTTTTTACGATTTTTTCAGCCGGGGTTGCGCACTCGCAACTGGTGTTAATTTATCAATCCAGCTAAGCCTGTCAAAATGTTTCTTCAACTTTTTTCAGGCCCTTTAACTTCCCCAATTGCAAAGAACGGGTGCCAACCATACCCTGGCAGAGAATCTCTGCAAGCGTTTTCTTAACTTTTTTTTCAGCCCGTCTCAGGGCACCCGAGGTGGTCAGATTCCTTCCAAGGAACCTCAGTGGAAAAACGGGGACGTCACCCGCCAGCTTCGCCAGGATTGAGAGGTTGGACGCAGCGGAAGGATCAGGCCGGCCCTGAGCCACCAGAACAACCGCAAGTGGCTGGATTTCAGCCTGTTGCATCGCCAGCAACGTCAGCAGCGTATGATTGATGGTGCCCAGGTGATTGCGCGAAACCACGATGGCCGGGCAGCCCAATTTAGCGATCAAATCCGCGACGCTATAGCCCTCTCCCAACGGTACGAACAGTCCGCCAGATCCCTCCACCAGGAGGCACTCGCAGCCGCGGGCTACGCGTGAAATCCGATTCAGGACGTTCTCCAGCCCGATCTTCACCCCCTGCCTGCGCGCTGCCACGAGCGGGGCCAAGGGCTGGTCAAAGTAGAAAGGGTTGACTTCCCCCAGCGTCAGCTCTCGGTCTTGGAGCGCGTGGAGCAGCCGTGCGTCCCCCCGTCCGCCCGAACAAAAAGGCTTCACTGCCAGGGCGTGGCAACCCCTGCGCCGCAAATGCTGCAGCAGGAGCCCGGTCACGATCGTTTTGCCCACGCCAGTGTCGGTTCCCGTAACAAAGATGATGCGAGCCATGCGTCCGCGGCGCAGGGTATGCCGCGCCTCTGTAGGCCGCAAGACACGACCGCCGGCCTGTGTCGTCGCGTTCGGCGCCGGTTTCGGCGTGCGGAGTTCTTTCGGATTTGGGGCTTTGGGAGCCAAACAAGCAGGACAGTGGCGCTGGGGCGGGGGCATCAGACGCCGCAGCAGCCTTGCTCTGGCGACAGGACCGTAGCTACGCTTCAGCCCGTGAAGGCGACGCGACCGATTCTCTGCCTCGGGGCAACCCCTGCCGTTCAGCGGGTCATGAGCTTCCGTTCGCTTGCCGTCGGCTCTGTGAATCGCGCGGCGACCACTGTGGAGGGCGCGGCTGGCAAATCGGTCAATGTGGCCAAAGTCCTCAACGCTTTGGGCGAACGCGTCATCGCGGCCGGTTTCCTGGGCGGCGTGCGTGGGGAGGTCATCAGGCACATCCTTAAGGAGCGCGGGATCGGCCTCGCTTTCGTGCAGGTTGCCGAGCCCACGCGCCAGTGCATTACGGTGCTCGATGAAGCGGCAGGCACACAGACCGAATTGGTCGAGGAAAGCCGCGCCGTCCCGGGCGACAAATATAAGGAGCTGGCACGCGTGGTCCGCACACACCTCGAGACTTGCCGGGCGATAATCATGTCCGGCACACTCACGCCGGAGGCGCCCCGGGACTTCTATCTCGACTGCACGCGCATGGCTGGCCGAGCCCGAGTGCTTTCCCTTGTAGATGCGCAAGGTCCGGCGTTGCTGGACGCGCTGAAAGGCGGGCCAGGGCTCGTGAAGCCGAACCGTGCGGAGCTGGCCGCCACCGTGGGACGCCCGCTCACTACGCGGGCCGCCGTGCTGTCGGCCATGCGCGAACTCCGGGAGCTCGGCGCCGAACGCGTCGTGGTCACGGCGGGCAAGGACCCGGCGCTGGCCTTCGATGGCCGGACCGTTTGGCGCGTTCACCCGCCGGACGTCGTCGCCGTCAACCCCATCGGTTCCGGGGACGCTTTCAGCGCGGGGCTGGTCTGGCGGCTATTGCGGGGCGACGACTTGGGCGAGGCCTGCCGCTGGGCCTGTGCTGCCGGGGCCGCGAACGCCCTCACTTTAATGGCAGGCGAGGTCAAGCGTGAGCATGTCGAGAGGCTCGCGGCCCGCACGGAGGTGGAGCGGGTTCGCGAACGTGCTCTCTCGGGTCGCAAAAATTTCGCTTGAGAAATTTGCGGAGGCGTTGGAAAGTATCAGCACAAAGGGCTGCAGGGACGCCATCGGGCTCTCGCGCAGCGGCGGTTCTTTGGAAGGCAGATTTTGCAGGATTTACCCTGCCTATGCTCGTGATTAGAAACTATGTCCTTGAACCGTAGTTGAGTAATCAAGGGGCTTTAGCGGGAGTTGTGGCCGACAGGCCTTTACTGGACGTCGAAAGCAATTCCGCGAGTCCCGACTGTTTCTAAGAAGTTCAAAGGAACTGTTACACACGGCAATGGCGGGGTTCTTTTTTTGCCGCCTTGCCCGCCCGCCGGCGTCAGGCTGCTTGCGGACGGAGCTATGGGGGCCGGCCCAGGGCGATAGGCTTTGCCGCGGATCCCGGCACCGACGTTTCTTCCTCAAGGCCCGAGACGCGCGCGATAGAAGCGGCACGGGGGGGTTTGCTCGATCAGGTCGGTGAACGTAAAGGGCGGCGTGTTGGTGCAGAGGTTGGTCCAGTTCCTCAGATCTGTGGAGGCCTGGAGTGTTGCAAGCTGGGCCGGAGTCGGCATAGAAACGGTGAGCTGCACGTCGCCACCGCTGGTCGCGGCCTGCAACTCGGGCAGGGGCTGGATCTGGAGGGCGATGATCGCGGCGGTCGTCGGCAGCACGGAGAGGCTGACTCCGCCGGCGCTCACGGGGAGCGCCGTCCACGTTCCGGCCCAGGAAGAGCCGTCGTTCGGGATTTCGGTGCCGCCCAGGCACGCGCCCTCGATCGTCCCATTTCCGGACGCGCCCGCAGTCGCTCCGCCAGAGAGCACAACGCACCGGGCCTGTTTCAGGGCAAAGCCGGTGGGGGCCGGAATGCTCACCGCGGCGGTGCTCGAGCCCACAGTGTCGAAGGTCTTGTTGATGACGGTCACGTAGAGGTTGGTGGCATTGACCACGCCATAAGCGGTTACATTTATGTTGCTGGGGTTGCTGATGGCGAACTGACCCGGGCCGATCACGCTGCCGCCGCCGCCCAGGGCGAAGGCTTTCATCGCGTAGGCGTAAGGCGCGGCTGTGTAGTTGGTGCCGTCGTAATAGATGGGAGAGTTGTATTGGACGGTGCGCGTGAAAGGGTTCATGCCCGCGCAACCCTGTTGGGCCCACCAGTGATAGAAGTCCAGCGCCCATAGAGCGGTGGCGAAGATGTGGTTGGCCTTGTTCCCGCCGCCGTTGTTGAAGGCGCTGCACTCCGTGAACCGATAAGGCATGGGCGCGCCAGCATTACTTGTGGGCCAGTTGGCTGCGCCGGCCAGCGCGTCATTGGCCAGCGCCGGGTAGTAGTTGGTGACCCAGGACGCGGACAGGCAGGCCTCGGCCATGTCGTCCGCGGAAAGGCCACTGGAACTCGCACCGTAGAAATGCTGCGTGGCGGTGATGATATTGGTGCGTGCGTCCGTGGCGAACCGCAATGTGAAAGGCACCCCGCCGATGGAGGTATCGACGCTCGTAGTGGTCGCCGCCGGCCACTCGCTACCGGTGTCCGGGCCGGAGAAGCTCGCGCCGGGTGCGACTCCAGCGGCGTGGATCGTCTCGTACCAGATCTTCCACTTGTCAATGTAGCCGTTGTTGGTCGGCGTATAGTACCCGGTGATCAATGGGTCCGCGCAGCAGATGGTTTTAAGCCAGTCCGGTTCGTTGTCGAAGGCAAAGGACTCGAGCAGGTTGCGTTCTACCGTGCCTTGCGCCGTGGTGGTGTTCCAAATATGGGTAGCAACGGCCTTGTTGTTCGACCAGTTGGTGACCACGCCAGGGTCGGCGTTGTAGAGGTGCATTGACCAGATGATGCGGCTTACGCCGGCGGCGGCGGCAAAGTCGAAGAAGGAGTCCACCTGCGAGTTGGAAGGGTCGGTATTGCTCGGGTTGGCCTTTCCCATGATCGTGCGCAGATGCTTTACGCCGACTTGCTTGAAGAGATTGACCATCTGCGTGTTCGCGGTGGTGAAGCACTTCGTGTAGCCGCTGTCGCCGTCAATGCTCATGCTGGATACGGATAGCCCAAGGTAATTGGTAGGGATCACGTAACCGGGACTCGAGGGGTGGATGGCTAGCGTAATTGGGCAAGTCTGGGCAAGACCCGGCAAGCAGGTCCCCGCCAGCACTACCACCGCCAAGGCACTGATTCTGGAATTCATGTCACAAGCCGTCCGTATCGCCCGGGCCACGGCGCGCTACCCCGGCTTTGGTAACTTGCAGCCTGCGCCCTACCCCCTTGCCGCAAAAGCCAGCCCGCGGCTACCCAGGCCAGTTTCGCGCTCATGCCGCCCAGCCTAGCTCCACTCCCAGGCGCGTGGCCAGAAGATACAGCGAACTGTCGCCCTGACGCCTCGCTGGTCCCTCCGTTGTCACACCGTTACCTCCCCGTATCCTCACCGGAGAACCTCTAACTTGAAGTTAGAGGTTCTCCGGTGAGGATACGGGGAGGT
>DATKNZ010000387.1:0-10487 GCA_035541055.1 Candidatus Acidiferrum sp. | reverse complement strand
CCGGCCACGAACACCGAGCGCTTCTACCGGCTCCAACTGGCGCCCTGACCGGCGGCTGTAAAGGCCCATTCTGACGAGTTTCGCAGCTTCCCCAGCCCGCGCCGACGGCCATGGCACGACGTATGCACCGGGGGCTCGCCGGTCAATCGAACTGTCCGGCTCTCAGCGTGGCTCCGCCCTATGCTCGTCGGCGTAATCCTCCTCAGACCGGCACCTGCTCCGCTTCCTGCGCTCCTCGCGGCACGCTGGCGTTGCGGGCGCGGCCGCGGGCCCAGTTCCGTTGCGCGGCGATCTTCTCGGCCATCGTTTTGGCCAGCGGCACGGTCTGGCTAAGGGCCTCCACCACGTGCGCCGTTGTCAACTCCTCCTTCGCATAGAACGCGTCGTAGAGCGCGCTGATGATGGCCTCCTCGATCTCCGCGCCGCTGAAGTCCTGGCTGGCCGCCATTAGGGCGAAGAAATCGAAATCCTCGGGGCGCCGATTGCGCTTGGCCAGGTGAATGCGGAAGATCTCCGCCCGCTCCTGTTTGGAAGGCAAATCCACATAGAATATCTCGTCCAGGCGGCCCTTGCGCAGCAGTTCCGGCGGCAATTGCGAGACGTCGTTGGCAGTGGCCACGACAAACACCGGTGCGCTCTTCTCCGACAACCAGGTCAGGAAGGTGCCGAACACGCGAGCGGTGGTGCCGCCGTCCGTCACGCCTGAGCTCTGCGAGCCCACAAACGCCTTGTCTATTTCGTCCACCCAGAGCACGGCCGGCGCGATGGATTCGGCCACGGCGATGGCGCGGCGGACGTTCTCCTCGGAAGACCCCACCAGGCTGCCGAACATGCGGCCCATGTCGAAACGCAGCAGCGGCAATTGCCACAGCCGGGAAACCGCTTTCGCGCACAAGCTCTTGCCGCAGCCCTGCACGCCCAGCAGCAGGATCCCCTTGGGTGCGGGCAGACCAAAGGCCTGCGCCTCCGCCGTGAACGCCACGACGCGCTTGTTCAGCCAGTCCTTGAGCACCGCCAGCCCGCCCACGCTCGTGAAGTCCTCATCCGCCGCGTAATACTCCAGCAGCCCGCTCTTGCGGATGATCTGCTGCTTCTCCGCAAAGACCTCGTTCACATGGTCAGCGCTCAGGCGCTGATTCTTCACGATGATCTTGGCGAAGACGTTCTCCGCCTCGCCCAGTGTCAGCCCCAGCGCCGCCTGCAGCAGCCGCTCCCGTCCCTCATCATCCATCTCGATCTGCACCTGCTTCGACCCTTTCAGGTCCTCGATAATCTTGTCCAGCAGTGCCGAAAGGTCCTCCTTCGACGGCGGCAGGAAGTTGATAACGGTGACCTCCTTGTCCAGCTCGGCCGGGATCTCCATCACGGGTGAAATGAGCACGATGGTCTTATAGCTGTTCTTCAGGTGAAGGGCGATGTCCTTGAGCCGCCGGATCACGGCGAAGTTGTTCCGCGTCAGAAACGGGTGGAAGTCCTTGAACAGGAAGATGGCGGGCTCGACCTGCTCGATGACGCTATCCAGGGCCGCCAGCGGGTCCTTGGTAGCCGGGCTGCGGCTTTTCTGGGATTGGATGGACGAGCCGGCGGGAACGATCCCCGAGCTGTAGGTCCACTCGAAGACCTTTTTCTGCCGCTTGGCCGCGATCTCCACCAGGATGTTCTGCACCCGCATCTCCTCGCTGGTGATGATGTAGAGGATGGGATAGCGAGCGCGGATCAGGGTCTCAATCTCGGTCTGGAAGTTCACTGCGCCTCCTTGGGCTTGCGTTCGGCCCGAGCACGGATCGTCGCGTCGTTCGGGTTGAGCTTATGCAACACTTTGGCCATGCCCGGCGTGAGATTATGCGCCAGAACCGTGCCGTCGGATAGGATTAAAATGTCCGTGGAGGCTCGCCCTCCCCTGCCCTGCTTGCGGCGTTTTTGGCTTGCCCCGGTGCCCGGCTTTGGACGGGGGCGTCGCCGGCTCATGGCACCAGTTTCAGACCGAGGGCACGAGCCAGGTCAAATGCGCGCTCGCTCTCCTGCGCCGGCACGGTGCGGCGCAGTTCCGTGTGCCGGTCCGCGTGCCAGGCGGGCCAGAAGGCCGGGCGCAGACTGACCTTGGTGTCGGGCAGTTCCAACGCGAGCCATTCGGCTACCGGGCGCCAGCAGCACTCGAGGTGCCCGGGCATTAGCAAGTGGCGCACAATCAGCTCGCTGTGCCGGCTGGCCCAAAGCAGGTTCTCCCGCACGATGGCGCTGTAGTTGCCAACCCTGGCCAGGCGCTCGGCGCATATGTCGTTGCCGAACTTATAATCCGCCAGCCAGACATCGAACAGCCCTTCCAGCAATTCCCTGGCCTGGGCCGTACCGTGAGCATTGGTCTTCCACACCAGCTTGGCGCCAGCCGGCATGGTTGCGACGATCTCCAAGGCTGACGGCAGGTGCACCGTAGGCTCGCCGCCGAGGAGCATTACCGAGCGCGCGCCGTCCGCCAGGGCCGCCGCGGCGCGCCGTCCGAGGACCTCGGGCCGCAACGGTTGCCCGGCGCGCGGATTCCAACTCTCCGCGCCGGTAAGGCAGAAATCGCAGCGCAGGTCGCAACCACTCAGCGCGATCGCAAACGTGGGGACCAGTTCCAGCTCATCACCCACTTCGACCTGGGCAGAGAAAACCCTCGCGCTGGGGCCCGCGTGGCAACGGCCCAGCTCGCCGGCCAACCGGTTCACGCCGCACTGGTGGGCGCACAGGCGGCAATCGGCCAAGGCGGCGCGCGCAGCGGCAAGTCGCGACTGCGCCAGGGCGGGACGGGACCGCACAACAGGGCAGTGCGTCTCACCTGCCCTTGGCCCGAAAACTCCGCACTCTGATTGAGACGGCGATAGGCTGCAAGGTAGGGACGCCTCACGGAGGCGTCCGCTGCCGCCGGAAGACGGACGCCTCGGCGAGGCGTCCCTACCCGAGGCCGCAGGCGAAACGCACTCCCCTACAGAGTCCGGCGTGTGAATTGGCATGTGAAGTCAGCGCATTCCGGCATCGCAGCCTGCGGAGCGAAAACCTTTGCTCACAATTCCAGCCGGGCTATGCGCTCGGAACCCACCACCTGGCTGCGACGGTTCATAGCTGTTTTTCCCCGCAGGTACAGGTAGAACCACCCAGCCACGCCACCGCTCATCATTGCCAGCGTCACCAGCCACCCCAGGCAGAACAACGAGACCAGCACCTCGATCACCGCCACGATAACCGTAGCCTGCCGGACAGAGATCTCGCCGAAGCCCAGCAGGATTAGCCGCTCGCGCCCGTACAGCCGATACCATGCGGCCAATAGCGCGAAAATCATCGCGCCGTTGCCCACCACTGGGCCGCACAGCGCCGGGTTTGCCACGAAAACCACCAAGGCGCCCACGAGCGTGGCCAGCAGGCAATAGCCCCACATCTCTCCTGCGGACCAATGGCGGCCCATGACCGAAACCAGCGTCGCCAGCCAGAAGATGCTCACCACCCAATCCACCGGTCCGTTCGGCAGGAACGCGTAACTGACCAGCAGCCAAACTTCGCCCTTCCGCACGAGCGGTGGCCACAGTCCCAGCCAGTCATACAGGTCGGCGGTATGCGTGTAGTGCCCGAGCAATGCGAGGGGGTAACCGACCAAATACAGGAACACGAGCACCCGCGCTCCCAGCGGCAGGGAGGAAAAGAATCTCTGGATTGGGTTTTGCATAGCGTTAGGTATTCGAGCCGCCGAACAGCCGGCGCCACCACGGCAGCGGGCGAGGGGCCGGCTTGCCGATGGACTCCGCCAGGCGGTGGGCGATGGCGGGAGGCACCGGGGTGTGCAGAGCATCGTGCCGCAGCAACTCCTCAGGCGTCGCGAACTCCCGCGCGGCGGCTTGCTGGGTCTGCTCGGCGCCGGCCTGGTGTTGCGCCTGCTCCTGTTCCTGCGGATTCAGTTTGCTCTGCTGATTCATAGGGCACCTCAGGCAGTCTTCTCAAATAGCGCGGTAAAGGCTTTCCGGGCGCGATGCAGCTTGCCCCGCACCGCGTCCGCGGTTTGTTCCGTTAGCGCGCCGACCTCCTCGTAGCTCATTTGCTCGTCGGCCACGAGCAGCAGGAGCAAACGGTACTCCGGCGGCAACCCATCGAGTGCCTTCTGAATCCGCTGACCCAACTCCTTCGTCTCGAGCACGCGCAGGGGCGAATCGCTCTTGGCGGCGGTGGTCTCCCAGATCGCCTCATCGGCGTTGCTGAACATGTGCCGCTCATTCCAGCCCTGCTGCAGGTTGCGGCAGTGGTTGATGGTGATGCGATACAGCCATGTCCTCCAGGAAGACTCCCCGCGAAACTGGTCCATTTTGCGGAAAGCCTTCAGAAAGACGTCGTGCGTGGCGTCCTCCGCCTTCTCCGGGTCGCTAAGCAGCCGCAAGGCCAGGTAGAAGATCGCTTTGCTGTGCTCGTTGTAGATCTCGGCGAACTTGGAGTCGCGCAACGCCTCCAGCGGCGAGTTCGCGCGAGCCAAGGGGCGGGACATGGGGCTGCCCTGGTCCTTGCGCCCTCGGACCGAGACCTGGGGCGACCTGGGCCTGCTACGTTCTGCGACCGGCTCGCTCACGTTGGTCTTCAATAGCAATTAGACACGGCGTTGCCGGTTGTGTCACGCCGCGAAAGCATCTGCGAGGCGATGAAGGCTATCTCGTCCGCAATCATTCGCCTGGAGTCGCATTCAAGATTCGCGCGCTACCAACGCCCGCGTCCGGTTCTTGGAAGCCGTCTTCAACGCCCGACCCGCCCGGCCGATCGTCCGGCCCTCGCCCCAGCCCCTCACCTTGGCGCTCATTCATCCGTAGCCTCCCCGTATCCTCCCCGTTACCCCTCCGGAGTACCTCTGATAGGCTATCAGAGGTACTCCGGAGGGGTAACGGGGAGGATACGGGGAGGCTACGGACGAGTGAGGGGCATGTTGTTGAGCTTCCCCCAGTAGCGCCGCAGGCGGGACCTGCCTACCGATGCAGTGCCTTAAGTGGCTTAGCTCTAACGAGATACGACCGATCCGGCTACCGGCTCAAGTCGAACTTGATCCAGGTGTGGGAGCCGGTGGCGTGGTTGCGCATCTCCATCTCGGCGAGTTGGTAGGCGCCATTGATCTTCTCGATGTTGGTTGGGTCAAACTGCTTCAGGAGGTTGCCGCGCGAATCGTAGGCGTCGGCGTGGACCGGGACATGGGGAGTGTCCACGGTGATCCAGGATACGACCCGCGCATACCCGCCGGGCACGGGGTTCGGATCGGTGCTTTGCAACACGTAGCAGGACCTGCTGTGGCGCATGTCGGTCTTGAGCAGCCGTTGCCGCGGCCAGTGGAGGAATTCGAGGCCGAGGTCTGCTACCCAGAAGTCGGAACCGGCAAAGGGGATCATCGTTTGGCTGGGAGCCAGTTGCCGGGTGACGAGGTTAGTGTCACCGGGGCTGGCCGGCTCGCTGAGGAGATACTGGTTCGGCCGGTCGCCGCTATGGATCACCGTCAGCCGCTCCTTGGGCGCGCCATCAGCCGAGGCCAGGGTCTCGTAAATGCTCATCCAGTTCGTGGGCGTGCAGAAGACCTCGAAGCGAGCCGGTATGCTGGCTTCCTTGCCGTCCTGGGCGCGAATCCTAACCTGGCCGGCATTGGTCGAGTTCTGGTCGGGCTTCTGGGCCAGCAGTTCCGCCACCAGGACCTGGGCCTCGGCTTTAGCCTGTGCCGCGGGCAGGGGCGGCGGGTTGTTCTCGGTGGCCCGCTGGGCAAGGCACGCAGCGGGGGCAGTCAGGACAAGGAACAGGGTTACCCAGCGCGGCAGAGCCGCAACCGCCGCCAGGAGATCGAGAATAGCCGAAAGCCGATAGCCGATAGCCAAGCCGAATCCACGCAAAACGCAACACGCGACAGGCGCAGTCAACGGTTGCCGAAACTTCGCTGCCACTCTCATACGCCCGGGGCCTTGCTCAGTCGCCATCCGTTCCCTACTTGGGCCTCAGCGCCAACGGGAGCAGCTCTGAAATATGCCGGATGAAATGAACGGTGAGCTTTTTGCGGACCTCCTCGGGCACTTCGGTCCAGTCCGCCCGGTTCTGATCGGGCAGGATGACTTCCTTGATGCCGAAGCGGGCGGCGGCCAGCACCTTTTCCTTGATGCCGCCCACGCGCAGGACCCGGCCACGCAGGCTGATCTCGCCGGTCATGGCCACTTCCGAGCGGATGCGGCGGCGCATCAGCAACGAGGCCAGAGCCGCCAGCAATGCCACGCCGGCGCTGGGCCCGTCCTTGGGCGTTGCACCGGCGGGCACATGGATGTGCAGGTCGTATTTGGAATACTCGCTCAGGTCCAGGTTAAGGCTTTTGGCCTGGCTGCGCAGAAAGCTGACCGCTGTCTGCGCGCTCTCCTTCATCACGTCGCCCAGCGAGCCGGTGAGCAGCAGGTTGCCTTTGCCGGGCATCCGGGTCGCCTCAATGAAAAGTATCTCCCCGCCTACGGGCGTCCAGGCCAGGCCGGTCGCAATGCCATACTCCTTTATCGTTTCCGCTGACTCGCTGACAAATTTGGCGGCGCCGAGGTAATCTCCCAGCGTGCCGGGCTCCATGACCAGCGGCCCGGCGAGATGACCATCGCTCACGATGCGGCGCGTTGCCTTGCGTGTGAGGGCGGCAATTTCCCGCTCCAATTGGCGCACGCCCGCCTCGCGGGTGTAATCGTGTATGACGCGGCGCAGGGTGGCGTCGGGAATACGGACTTCCTTGCGCGAAAGGCCGTGCTCTTCAAGCTGGCGCGGCACCAGGTAGCGCTTAGCAATCTGCAGCTTCTCAGACTCGGTGTAGCTCGGCAGCTCAATCACCTCCAGGCGGTCGCGCAAAGCCGGGTGGACGGGATCGAGCCAGTTGGCGGTGGTGATGAACAGAACGCGGGACAGGTCGAACGGCAGATCGAGGTAGTGATCGGTGAAGGTATTGTTCTGGGCCGGGTCCAGCACTTCGAGCAGAGCGGAGGCAGGGTCGCCGCGGAAGTCGGCGCCCACCTTGTCCAGCTCATCCAGCATGATGACCGGATTGCGGCTCTCGACACGGCGCAGAGTCTGGATAATGCGGCCGGGCAGCGCGCCGACGTAGGTGCGGCGATGGCCGCGAATCTCGGCTTCATCCCGCATGCCGCCGAGCGCGATGCGGGCGAACTTGCGTCCCAGCGCATCCGCCACGCTGCGGCCCAGGGAGGTCTTGCCCACACCCGGCGGACCGACCAGGCAGAGAATGGGCCCTTTGATTTGCTTGCGCCGCTTGAGCACGGCCAGGAACTCCAGGAGGCGGTCCTTGACCTTGTGCAGGCCGTAATGCTGCTCGTTGAGGATGCGCTCGGCCTCGGCGAGGTCAATCTTGTCCGGCGTCTCCTTCGTCCATGGCAGCGCGAGGATCCAGTCCACGTAATGGCGGCTCACGCCATATTCGGCCGCCGCGGGAGGCATTTGCTGGAGCCGGTCCACTTCCTGGGTCGCGACCTGCTTGGCCTCGGCGGGCAGGTCAGCTTGCTCGATCTTCTCGCGCAACATCCGGATCTCGCCGGCATTGGGGTCGGTCTCGCCCAGTTCGCGCTGGATGGCACGCATCTGCTCGCGCAGGAAGAAATCGCGCTGGGTCTTCGAGATGGAAGTGGCTACTTCGCTCTGAATCTTCGAGCTGAGCGTTAGCACTTCGTGCTCGCGGTTGAGCATGGGCAGCAGGCGGGTCAGGCGCTCCTTCACTGAGTTGGTTTCCAGCAACGTCTGCCGCTCCTCCAGCGCCAGGTTCAGGTTCACTGCGACCAGGTCGGTAAAGTGGCCGGGGTCCTCCGTGTTGAGCGCGGCGATCTTGACCTGCTCGGAAAGGGCGGGCGAGAGCTTGATGATCTCCTGGAACTGGCCCTGCGCGTTGCGCATCATCGCGGTCAGCTCCACTGAGTCCTCTTTCAGGTCCTGCACCAGGTCGTATTTGGCGCAAAGGTAGGGCTCCGTGCTGGGGTAGTCTTTGATGCGGATCCGCCAGAGGCCCTCGACGAGCACGCGCACGGTGTTGTCGGGGAACTTGAGCATCTTGAGGACGCGGGCCGCGCAGCCGACGTTGTGCATCTCGTGGGGCAGGGGATTCTCGGCCTCGGCGTTCTTCTGCAAGGCCACGCCCAGCAGGCGGTCGCCGCCCACCACGTCGTCAATCAGCTTGGTGCTTTGGGCGGTCTCGACCAGCAGCGGCGCGACCATCCCGGGAAAGATCACAATGTCCGACAGGCCGAGAATAGGGAGCTTCTCCGGCAGGGAACTGGATGAGACGCGGGCCGGGGCTTCCGGGCTGCCAGCGGCTCCCAGGATACTGATGAATTCGGTGTCGGGCGTGCTCATGTTCGCGCCATTCTTAATCAGATGCCGGTGCTCGAGCGAAGTTCACCCGCGGGTTTACCCCTCGCCGGAAGCCTCACCTTCTTCCCCACAGCCTGTGAAACCTGCGGGCGCTGACGGCAGCGCGGTTGCTCGGTTGGTTGCAGGCTTGCCTGGCCGGGAGAGCGTGAGACACGCGCTACATTCCTTCGGCGACCGGCACTTTTGTATGCTTAGCCTGCCGTTGGACGACGGGCACGTCAATGCGCAGGAAGCCGTTCAGGTAAGCGGCTTTGGCCTGGCTCAGATCGTAGCCGTTGGGCATCTCCAGCACGCTCTCGAAGGGGCCGTAGTTGATCTCCATGACCAGGAAGCTCGCCTTGGCCGCCCGGCAGCCGTCGGGCCGGTTGCCGCAGATGCGCAGACGATTACCCTCGACGGTGATTTCCAGGTGCTCGCTGCGCATGCCCGCCAGTTCCACTTTCACCACCAGCCCGTTGTCCGTCGCATACACATCCGTGTTGGGGACCCAATGCGCCCGCGACGTTGGATCGTTGCCGCCGTGGGCAGAGCGAGTCACAAAATGCACGGAGGAGCTGACTTTGCACATGGCCATCTTAGCGCAAGGGATTATATCTCGGCGGGGGCGAGCCGGCAAGCCAACTGTCAGGTTACCCTGACTCGCACCTGGGGGCGTTCTCCTTTGCGCGCGTGGAACACGATGGATGCCTGCGGGGAAACGGCAGCCACACACCCGCAATGCGTGTCCCGCTTAAAGCTGAATTTCGGCCGGCGCACTTTGCTCCACAGCAGGAAACCTGCGGCGGAACCCACAATGGCCAGTGACACCAACTGCTGCCAATCCATGCCCTGAACATAAACCCAATCAAAGGCGGTGCAACAAATGATTTACAGTGCGGGGGTTGTGGATTTTGCGCTGAGCGGAGCAAGAAAGGTAAAGCCTGGGTAGGGGTAGTTGCCCCTCGTAATCCACCTTGTTTTGGCCCGCCGGGCGGAGCATCCTCAAGCATCCGTCGTACAGCATAAATAATATGACAAACATCTCACAGCTTCTCGGCGATAAAGCCGAATCACTGCTCGGTTTCAAGCATCCCAAGATTTCCAGGGAACGCCTGCACCTGCCCGGCCCGGACGTCGTGGACCGGCTCTACGCCCTTACCGACCGCAACAACCGCGTGCTCGGCAACCTGCAGCGGATGGTGAACCACGGAAGGCTGGGAGGCACCGGCTACCTTTCCATCCTGCCCGTGGACCAGGGCATCGAGCACTCCGCCGGCGCCAGCTTCGCCAAAAACCCGGACTACTTCGACGGAGAGAACATCGTCAAGCTGGCGATCGAAGGCGGCTGCAATGCCGTCGCCTCGACCTACGGCGTGCTCGGCTCGGTCGCCCGCAAATACGCGCACAAGATCCCCTTCCTGGTGAAGATCAACCACAACGAGCTGCTCACCTACCCCAACAAGTTCGACCAGATCATGTTCGGCACCGTGAAGCAGGCCCTGGACATGGGCGCGGCGGCCGTCGGCGCGACCATCTACTTCGGCTCCGAGGAAAGCGGGCGGCAGATTGTCGAGGTGGCGGAGGCTTTCGCGCACGCGCATGAGCTTGGCCTCGCCACGGTGCTGTGGTGCTACCTGCGCAACAGCGCGTTCAAGAAGGACAAGGACTACCACGTTTCCGCCGACCTGACCGGCCAGGCCAACCACCTGGGCGTGACCATCCAGGCGGACATTATCAAGCAGAAGCTGCCCGAGAATAACGGCGGCTACAAGGCGATGAGCGCCGGGGGGCATAGCTACGGCAAGTACGACGAGCGCATCTACACCGAGCTGACGAGCGACCACCCGATTGACCTGTGCCGGTACCAGGTGGCGAATTGCTATATGGGCCGCTCCGGCCTGATCAACAGCGGCGGCGAATCCAAAGGGGCCGCCGACCTGGCTAGCGCGGTAACGACCGCAGTCATCAACAAACGCGCCGGCGGCATGGGGCTCATCTCCGGGCGCAAAGCGTTCCAGAGGCCCATGAAGGAGGGCATCGCCCTGCTCAATGCCGTCCAGGATGTTTATCTGAGCAAGGAGATCACCGTGGCCTGAGGGCCGCGAACTCCGAACTCCGAAGGC
>DATKNZ010000386.1:0-5065 GCA_035541055.1 Candidatus Acidiferrum sp. | reverse complement strand
GGGGTCAAGGCCCGAGCGGAGCCAATGGCCGGTGTCGGCGCAGGCGCCCATCAGCGGCGTCCGGCCCTTGACGGCCGCCAGCGCGGTATCCGGGTTCCAGTAATGGGAAGGCTTGGGATGATCGTGGATGGCAACCTTGATGTTGTATTCCTTGCAGAGCTTCTCGACCGTATCCAGGGCCGCGGGCTCAGGCTCCGCCACCAGGGTGTCAATGCCCATCTTCCTGGCGAAGTCGAAGACCTTGCGGCTCTCGGCCTCATCGGGCGGCAGCTTGACCACGCCGATATTGACCAGCTTGAGGCCCTTGGCAGTCGCGGCATCCTTGATGCGTTGGGCGTCCTGGTCTGAGAGCGTCACGGTGGTGACGCTGTTCGAGCCGTCGAGGCTTACGGAGCCGGACAGGCTCATGTACTTGAGGCCGAGGGCGGCGGTCTTGTCAATGCACTGGAAGATGCTGAACTTGCGGAACGTGTAGGCGTGCACCGCCAACTGCCAGCCCAGCTTGTCGGCTGCGCTGGAGGAGTTGGCGTCAGTTCCTGCCAGAACGGACGCACCTGCCACGACCGCAAGGGCCAATACTGCTAGTTTTCTCATAATGATGATGCTCTGAACGTGGGACGTTAGACTCAGGACTTTGGACTCAAGACTCCAGCTTTCTTATACGGTGGGCGCCCAGCCCGGTTCATAGTCGCGCTTCCACAGCTTGGCCGCTTTCGGGTCATTCTGGATGTGACCGTTGGCGGGGTCGCAATGCAGCTCGTGGCCGACACGCCAGGCGATGTTGCCCAGGTGCAGGCTGGTGACGCTCTTGTGGCCTTCCTCGATGGGGGAGTTGACCGGGGTGCCGTTCCTGATGGCCTCGACGAAGTTCTTGAAATGCAACTGGTCCAGCCGCGCGCCGGTCGCGCTAAGGATGTTGGTGGCGTCGGCTTCGGACTTCTCATTGACCTGCTTGACCACTTTCTTCTTCTCGTCGAATACCGTGTAATTGTTGCTGTCCAGCAGCACGGCGCCCTTGGTGCCATAGACCATGGCGCCGCGTTCCAGGCCTTCGACGGGATACTTGTTGCAGCTTCGGCCTTCCCAGCTAATGGTCTTGCGGTCGGGATAATCCAGGGCAATGACCTGCGTGTCGGGGGTTTCCCAGTCATCCTCGAACTGGTAGCGCCCGCCGTTGGAGGAGACGCGGCTAGGCCAGTCCACGCCCAGCGCCCAGCGGCAGACGTCCACTTCGTGGGTGCCGTTGTTGAGGGCCTCGCCGGTGCCCCAGTGCCAGAACCAGTGCCAGTTGTAGTGGATCAGGTTATCGTGGTAGGGCCGGCGCGGGGCCGGACCTTGCCAGAGGTCGTAGTCCAGCCAGCCCGGCACCGGCGCCTCTTTGCCGCGGCCGATCGAGGCGCGTGCGTTGTCGTACCAGGCGTGGCCGTAATAGGCGCGGCCAATGATGCCGTCGTGGATTTCTTTGACCGCCTGCTGCATGTTCGGGAACGAGCGCCGCTGGTTGCCCATCTGGAACACTCGCCCGGATTTACGGACGGCCTCGATGAGCATCTCGCCTTCAGCCGGGTTATGGCTACAGGGCTTCTCCAGGTAAACGTGCTTGCCGGCCGCCAGCGCCAGCATGGCCATCGGCGCATGCCAGTGGTCCGGCGTGGCGATGGTTACGGCATCCAGCGATTTGTCCTCCAGGATCTTGCGTACGTCCTTGGCCCCCTTGGGCTCCGTGCTCTGCCGTTTGGTGGTGGCCTTGATGCCGCCCGCCACGGCGCGGTCATCCACGTCGCAGATGTAGATGATCTCCACCCCCGGCAGGCCCGTCAGGGCCTCAATGTGGGCCAGCCCGCGGCCATTAGTGCCGACGACGGCCACGGTGAGCTTGTCATTGGCGCCGGTCGCCGCCCGCGCGGCGCCGCCCCCCACGTGCAGCAAGCCGATTCCTGCACCTGCGGCCCCGGTTACCTTGAGGAAATCACGACGTGTCATGTGGTTAGCCATAAGAGCTGACGCTAGTGAGGCCGTTTGCGTTACGGCTTTCAAGCAAAAAACAGCTTGTAAACCCATTGGTCCTAATGCACTGTCTCCGGGCTTTGGGCAGGTTGTCGGTTCAGGCACCGGGACCAGCTCGTGTCCCCTGTTACGGGTCGAAGCGAGAATGAGTGTAATCCGAATCATAGTCCTGTGGATGCTGTTGGTGGGTGCGCCCGGGTTCGGCCTGGCTGCCGGGCCCGCCGAGGCGCCTGCCCCTGCGCCGCAAGCCGGCCACGAGGAGCACCGGCTTACGCCCAACGCTCTTGGCCTCGGCCCGCACGGAGGCTCATTCATCACCAGTTCCATGGTGGTGACGTGGATTGTGGCCGCCGCGCTCATCCTGATGGTCCGCTACGCCACGCGGCGGGTGCAGCTCGTGCCCGCGGGCCCCCAGAATTTCTGGGAATGGCTGGTCGAGTCGCTCCATGATTTCCTGGAAGGCATCATCGGGCCGGAGCTGGTCAAGCGGACCTTCTGGTTCTTTGCCACCATATTCATCCTCATCCTGTTCACCAACTGGTTCGGGCTGATCCCGGGCGTCGGGACGATCGGCTGGGGCGAGGCCCCGGCGAAAGGCTTCCACGTGACCTACCCGCTGCTGCGCGGCGGCAACGCGGACCTGAACATGACCTTCGCGATGTCCATGATCTTCTTCGCCTGCTGGATCGTCTGGGCGGTGCAGTCGGTAGGCGTCAAAGGCGTCTTCCTGGACCTGTTTGGCCCGAAGGGCGACACGACCGGCGTGCTGAGGCTGCTGATGATCGTGGTGTTCTTCGCGGTGGGGTTCCTGGAAGTGGTGTCCATCTTGTTCCGGCCCATCTCGCTGAGCTTCCGCCTCTACGGCAACATTTATGCGGGCGAGAACATGCTCGAGTCGATGGGCCGGCTGGTGCCGCACTTTGGGTGGCTGCTGCCGGTGCCGTTCTACTTCATGGAGCTGCTGGTGGGGATCGTGCAGGCGCTGGTGTTCATGCTGCTAACGGCGGTGTTCACCATGCTGATCTGCGTGCACCAGGACGACCACGGAGGCGCGGCGCATGGAGCTTGACAATTTCAGCGGTTCGACCGTGTTCAATCGCGGGAGCCGCTGAGCAATAGAAAGGTAAATACGTATATGTTGATGCCTATGTTGGCTGAAGGGTTGTATGGGAACCTTCACGTCGGTCTGGCGGCGCTCGGCGCGGCCATCGGCGTGGGGTTCATTGGCATGAAGGCCTCGGAAGCGGTCGGGCGCAATCCCGGCGCCTCCACCAAGATCCTGGTGCAAGCGATCCTGGCGATTGCCTTCGCGGAAGCCATCGTGTTCTACGCCATCTTCCTGGTGGCCAAGTAAACCTCTGGCGCGGAGCCCGGAGCGGCCCCGCGCCTGCCTCTTTTAGTTCGAGTCTATGCAATTGCCTATTTGTCTCGGGAGCATCGGCAGCGACCTGGCGCAGACCGCGCACGATGTAACCACGACCTTCGGGGTGGACTGGGAGCACTTCATCGCGCAGTGCATCAGCTTCGCGATCGTCGCCTTCGTGCTGCAACGCTATGCCTACAAGCCCATCCTGGCGGTGCTTGAAGAACGCAAGCGGCGCATCCAGGAGAGCCTGGATAACGCCGAGAAGATCAAACAGGAGCTGGCCGGCGCCCAGGCCAAAGCCCACGAAGTCTTGGTGCAGGCCGGCCAGGAGGCCAGCAAGATGATCGAGGAGGCGCGCGCTGCCGCCATCAAAGTCCAGGAGCAGGAGACCCAGAAGGCCGTGGCCGCGGCCCAGGCCATCGTGGACAAGGCGCGCCAGGCCACAGAAGCCGAACACGCCCGGATGCTGGGCGAGCTGCGCCGCGAAGTGGGCCGGCTAGTGGTTGCCACGACGGCCAAGGTCACCGGTAAAGTGCTGACACTGGATGACCAGAAGCGGCTGGCAGACGAAACCAACCGCGAACTGGCCGCCTGAGCCGCCGCGAAGTCCACCCGTGAAGATCTCCAAACAGGCCCGCCGCGACGCCAAGGAGTTGTTCCAGTCCTGCCGCGTCAACGGCGTGCTGGACGAAGCCAAAGTGCGCCAGGTCGTGCGGCAAGTCATCGCCACGAAGCCCCGCGGGTACTTTGCCGTCCTGTCGCATTTCCAACGGCTGCTGAAGCTGGACCTCGATCGCCGCACGGCGCGTGTCGAGAGCGCCGTGCCGCTCGCCGAGCCGCAGCAAGCCGTGATCCGTTCCAACCTCACGCGTCGGTACGGCGAGGGGCTGATTTTCATGTTCACGCCGAACCCGGTGCTCATTGGCGGCCTGCGGGTGCAGGTCGGCAGCGATGTCTTTGACGGGAGCGTAGAGGCCCGGTTGGCTGGCCTGGAGGCGGGCTTATAACCACAGATTGTATCCATCTGTGGTCCGGCATTTTGTAATTGGTTAACAAGCTATGAGTTCAATCCTGCAGGAAATCGAAAGCCAGATTGCTGGCGTAAAGACCACGGTCCTCAAGCAAAACGTGGGGGTCGTCCGTGAAATCGGGGACGGCGTGGCCAAGGTGGAAGGCCTGGCCGATGCCATGTACAACGAGATGCTTGATTTTGGGGGCGGCATTACCGGCCTGGTTTTGAACCTGGAAGAGACCGAGGTCGGCGCCATTGTCCTGGGTGACTATACCGGCATCAAAGAGGGCCAGGAGGTGCGGACGACGGGCAAAGTGCTCCAGGTGCCCGTGGGCATGGAGTTGCTGGGCCGCGTCGTCAATACGCTCGGCCAGCCGATTGATGACAAGGGGCCGATCAAGACCGACAAGACCTACCCCGTCGAGAAGATCGCCCCGGGCATCATCCGACGCAAGTCAGTCAGCCAGCCGGTGCAGACCGGCATCATGGCGATAGATGCCATGATCCCCATCGGCCGCGGCCAGCGCGAGCTGATCATCGGGGACCGTTCCACCGGCAAGACCACGATCGGCATTGACACCATCATCAGCAATGCCCGGTTGAATAAGGCCGCCCAGGACGCCGGCAACAAGACCTACCGCCCCCTCTACTCGATCTACGTCGCCATCGGCCAGAAGCAA
>DATKNZ010000385.1:0-2808 GCA_035541055.1 Candidatus Acidiferrum sp. | reverse complement strand
GCAGGATCTTCCCCAACGAGAAAGTGAAGCCGATCCCCTACGACCACCTGATCTACCGCTCGTTCTACAAGATAGACCGCGTGCGCTGCCTCCATGAACCGCGTGACATCCAACTCGAAGGTCTGTTCTACCAGGGCAACCTCGTGGCCGTGATGTGCGAGGATGGCCTTTGTTGCGCCTTCAGCGCCAACAATAGCTGCAATCGCGGCAAAGGGGTCAGCCCCGAAGACGGCCAGAAACTCGCTCTGAACATCGCGGTCTACGCCTTGACCCACTGACCTACGGCGTCCGCAGGGCGGCTTGGCCAGAATTGGGCTCAAAACCAATCCAAGTCTCTCAACCGCAGTCGCTTACATGGATAGGTCGCGGGCTAATGCGACCTGCCGCCTCCAATGGGCGCCCTCGTGTGCCAGATTGACAAGTTGCTGTGGTATCGGCCCTTAGGCCTTATAGCCGCACTTATCCGGCACCCCGCCCGCACTCGTCCATACCCTCTCCAGTACCTCACCGTAGAACCTCTGCAAACTTTGCAGAGGTTCTACGGTGAGGTACTGGAGGGGTACTGGAGAGAGTATGGCGGACCTACGGCCGGGTGGGGGACGCGTTCTGCTACTGCCCCAGGTAGCGCCGCAGGCGGCTGCCGTGCCGCCGATGCCGGCGGTTGGGGCCAAACTTGCGCCACAGGAGGTAGCCGACAAAGAAGACCACCGGAACCGCCAGTATCCAGACGAGGACCGTCAGCGCCTTCATTTCTTCGTCCAGCGTGTACTCCATAGGCCTAGGGCTGCGGGCTGGAGGTTTCGCGGGCACGTTGGCGCTGCGCCGGGTCCCGTCGCTCCCGACGCTGGGCGCGCTTCTCCCTGAAACTCGACCAATAGAGATAGGTGACCACGGCCCGGGCAATCACCGCCGTGCGCTTCGCCCCGGCATTCTCCGCGATGCCGACAGCGCTGCATCCTGCAAAACTCACCATAACCGCCCAGAGGATACGCACTAATCGGGAGGGTGGCCAGGGTTATAATCCGCCAGGGGCGAACAGGCCCCGTGCAGGTACCGGGGTCATGGTCCCGATCCGCAATAAGCTGGTCGTGTGGCCCCTCAAAGAAAAAGCGCCTATGGGGTGTTTACCCCATTGCGGTCAAGAGGGGGTATGTTAAAAGGGAGGCGTACAACACAATACAACTCGATTAGGAGGCGAGTCAGGTGTAGTAAGACGCAGAGCGGCCCCCCTGCCCGGTGGCCGCTCTTTTTTTCTGCCCATGAACCGCGTGGGGAGGGTAGGGAGGCCTCGCCGAGGCATCCGTGTTAGGTCGGCGGAGGACGCCTCGCCGAGGCGTCCCTACCTATGTGAGATGTCCGGCTACAAGCGTTTGCAGGACCACACACCATTCCGCCATATTGGGGCCATCGTATGAAAGGGAAGCTTGTCGTGATCACTGGCGTAACGCGTGGGCTGGGGCGGGTCATGGTGGACGAGTTCGTTCGCCTCCGGCACACAGTCCTCGGATGCGGCCGGTCCCGGGACGCCATCGAGCAACTCCGCCGCCAATTCGGGTCGGCACATGACTTCTCTGTCGTAAACGTGGCGCTGGATGCGGAGGTGGAGCCGTGGGCGGCGCGGGTGCTCGGCGCGTTCGGGCCGCCTGACTTGCTGGTCAACAACGCGGGCGTCATTAACAAGAACGCCCCGCTGTGGCGGGTTCCCGAGCAGGAGTTCGCCCACGTGCTCGATGTAAATGTGAAAGGCACAGCCAATGTGATCCGCCGGTTTGCGCCCGCCATGATCAAGCGCAAGCGAGGGGTCATCGTGAATTTCAGTTCCGGCTGGGGGCGGTCCGCCGATGCCGAGGTGGCGCCTTACTGCGCCAGCAAGTGGGCCATCGAAGGGCTGACGCAGGCTCTGGCGCAGGAGTTGCCGGCCGGCATGGCGGCAGTGGCTTTGAACCCGGGTGTGATTGACACGGCGATGCTGCAAAGCTGCTTCGGGGCGTCAGCCTCGAACTATCCACCGCCCGCCGAGTGGGCCAGGAGCGCTGTGCCGTTCCTGCTGGGCCTTGGCCCGGACGACAACGGGAAGCAACTCACCGTGCCCAACACGCCAACGGATTGAGCGGTTTCAATGGCACCCACGGGTGGTTCAGGTAGGGACGCCTCGCCGAGGCGTCCGCCGCCGCGGTAAGACGGACGCCTCGGCGAGGCGTCCCTACCCGCGCTAAACATTCGGGCTAGATCTTTCCCTCTAACGGAGGCCGGCCGTCTTTGACGCCGTGCATCTCGGCGATGCTGCTGAGGAAGCTGATCCGGACTGTCGCGCCTTCGAACTGGCAGGTCACCTTGTCGTGGTGGGGCGTCTCGTAATAGCGCAGGAGCATCTCCCAGGTATTTGGGTCGGCCCAGCGCCCGCTCGCGGCTACCCTGGCGGGTGTGCCCTTGGGCGGAGCGCCGCCCGAAATCAGCCTGGGCGGCATGCCCGGCATGGCGGTTTCGCTGCGCTGCCAGCGTCCGAGGCCGCAGGGGATGGAATAGCGGCTCGTGGCGTCGCTCAGGCTGAACCGCGCGCCATCGCTCTCGAATGTGAGTGAGGCGCTCTTGAAGCCGGACAGGTTGTCTTCCAGCGTGAACTCTTTGCCGGAAATGCTCCCGGCCATTGGCGAGGAGGCGAGCCCTTGCAGCGGGGGCAGAGCTAGCGACGCAAGTCTTTGGTCCAGGCGCGCCTCGGCTTGACGGTCCCGCGGCAGTGCGTCCGGCTGCATGGCGGGCAGGAGGTGGGCCCAGACCAGGTCGAGTTCGCCTTGCAGGTCACGGCTC
>DATKNZ010000384.1:0-3840 GCA_035541055.1 Candidatus Acidiferrum sp. | reverse complement strand
ATCGATCATGGCCTGCTCGATGCCCCGCTTGCGGCAAGCGGCGGCCAGCTCGCTCAACGCCGCCTTGCTCGCCGGGAGGTCGAAATGACCGTGGGCGCCAAGGCGGATGAACTCACTGGCACGGATGATTTGCAGTTCCTGTGGCATCTTAGAGAATGCCTAAGGCTATCATAGGGGTGAGGGCGATGTAAAGGGGCACGGCCCAGTCCGAAGCCCGAGAGCCGAAACATGGTGCAATGACGGCGCTCCCTTCCGCTCGTCAGCGGACTACGAGCGGCAGGCTTTGGCTGTGGCTGTTAAACTCGGGGGCGTACATGCACTGGATCTGGGCCACGCCCGTCTGGTATTGGCCGCGAAGCTGCACCCGGGTGGAATACTCGAACACGTAGGTGCCCTTCGGCAGGTAATCAATAAAGAAGTGGCTGGCCACGTCCCGCGTGCTCTCGTAATAGCCCAGCCCGTCCTGATATTTGTAGCGGGAGATAACGTTCACGGGCTCCGTGCCGCTGCCACGCTGGTCCTTGAGGTGCACGTATTCCATATCCCGGTCCACCCGCAGCTCGATCCGCACGACCAGCTCATCGCCGACGTGCAGCGGCCCGTTCACCGGCTCCAGGACCTGCCCGCGCGCCGTGTTGGCCTTCACATAGAGCGTCTTCTTCAGCTTGAGCGGCGTGCCCTCGTAGGGCGTGACCTTGCTCACGTCCTCGAGGTATTGCCAATTCACGCTGCCCCAGGCGACGCCCGCGTCCACCTTCTTCACCGTGATCTCGCCCAGCTTCGGCTTAATCTGATCCGGCGCGAAGCGGTATTCATAGAACCCGGTGCCCGCCTCGGGTGCAGGCGCCTGGCTATTGGCTATCGGCGATTGGCTATTGCCCTTCGGCGTCACATCCACGCCATCCAGTTTCACCTGTACCAGGGCGTCGCTCGAAAGCAGCTCCCTGCCCCGGAGAAGCAGCGCGTAAACCGCGTCGGCTGTGGCCTTCGTGGTCTTCCAATCCTGTGTCTGCTTCTGCTTGAGCAGCCAGACGCGGCATTCCTCAACCGCCGGCTGGTCGCCCGTGACCTCGTCAAACGCCTCGATCATCAGCGCCTGCGTCTCGATGGGCGCCCGGAACCACCACCAGCTCAGCTCGGTGTCGCGCCAGAACATGCCCATCTCCTCGTTGCTGACGCTGCGCTCCTTAATGGACTTCATGATGTCGGTGGGCGTGGCGTCGATCGCCGAATCGAAAGCGGCAAAGCGGTTGAGCGCAATCGCCAGGTGGCCCTGAGTCTGGCGGCAGTCCGTCTGCAGCCAAAGCTTCCGCGCCTGCTTCAGGAAGAACTCCACGGCAGCCTTATGCGCGGGCCCAATCGGCATGTCCTTGAGGAAGAAGCTGCGTCCATACAGATACAGCGCGTCCATTGCACTCGGCACATATTTCTCCGGGTTGGGCAACTTCTGGATGCGCTCGTATTCCTCGGTCATCCAGGCATCGAGCCGCTGGAGCGAGCGGAGGGCCGGCGCCACGTTCACGTCCACCCCCAGGTGCCGCAGCCGGCCAAAGCCTGTGGTGATGTAGAGCGTGATGTAATCGTTAGCCGGGCCGCCGGGGAACCACGGCCAGCGCCCATCGTCGAGCTGCTGGTCCGTGAGCTTGCGAAACGTAGCCTCCATCTCGTAGTTGAGCCGGTTGTCGTCGAACAGGATGCCGACGTTCTTGCGCGCCTGGCTCTCGTTCTCAGCCTGCCGCAGCCAGGGCGTCTCCTCCAGCATGACGGCTTTGAGGTCCTGGTTCTTCTGGAGGGGGCTTTCGAGCGCGGGCGTGTTCTTCCACTGGTCGAAGATGCGGCGGATCTTGGGATCGCTGTTGGCAACATGCCGTGCCAGTGCATTGGCATAGAGACGATTGAAGACCTGCTCGCTGCACTCGTAGGGGTATTCCATCAGGTAGGGCAGCGCCAGCACGGCATACCACGCCGGGTGCGACACCATCTCCACCACCAGGCTTTGGTTCTGCAGCGTCCTGGAGCCGCCGGACTTGAGCAACCGCGTGAACTCGAACTTCTTAGTGGCGGGACCACGAATCGGCAGCGGCAACGATTCTGTGAGCAGGATGCGGCTGGACAGGACCGGCACGTTCCCCTCCTCGCCATCGGAGACGTTGGCCGCCGCGCCCACAGCCTTATAGGTCAGGAACGGACAGCCCTCGGGAACGTGAATGCGCCAGGAGAAGCCGCGTGACTCTTTGGCCGGGATGGCGAAGTCCTGCTCGGGCCTGGTATTGCCGAGCAGCTTGTCGGCCGGTTCGTTGTTCAGCGCCTGGTTGAAAGTGAGCCGCACCTTCCCGTCCAAGGGCTTGTCCGTCTGATTGGACACCTTCACCGTGAACTCGATGGTGTCGCCTTCGCGCAGGAAGCGGGGCGGATTGGGCTGCACCATCAGGTCCTTGGCCGTGACCGCGTGGTCCTCGAGCAAGCCGCTGCGCACCGAGCGATCATGCGCGAAGCCCAGGAACCGCCACCTGGTCAGCGCCTGCGGCATGGTGAACGTCAGGCGCACCACGCCATTGGAGTCTGAGGTCAACTGCGGGAAGAAGAACGCCGTCTCATTAAGGTTCTTGCGCACCGCAACCTTGCTCAGGTCTGGCTTGGGGCCGCTGGGTGCTCCGCCTCTGGTAAGCCCGCCGATGCCCTCCACCCTGTCGGCCAACATCTCTCGGTTTTGCGCGACGCCCCGCTCTTCCAGAGCCACGCTGTTCACCATCGCCGGGGCTTTGGCCACCGGCATCTCCATGGCAAACTGCCCCATGGGCGCACCCTTAAAGGCATACAATTCACTTTCCCCCAGCCCACGCCGCCTCCTCAGATAACCATAACCCCACAGGTTCGCCGTCAGGTCCGGCGGGAAGGAGCGGTACGTGATCTCCACCGCTTCATACGAGGAAGACCAATTGCCGAAGACCTGCTGCAAAGTCGTCAGTGTATTGCCGAATTGCGGTTGCGCCGACGAAGAGTCCTCGTAGAACACCGAGAACCGCCGCGGCCAGTCCAAGGGCGCATACGCGTCCAGTGACTCGTCGTATAACGTCGCCACCAACTCGGCGGCGGCTGCCTCCGCGGCTGATGCTGAACTTTGGGCTCTAGACTTTAGACTCTGGACTGCCAGGGTCCACGTCTCCTTTTGGTCCGGCTGGAGCTTGGACACGAAATGCTCCCACTTAAGTTCCAGGTCCTTGTTCTTCCAGGGCACCTCGACCTTATGGGAGTCCAGGAACGCGCGGTTCTCGCGCACGTAAGTGATGTGCACAAAGAAGCCGCCGCGCATCGCCTCGGTCACCGCCAGCCTGATCTGCTGCTGTGTGGCGCCTGCCTTCGTCCAATAGCGCTGAATCACTTCGTGTCGGCGCTCGATCTCGACGCAGGCGCACCCGGCAGCGTAGCCCGTGCCCCAGAGCGCCATGAAGTCCTGCCCCGGCTGCAGCTCCCAATCCGGCGCGGCCAGCAGGTGCGGTATCCGGATGGCCAGCTTCGTAGCGTCGGGTTGCAGCACGTGCAACGGAAGCTTGCCGGTCACCTTTTTGCCAAAGCGGTCCTGCGTCTCCAGCACCGCCCGATAGGCTCCCACTCCCAGCTTGAACGAGAGCGTGGCCACGCCATTCGTATCTGTCGTGAAGCCCTTCTCGGCCACCACCTTGCCCAAGGGCCAGTCGTTCGGGTTGGACAAATCTTTCTCCTGCGCGGTTTCCCCGCCCCGGTCGCTCAGGAACTCCGGGCGAAAGCCCCAGCGCGCCTGACCTTCCAATCGAGGCCGATGCACCCGCTCCGGCGCCTGCAATTCATAGACCTTCACCG
>DATKNZ010000383.1:0-3203 GCA_035541055.1 Candidatus Acidiferrum sp. | reverse complement strand
GTCGCCCAGCCCTACGGCGGCATGGACCCCGCGCAGATGGAGAGCTTCCTGACCTACTTCTACGAATATCATTTCCTCTACATCACCGGCATCGAGCACGTCGAGTCGAAGTCCATCCAGGGCGCGGCCCTGCTCAAGCTGCAGTTCCACCCGGGCACCGAAATGTCGCAGGCGATGGCGGAAACTGTTTCCTACGTCAACCGCGCCCGCGCCTTCATGCCCCCGGGCACGGTGCCGCCCTTTGTCATGCGTTTCGACGCGGGAAGCGTGCCCGTGGGCGACCTGGTGTTCTCGAGCACCACGCGCACCGTGGGCGAGATGCAGGACCTGGCGCTCAACCGCGTGCGGCCTTTGTTCGCCACGCTGCCGGGCGTTTCGGCGCCTCCCCCTTTCGGCGGCAGCGCCCGCAGTATCGTGGTCAACCTCAAGCCCGACCGCCTGCGCGCCTACAACATGTCGCCCGAGGAGGTGGTGGCCGCCGTGACCGACGCCAACCTGATCAGCCCATCGGGCAACATGCCCATCGAAGGCATGTACCCCATGGTGCCGCTCAACTCCATCGCCTATCGGATCAAAGACCTGGAAGGCGTGCCTATCCGGACGGGCACCTTCCCGACCGTCTTCGTCCGCGATGTCGGGCAGGTGATTGACGGCTCCGACATCGTCACCAGCTATGCCCTGGTCAATGGGCGGCGCACGGTCTATATCCCAGTTACCAAGCGCTCCACCGCTTCGACGCTCTCCGTGGTCAACCTGGTCAAGGCCAGCCTGCCGAAATTCCAGAGCGTGCTGCCGGCGGACGTGAGGGTGAGCTACGAGTTCGATCAATCCCCCTACGTCACGCGGGCCATCGGCGGCCTGGTGCTGGAGGGCGCTCTCGGCGCGGCGCTCACCGGGCTGATGGTGCTGCTGTTTCTGCGCGACTGGCGCAGCGCCTTGATCGTCGTGCTCAACATCCCGCTTTCGCTGATGGGCTCGGTGCTGGCGCTTTGGCTCACGAAGCAAACCATCAACATCATGACCCTGGGCGGGCTGGCGCTGGCCATCGGCATCCTGGTGGATGAAGCGACCGTCTGCATCGAGAACATCCACACCCACTTGATGCGCGAGCGCTCCATCGGCAAAGCGGCCCTGGACGCCACGACAGAAACGACAGTGCCCCGGCTGCTGGCCATGCTCTGCGTCCTGGCCATACTGAGTCCGACCCTGTTCATGTCGGGCGCTGCCAAGGCCATGTTCCTGCCGCTCGCGCTGGCGGTCGGCTTTGCCATGGTGACCTCCTACCTGCTTTCGAGCACGCTGGTGCCGATCCTTTCGATCTGGATCCTGCGGCGGCACGAAGCGGCCGCGACGGGCCACACGGCGGCAGAGAGTCGCTTCGCGCGTTTCCAGCAACGCTATGCCGCCCTCGGCCAGAGAACGGTTCGCGCGCGCTGGCTCGTGGTCGCGGTTTACGTGCTGGCATCCGCCGCGGTTATCGTTCTGCTCGGGCCGCGCCTCGGCACGGAAATCTTCCCCGCGGTGGACGTAGGGCAAATCCAACTGCGGCTGCGCGCGCCCGCGGGCACGCAACTCGACGGCACCGAGGCCATCGCGCTCCGCACTCTGGACCTCATCAAGCAGGAGGTCGGGCCGGAGAACGTCGCCCTGAGCCTGGGCTTCCTCGGCGTGCACGGCTCGCCTTACCCGGTCAACTTCATCTATCTCTGGAACGCCGGCCCGGAGGAGGGCGTGCTGCAAGTGCAGTTGAACCGCGGCACGCCCATCCATGTTGAAGAGCTTAAGGAGCGGCTGCGGAAAGTGTTCGCCGAGAAGCTGCCGGGCGTGAGCTTCTCCTTCGAGCCCGGGGACATTGTGAGCCGCGTCATGAGTCTCGGTTCGCCTACGCCAGTTGAAATCGCGATTAGCGGGCAGAACCTGGCGGCTGATCACGCCTTCGGCGAACGGGTCCGGGCCGCCCTCCAGGAGATCCCGTCCCTGCGCGACCTCCAGTTCGGCCAGTCGCTCGATTACCCCACAGCGGATGTAAACGTGGACCGCGAGAAGGCCGGGGTCATGGGAATCAAGATGGCCGACGTATCGAAGGCGCTGGTCACCGCCACTTCGTCCAGCCGGTTTGTGGTGCCCAACTACTGGGCGGACACCAACATCGGCGTGGCCTACCAGGTGCAAGTGCAGGTGCCGCAGGCGCGGATGGACTCGCTGGAGCAGGCCCGGAACGTGCCCGTGCTGAATCATGGCGGCCAGGGCCTGCTGCTGCGGGACGTGGCCAAAATTGGCCCGAGCACGGCGGTCGGCCAATACGAGCGTTACAACATGCAGCGGATGGTGACGGTGACCGCGAACATCGAGGGCGCCGACCTGGGGAGCGTCGCCAAGCAGGTGGACACGGCCCTCGGGAAATTGGGCAAGCCGCCGCCGGGCATAACGGTGACCGTGCGTGGGCAGGTCATTCCCCTGGCGCAAATGCTGGGCGGCCTGCGGACAGGCCTGCTCATGGCCATCGTGGTAATCTTCCTGCTGCTCGCGGCCAACTTCCAATCGCTCAAGCTGTCGTTCCTGGTGGTCTCCACGACGCCGGCGGTGATTGCCGGGGTCCTCCTGATGCTCTGGCTGACGCACACATTCCTGAACATCCAATCTTTTATGGGCGCCATCATGGCGGTAGGTGTGGCGGTAGCGAATGCGATCCTGCTCGTCACGTTTGCCGAGCGCAGCCGGATGGCGGGAGCCGGCGCGCAGGAAGCGGCAGTGGAAGGGGCGCGCAGCCGGCTGCGGCCCATCCTCATGACCAGCACGGCGATGATCGCCGGCATGGTTCCCATGGCCATCGGCATCGGCGAGGGCGGGCAGCAGACGGCGCCCCTGGGCCGCGCGGTGGTAGGCGGGCTGGCGGCGGCGACGGTGGCTACACTGCTGGTGCTGCCGGCGATCTTCTCGCTCGTGCAGGCCCGCGCCCACCGGCGCTCGCCGTCGCTGGATCCGATCGAGACGCAAGGCGCAAGCCCACAACAGACATGAAATCCGAAATCCGAAATCCGAAGGCCGAAAGAAGCCCGAAACCCGAAATCCGAAAGGGCGCTAAACCAGGCCGGCTTGGAAACATCCAACATCCAACATCCAACATCCAACATCCAATGGCTGCCCGCGCGGCGCCCATTGGATGTTGGATGTTGGATGTTGGATGTTGGATGTTCCCGAGG
>DATKNZ010000382.1:0-9291 GCA_035541055.1 Candidatus Acidiferrum sp. | reverse complement strand
TTCAGGAGCTGCTGCGCATCCTCGAACAGCTTCCTGGCTTCAGGCTGCTCCTGGATGATAGCGGGATAGCGCCCACGCAGCTCCCAGGTATGAAAGAACGGCGACCAGTCTATGTACGGAACCAGTTCGGAGAGTGCTATCGGCAATCGGCAATCGGCTGTCGGCGTTTGGCCGCGCAGTTGGCTATCGGCTATTGGCGATTGGCTATCTGACCCCAGCGCGCGCAGGCCGGTAAAAGTCGGTTTGGCAATGTCCGCAACCCTCCACGCAATCGGCGTGCGCCGCCGCCGGGCCCCTTCAATGCTCAGCAAGGGCTTTGCCTGCTGCCCCGCATGTTGCGCGCGCAGCTTCTCGTACTCGGCACGAACGCCCCGCACGAACGCAGGTTTCAGCTCCGGGTTGATGAGGCTCCCCACGACCCCTACCGCTCGCGATGCATCCAGCACATGCACCACGCCACCTGAGTAGGCTGGGGCGATCTTCACCGCCGTGTGCGCCTTACTCGTGGTCGCGCCCCCAATGAGCAGGGGCACCGTGAACCCCTCGCGCTCCATCTCTTTGGCCACGTGCACCATTTCATCCAGCGACGGCGTGATCAGCCCGCTCAGCCCGATCATGTGCGCCCCCTTCTCGCGCGCGGTCTGCAGGATCTTTTCGGCCGACACCATGACGCCCAGGTCAATCACCTCGTAGTTATTGCAGCCGAGCACCACCCCCACGATGTTCTTGCCGATATCGTGCACGTCCCCCTTCACCGTGGCCGTCACAATGCGCCCCTGCGGCTCGTGGTTGCCCGAGGCCTGCTTCTCTTCCTCCATGAACGGCAGCAGCCAGGCCACCGCTTTCTTCATCACCCGCGCGCTCTTGACCACCTGCGGCAGGAACATCTTGCCCGAGCCGAACAGGTCGCCCACCACGTTCATCCCCGCCATCAGCGGACCCTCGATCACCGAAAGCGGGCGGCCGTACTTCTGCCGTGCTTCTTCCGTGTCCTTCTCGATGTAATCCACGATGCCCTTAACGAGCGCGTGGCTGAGGCGCTCCTCGACCGTGCCTTTGCGCCACTCGCCTTCCGCGACTTGCGCCTCGTCCTTCTGCTTGAGCTTCTCGGCGAAGCGGACCAGGCGTTCCGTGGCGTCCGGGCGGCGATTCAGCAGCACGTCCTCCACCAGTTCCAGCAGGGCGTGCGGCACTTCCTCATACACCGCGAGCAAGCCCGGGTTGACGATCGCCATGTCCAGCCCCGCCTTGATGGCATGATACAGAAACGCCGAGTGCATGGCCTCGCGCACCGTATTGTTGCCACGGAAAGAGAAGGAGACATTGCTCAGCCCGCCGCTCACCCGGGCCAGCGGCAGGTGCTCCTTGATCCACTTCGTGGCGCGCATGAAGTCCACGGCGTAGTTGTTATGCTCCTCGATCCCGGTGGCGACCGTGAGCACGTTCGGATCGAAGATGATGTCCTGCGCCGGGAAACCCACCCCCTGCGTGAGGATGCGATACGAGCGCTCGCAGACCTCGGTCTTGCGCTCGAAAGTGTCCGCCTGCCCCTTCTCGTCGAACGCCATCACCACCACCGCGGCGCCATACCGCCGGATCAGCTTCGCCTTGTCTTTGAACTTCTCCTCGCCTTCCTTGAGGCTGATGGAGTTCACCACCCCTTTGCCCTGGATACACTTCAGCCCCGCCTCAATGACCGACCACTTCGAGCTATCAATCATCACTGGCACGCGCGCGATATCCGGCTCGGCGGCGACCAGGTTCAAAAACGTGGTCATAGCCCGCTCTGAGTCGAGCATCGCCTCATCCATGTTGACATCAATCACCTGCGCGCCGTTCTCCACCTGCTGCTTGGCGATGGCCAGCGCGCCCTCGAAATCGCCCGCCAGGACCAGCTTGGCGAACTTCGGTGAGCCCGTCACATTCGTGCGCTCGCCGATGTTGAGGAAGTTCGCCTCGGGCCGCACGGTCAGCGCTTCGAGCCCGCTTAGGCGAGTGTGCGGGGCGACTTTGGGCGGGATGCGCGGCGGCAGCGCGCGCACTGCCTCGGCCAGCGCACTGATATGCGCTGGCGTTGTGCCGCAGCACCCGCCGACAATGTTCAGCCAGCCGTTGCGCGCCCACTCCTCCAGTTGCGGCGCCAGTGTCTCCGGCGTCTCCGGAAAGCCCGTCGGGAGCATGGGGTTGGGCAAGCCCGCATTCGGGTAGGCGCTGACGTAAATGTCCGCAAGGCCCGACAGCTCCTCAATGAAGGGCCGCATCTCCTTCGGACCCAGCGCGCAGTTGATGCCGATGCTCAGCAGCCGGTGGTTGGAGATCGAGTTCCAATACGCCTCGACGGTCTGCCCCGAGAGCGTCCGCCCGCTCAGGTCCGTGATCGTGAACGAAACCATCACCGGCACCCGGCGCCCCGTGTCCTCGAAGAGCTTGTCTATCGCGAAGAGCGCGGCCTTGGAGTTCAGCGAGTCGAACACTGTTTCCAACAACAGGAGGTCCACGGCGCCTTCCATCAGCCCGCGCGCCTGCTCGTAATAGGCGACGACCAATTGATCGAACGTAATCGCGCGGAAGGCCGGGTTCTGCACGTCCGGCGAAAGCGAAGCCGTCTTGCTCGTCGGCCCCAGCGCGCCGGCGACAAAGCATACGCGCCCCGGCTGCGCCGCCATGACCGCGTCCGCCGCCGCCCGGGCGTTGCGCGCGCCGGCCACGTTCAGCTCGTAAGCCAGCGCCTGCAGCTTGTAATCCGCCAGCGAAATGGCCGTCGAGTTGAAGGTGTTGGTCTCGATCATGTCCGCCCCAGCCTCGAGGTATTGCCGATGAATGGCCTGGACGATCTCCGGCCGCGTAAGGCTCAGCAGGTCGTTGTTCCCCTTGAGGTCCTGTGGCCAATCCTTGAACCGCTCGCCCCGGAACCCCGCTTCATCCAGGTTATGGGTCTGGATCATCGTGCCCATCGCCCCGTCGAGGATGACGATGCGCTCGCGCAGCAGGCGCTCAAGTTCCTGGGTTCGCTGAATAATCAACATATCGCGATACGTAGATATGTAGCAGCTAACCTATGCCCAAGCAAGCACGCGTCATGTTCCCGCCAAAGCCAGGGGTCGTCGGGCTCGATAAGACCGCGAACCACCCAGGCTCTTACCGCGGCAGCGCCCTGTTCTCGCTGTATGCACGCCGTATCCTCACGCTGGATAATATTGTTAGCTAGGGTGTGGATATGGCGACGTACCGGAGACCCTGCGTGAGACTGGGAGCAGTTCGGCGGACGTGGGTCGGAATGGCTACACCCGCGCCACCCATTACCAGCCATGTCTTGCCTGACGCTCCGAAATGGGGCTTCCCTGCGACTCGGTTCTTCGCTAGGGTAGGAGGCGCGCTCACTCAACAACGAGCCTATGCAAACGACCCAGACCCTGAAGCAACGATGCCAGTTCGCACTGGCGCTGGCTGCCTTAGCGGGGCGATGCGCGCTGGCGCAGGAGACCCGCGCCGCAGCGCAAGCAACTCCCGCACCGCCTCCGTCGGCCCCTGCTCAGCAGAGCGCTGCGGAGCTGCAAAAACTGGCCGAGCCCATCGCGCTGCACCCCGACCCGCTGATCGCAGTGATCCTCCCGGCCTCAGCTTACCCGCTGGAGATCGTGCAGGCGGCGCGGTTCGTCCGGGACACCAACAACATTCCCAAGTTGGACGACCAGCCGTGGGACGATAACGTGAAGGCCGTAGCCAGGTTCCCGCAGGTGATTGCCATGATGAACTCGAACCTGACCTGGACGGTTGCCCTGGGCGAAGCCTTTGTCGAACAGCCGAAGGAACTGATGGACGCCATCCAGACGCTCCGGGCCAAGGCACAGAAGTTGGGCACCTTGAAGACCACCCCCCAGCAGGTCGTCACTGTGACCAATATCGTCGTGCTGCAAACCAACGTGAGCCAGGTGACGGAGGTAACCAAGGAAGTTGTGCAGATCGTTCCCGCTAACCCGCAGGTGATTTATGTGCCCAGTTATCCGCCAGCGGTGTATTATCCTCCGCCCGCCTACGTGACTCCGTATTACCCTTGGGGGGCCTCGCTAGTCTCATTCGGCGTGGGGATGGCTTGGGGCGCGATTCTTGCCAATAACTGCGACTGGCATCACGGCGGAGTCTGGTGCGGGGGCGGCAACGTCAATGTCAATAACTTCAATAACTTCAACAACATCAATAATATCAACAACATCAATCGGGGCGGCAATATCAACAATCCCGGAGGGGGGGCGGGCGCCGGCAATCGGCCCGGCCAGGGAGGCGGGCAGGGTAACCGGCCCGGGCAAGGTGCTGGGCAGGGAAACCGGCCCAGCCAACTACCTGCGGATACGACCCGTCCCGGGCAGGGAGGAAGCCAGGCGAACCGGCCCAGCCAATTGCCCGCCCAGAAGTGGCAGCCGGACCAGAACCGCATGCGTGCCAACGGCGGCGGGGGTCCCTCGGCGAGCACGCGAGAGGCACGGGGCTGGGGTTCCAGCCCGGCTGGAGGGGCCCGACCTTCGACCGGAACCGTCGGGACCCGACCTTCGACAGGCAACGTGGGCGCACGCCCATCCACGGGGAGCGTAGGCGCACGGCCATCCACCGGCAACGTCAGCGCGCGTCCTTCTGCGGGCAGCCCGGGTGGCAGCCGGCCCACGGCAGCCCCCACGAGCAACTTCCAGAGCCGCTCCGGTTCATCTTCCTCGCGCAGCGCTTTTAGCGGCGCGGGCAGCAGCGGCTCCTCCGCGCGGAGTTCCAGCAATCGCGGGGCCTCCAGCCGCAGCAGCGGCGCCGGCAGGAGCTTCGGTGGACGCGGCGGTGGCCGCGGTGGCGGAGGACGAGGAGGCCGGCGATGAGACTGATGTGCGATCTTGGTAATGGTTTCTTCCGCCATATGAAAACTTCAATGAAAGGCTCCGGCATGAACGTCCGTTGGGGCGACAGTTGGTGGGCAACGCGTGACAAGGCGACGCTTCTGGCCCTCACCCCATACCCAGCGCTCGCCACTCTAGTGGCGCTGGCCCTTTGGGCGCCGGTCATGACCCGCGCGGCTGAAGCTGGCAAAACCTTTGCGACGCCTGAAGAGGCGGTGGCGGCCCTGGTGCAGGCCACCAGCGCCGAAAGCGGCGCCCAGCTCCGTGCCATTTTCGGCCCCGCCGCGGCTGACATCCAGAACCCCGATCGGGTCCAGGCCACCAATGAATTCAATGCCTTCACCGCCGCGCTAAACCAGACGAACCTGCTCGTCCGCGAATCGGAGACCAATTATGTGCTGGAGGTCGGCACCAACCTCTGGCCGTTCCCCGTTCCCATCGTCAAGAAGGACGGGCGCTGGTTCTTTGACACTGAGGCCGGCAAGCAGGAAATCCTTAATCGCCGCATCGGGAAGAACGAGCTGGCGGTGCTCCAGGTCATGCGAGCCTACGTAGGCGCCCAGCGCGAATACGCCAGCCTCGACCGCAACGGCGACGAGGTGCTCGAGTATGCCCAGCACCTCGCCAGCACGCCGGGGACAAAAGACGGACTTTACTGGCCGGAAGACCTCGATGGCACTACCAGTCCGCTCGGGCCGCTGGTGGCTGACGCCCGGGAGGAGGGTTACACCGTGCAAGCGAAGGGCCAGGAGCAAACACGCATTCCCTTTGACGGATATTACTTCAAGATTCTTACCCGGCAAGGCAAGCACGCGCCGGGCGGGAAGTACAGCTACATCATCAACGGCCATATGATTGGCGGCTTCGCCCTGGTAGCCTGGCCGGCAGAATACGGAGAATCCGGGATCATGACCTTCATCGTGAATCAGCAGGGGCGAGTGTACCAGAAGAACCTGGGCCCCAAGACCGAGAAGCTTGCGCCGGCGATGAAGACCTACGACCCGGATCCCAGTTGGGAGCTGTCGCCGGAATGATCCCTTACTCCCGCTAACCATTAACCAAAAACACATAAAGCTAAGACCTGTATGAAAACGCATGTAACACATTGTTTCCTGTATTCCGTGGTGCTGGCTTTGAGCCAGTGCATCGCTCTGCACGCAGAAGAGAAGTCCACCACCCCGGCCACACCCTTAGGGCGGCAACAGGCGGTCCTGGTCAGCATCACTGCCTCGGTCGAGGCGATTGACCTCAAGGACCGGGAAGTCACCTTGAAAGGGCCGCTCGGCAACGAGGTCACCTTCGTCGTGGACAAGAAGGTGAAGCGCCTGGACGAAGTAAAGGTCGGCGACCTGGTGCAGGCGGACTACTACATCTCGGTCGTGGCCGAGTTGCGCAAACCGACGGCGGAAGAGAAGAAGAATCCGCTCGTGGTGCTGGGCGCCGAGGGTAAGGCGCCTCCCGGCGCCTCGCCGGCCGCCGGCGGCCTGAGAACGTTCAGGGTCGTGACCACCATCGAAGGCTTGGACCGCCCGACGCGGACCGTTACGGTAAAGGGCCCGCGGGGCAACTATCTGACAGCGCGCGTGGCCGACCCCTCACGACTGACCCAGGCGCGCATCGGTGATACCGTCGTGATCACCTACACCGAGGCCCTGGCCATCTCACTCGAAAAGGCCACCAAGCACAGCGCTGAGTAGCTCAATAGGGGGACACCATGAACAGGGAGCAACAACGCCTTCAGGAATCAGCTAACGCGGCAACGCCCTGGAAAAGGTGGGGGCCCTACCTCAGCGAGCGCCAGTGGGGCACCGTGCGCGAAGACTACAGCGAAAACGGCAATGCCTGGGATTACTTTACCCATGACCAGGCCCGTTCCCGCGCCTATCACTGGGGTGAAGATGGGCTGGCCGGCATCAGCGATGACCGACAGCGCCTCTGCTTCGCCCTCGCTCTGTGGAATGGGCGTGACCCCATCCTGAAAGAGCGGCTCTTCGGACTGACCAACAGCGAAGGCAACCATGGGGAGGATGTGAAGGAGTACTACTTCTACCTGGATAGCACTCCCACGCACTCCTACATGAAATATCTCTATAAGTATCCCCAGGCGGCCTACCCCTATGACCAATTGGTCCAAGGCAACCGCAGCCGGGGGCGCCACGAGTTTGAGTATGAACTGCTAAACACGGGTGTATTTGACGAGAACCGCTACTTTGACGTGCTGGTAGAATACGCAAAGGAGGGTCCTGAGGATATCCTCGTCCAAATCAGCGTCCACAACCGTGGCCCCGACGCTGCCGATCTGCACGTGCTCCCGACCCTCTGGTTCCGGAACCGGTGGTCGTGGGGCCGCGATAATCCACGCCCGTCGCTACAGGTCATCAAGGGTAAGGAGGCGGTTGTCCGAGCCAACGAAGCCATCGTGGGCGAGAGGCATCTCTACTGTGAGGGTCAGCCGGAGCTGCTGTTCACCGAGAACGAAACCAACTTCAAGCGCCTCTTCAACGGAGCGAACCGGACACCCTACGTCAAGGACGGCATCAACAACTTCGTCGTCCAGGGTCAACAGGACGCCGTGAACCCGCAGCAGGTTGGCACCAAGGTTGCCGCACACTATAGCCTTACAATCGGCCCGGGCGCCTGCCAGGAAGTGCGGTTGCGGTTGACGACCGCGGGGCCTGAAACAATGGGCCGCCCCAACGGCCCACGCACGGGCGCATTCGGCAAGCGCTTCGATGAGGTCGTGCAGGCGCGCAAGCGCGAGGCGGACGAGTTCTACGCCACGGTAATTCCTGCCTCGCTCGATGCCGACGCGCGCAACGTCATGCGCCAAGCCCTGGCGGGCATGATGTGGTCCAAGCAATACTATTACTTCGACGTAAACCGCTGGCTGGAAGAGCGGGGGAGCGATCCCTTTTCGCCAACGCGCAAAGCGGCGCCGCGCAACGAGCACTGGCATCACCTCTATAACGCCGACGTTATCTCCATGCCTGATAAATGGGAGTACCCGTGGTATGCAGCCTGGGACCTGGCTTTCCATGTCCTGCCGCTCACGCTGGTGGATGCTGACTTCGGCAAGCAGCAGCTTGACCTGATGCTGCGGGAGACATACCTCCACCCCAACGGCCAGATCCCGGCTTACGAATGGAACTTCGGGGACGTCAACCCTCCTGTCCATCCCTGGGCCACGATATTCACCTACCGGCTGGAGAAGGCGCGCAACGGCAAAGGGGATCTGGCCTGGCTGGAGCGCAGCTTTCAAAAGCTCCTGCTCAACTTCACCTGGTGGCTGAACCGCAAGGACCGCTCGGGCAGGAATGCCTTCGAGGGCGGTTTCCTCGGCCTGGACAACATCGGGGTTTTCGACCGCAGTGCGCCCCTGCCGACGGGAGGCTACCTGGAACAGGCCGACGGCACTGCCTGGATGGCCCTGTTCAGCCTCAACATGCTGGAGATCAGCCTCGAGCTGGCCGCCCACAACCCGGCCTACAACGATATGGCGATCAAGTTCTTTCAGCACTTCGTCGCCATCGCCTCGGCCACCATCCATGCGGGCGGCAATACCGGGATGTGGGACGAGGAGGATGGCTTCTTCTACGATGTGCTCCAGATGCCGGGTGGCCACGCCCAGCGGCTTAAAGTTCGCTCCATGGTAGGGCTGTTGCCGCTTTGTGCCGTGGCGGTCTTTGATGGCGAGTTCCTGAAGAAGAATGCGGATATCCTGGCCCGCTTGCAGGGGTTCATGCAGGCACGCCCCGAGCTGATCACCTTCATTCACGACCCCATGAAAACCGGCAACTCCGATCGCCGGCTGGGCGCAATCATGGATGAGGCCAAGCTCCGCCGTGTCCTGAGCAAGATGCTCGACGAAAACGAGTTCCTCAGTCCCTTCGGCATCAGGTCCCTCTCGCGCTCTCATGCCGACCATCCGTATGTGTTCCGTGTTGGAGATCACGAATACCGGGTGCCGTATCTGCCCGGGGAGTCCGATTCGGGAATGTTCGGCGGCAACTCGAACTGGCGCGGCCCGATCTGGATGCCGACCAACGTGCTGATCATCCGCGCGCTCTTTCAGTACTACGCATACTACGGAGACGACTTCACGATTGAGTGTCCCACCGGCTCCGGCCGGCGGATGACGCTCTACGAGATCGCGAACGAGCTGACGCGGCGGCTCACGAGCATCTTCCTCCGCGACGAACGCGGCCATCGCCCCGTCTTCGGCGGCACGACAGTGTTCCAGGAGCATCCCGGCTGGAAAGATCTGCTGCTGTTCTACGAGTACTTCCACGGCGACAACGGCGCGGGGCTCGGCGCGAGCCATCAGACAGGATGGACGGGCGTCATCGCCGCGCTGATGAGGCTGTCCGCGACACGCACGGCGGAGCAGGCACTGGAGAGTCCAAAGGCGATCGCG
>DATKNZ010000381.1:0-16550 GCA_035541055.1 Candidatus Acidiferrum sp. | reverse complement strand
GAGGTGTAGCGGAAGTCGCCTTTGAGGGTGGAGCAGCGCGCTTTGAACCAAGCCCAGTGGATGCCGGACTGCAGGATGCCGAAGGAGTAATCGTCAGCGAAAGGGAACACGATCAGCATGTTGTCTGGATGTATCGCTGACGAGATGAACTCGAAGATGGGGCGTTTGGTGACCCTCGCACAGGTGATGTACCGCGGCAGCCCCGCGATTGCTGCCATCGTGCCGGGCTGGTAATCGCGGAACTGCCACCATCGGTTGGCCATCCGGGTCCATCGCGTGCTGTTCTTGCCCGTCGCCGCCTTCTCCTTCTCTGCCTTTGCGAGTACGTCCGGCATCACTAGCTCCTTCACGCGAGCGAAGGCAGGCTTGTAGCGCATGGCTTCTGTCATTTCGCGCTGCCCGAAATCAATAATCCAGCGCGTCGGCCTGCCGTCCGCGACCAAATCGCGGCCGATCATGTACGGGAAGATCACTTCTTGGCACAGCGGGTCTTTCCTCAGCAACGCGCCCGCTTCTTCTGGCGTGAGGAAGAAACCTTCGCTAACTGGGTTCTGGCCTTGATAAACGCACTTCGGCTCTTGATTGGCGCGAAGGGCCTTGGCCTGGCTCGCATCGGTCCCGGTGGAGAGGGTGGGGCCGATAGTTCCGAGTTCGGCGCACCTCCAAGGGCTATCCTTGGCGTCACCGATTTGGGTGAAGAGCTTTCTTGGTGCCTGGCTGCTGGCCGTTGAGCCAGTTGACGAGGGCCACATGCACCGCAGCCTCACCAGACCAGACTTGATGAGAGACCGCCTCAGTGATGGTGTCACCGTTCGCGACGATGTAGTCCAAGCTCGCCTCGCGTGATTCATTCTGCCGGATCGTCTTCGTTCCGACGAGCCCTGCCCGTTGGCCGGGCTTGAGCCTATCCTGCGCGAGGCGGAACCAGTGGACGCAGAAGTCGGCCATTTTGGGGACTTCGGGGAAGGCGGCATACACCTTCCGCGCATATTCGTAGCCGTGCTCCTTGGCGTTTATGGCCGCCGCGGCTTCAGTGAATTGGAGCAGAGCCGGCTTGACGGCCTGGCGGGCAAACGCATCTGGGCCCATGGCTCAGGCAGTTCGCTGACGAACAACCTTGTCCCGGGGCAACTCCGGAAGCGAGGCGACGGGCAAGAGGAGCTTCAAGTGGCCCTCCGGGTCGAGAAGTTCGAAAACGGCGCTCACCTGCGGTTGGTGGTTCTCCAGCGCAGCGACCGGCCCCACGAGATGCAATTGAGCGTCTTCCGGGAACCGGATAGTTCGCCCTTGGAATACTGCATCCTCACCGCCACGATGGGGAACATGGCCACCTTTCTCGGGGCAACATTGTGGACGGACTTCGCGTTGAACGGCAACCCGGTCGTGTCGGAAGTGACAGCTCAGACCGGCATGAACAATTACCGCCGGATCCGGACGCTGCCGAACTACGGCCGGCTGAGGCCTTCCGACACCCGCTGGCTTCACATGCGATCCCGGCAATGGCTCGAAGGCCAGGTGTTCGGCCTGAAGGGTCAGAAAGTTGTTGTCGTCACCCACCACGCGCCGAGCCGGTCACCCGGAGCAAGGCCATGAGCCACCAGTTTCGGAAGCACTACACTCGCGATGAGGCCCGCCGCCTGCTGCCCCAGGTGCGCGAATGGCTCAAACGGATGGCCCTGGGCCGCCAGGCGGCGGAGAAACTCGATCAACGCCTGAGCGGGATGCTGACGGCGGGCTGCGACATCGGCGGCGAAACCGTCAATGCCTGGGTCCGGGCGCTCGCCGAGCTGGATAGCGTGGTGCGTGAGTTCACGAGCCGCGACATCCAGGTCAAGGATCTGGATCGTGGCCTCGTGGATTTCCCCGCTATTATCGGCGGCAAGGAGGTGTTCCTCTGCTGGGAGCAGGATGAGGAGGACGTCGAATTCTGGCATGACCTCGATGCGGGATACGCCGGGCGGGAGAAGCTCTGAGCGCGATTGGCTATTGGGTATCGGCTATTGGCTATCAGCTATGGGCTATTCGTTGAGGAAGCTCTTTTCTTGTGCCGTATTCCTGCTGGCCGCGAGTTACCTCGGCGCAGCCGACACCCCGCTCCCCAAAATCCGGGTAGCCAAGGACGGGCGTTCATTTGTCACGGAGAATGGGCGGCCCTTTGTCCCGTTTGGCGTGAGCTACTACCGCCCCGGCACCGGCTGGGCGCCGCAGGTATGGAAGCAGTTCGACGCCGAGGCCACGCGGAAGGATTTCGCCCGCATGAAGGAGATGGGCATCAACTGCGTCCGGGTGTTCCTCTCGTATGGTTCGTTCTATGGCGATCCTGGCGTGCTGCGGCAGGAGGGATTGGACAAGTTCGACACCTTCCTGGCCATTGCCGAGCAGGCCGGCATCTACGTGCACCCCACCGGCCCCGACCTTTGGGAGGGCCCGCCCAACTGGCAGCCCGTGTCTGTTTCCGACCCGCGCACGCTCGAGTACACCGTGCAATTCTGGAAGCTGTTCGCGGCGCGTTACCGGGGACGGCACGTCATCTTCGCCTATGACTTGAAGAACGAGCCGATGATTGACTGGCAGAGCGAGATCATTTCCCCGCAATGGAATGCCTGGCTACGGAAGAAGTACGCGTCCGGTGAAAAGCTGGCCGCCACCTGGGGTCTGACCAACTCGCTCGAGCTCGGCAAGGTGGCTGTGCCGGCTCCCCGGAACGCGCTCCGCAGCCGCCAGTTGCTCGACTTTCAAACCTTCCGGGAAGACCTGGCAGACGACTGGACGCGGCGGCAGTTGGCCGCCATCAAGGCCGCCGACCCCGAAGCGCTGACCACTGTGGGCTGCCTGCAGACTTCCGTTCCCTCCTGCCTCTGGGGGAGCATCGCCAATTACAGCGGCTTCCGGCCCGAGCGGCAGGCGCGGCTGCTGGACTTCCTGGAAATCCATTTCTATCCCCTTGAGCACGGCTGCTACGAGTATAAGAGCGAGGCGGACGAACTGGCCAACCTCGCTTACCTCGAGGGCGTCGTGCGCGAGGTCGCCCGACCAGGCAAACCTGTGGTCCTGGCCGAGTTCGGCTGGTACGGCGGGACTGAGAAGCCTGCGTTCGACAAGGGCGTCCATCCGATCGGCACCGAAGCGCAGCAGGCGCAGTATCTTGAGCGCTCGGTGCAGACCTCGGCGGGCTTCGTCGTCGGGTGGCTAAACTGGGGCTTCCACGACCATCCCGGTGCCAACGACTGCAGCGAGCTGACGGGCCTGCTGCGCGTGGACGGCACGACCAAGGCCTGGGGCCGCGCCTTTCAGCAACTCGCGGCGCATTATGCCCATACGAAGATCCCACCGGCAGCCCTGTCCGCCCGGCCAGGGATGGACTGGGATGCTTGTCTCACGGATTCCGCCAGGGCCGACAGCTTCCGCCGTGAGTATCTGAAGGCCTTTCTGGCCGACCGCCGACGCTGGGAATGACCTGCTGGCCCTGGTAAGTCCTTCCTTTTCAGCAACTTGCCACAAGTAGCGTCAACAGAGCTGCTTACGACGGCCCTGGCCCATACCCGCCGCCTTTTCACAGCCGCAGCTCCGGTGTGTCCCCGGTGATTGCCCGGTGTGTCTCCCATGTGGGTCGACCCACATGGGAGACACACCGGGCAATCACCGGGGAGAACCCGTCAATGCGCCCGGGTGCATGGCCGGGCGGCACGCCTGCCCGTTTCGGCCTCGTGCGGAATTATCATTGCGGTCAGTCTGGCCGCGTGGGATCACATGGCCGGAAATGAGACCCACTCAGCCCAACCGCCGCCGCGGGGTTACGTCCTTGGCGTGCTGCGTCATGGGCCTTCTCGGCTCGATGGTCGGGGCCTTCGCCGGTGACCCCCACCACTATGTCTTCTTCGACCGCGAACGGGAGCGCATAGCCGAAGCCACGTTCCTGAGCACGAAAGCGTTCGAGGGAGCGCAACTGAAATACACCTGGCGAGAGCTGGAGCGGCAGGAAGGCAGCTACGATTTTGGGCCCATCGAGCACGACCTGGCCTTCCTCGGGTCGAAAGGCAAGAAGCTCTTTATCCAGCTTCAGGATGCCTCTTTCGAAACCAACATCATGCCGGTGCCAGGCTACCTGGTGGCGGAACCCCGCTACCACGGAGGCGCGGACTTGCAATACACGATCGAGAATGATGATGAGCGCCACGCGACTCCGGAAGGCTGGGTAGCCCGCCGGTGGGACCCCGCGGTGCGGGAGAGATATCACCGGCTGCTCCTGGCGCTGGGACATCAGTTCGACGGGCGGGTCGAAGGCATCAACCTCCCCGAGACGGCGGTAGATTTTGGCGAGACCGGGATACTGTACCCCAAAGGCTTCACCCCAGAAGTGTATCGTGATGCCATCGTGACAAACATGGCTGTACTGAAGCGCGCTTTTCCGCATTCCGTGGCCATGCAGTACGCCAATTTTATGCCAGGTGCAGAGACCAACCTGCAGAGGGTGTATGAGGCGGCCAGGGAGCTGAGAGTAGGAGTCGGCGGCCCCGACCTGCTTCCCTACAAGCCCTGGCAAATGCGTAATTCCTACCCGCTGATCCGAGCCTTCTGCGGCGCAGCGCCAACCGGCATCGCCGTCCAGGACGGCAATTATCAACACCGCAACCCCAAAACGGGCCGCCAGGTAACTGTGCCCGAGTTGCTGGACTTCGCGGGTCAATACCTGAAGGTGGACTATATCTTCTGGTGCACCCAGGAGCCGTATTACTCGAAAGCGGTGGTGCCCTTTCTAACGGGACGGCGGTGAAGCCGTGGACACAAGCGCCTATCTCCTATGATCGCCGACCAGAAGCATCCGAGGCGAGTGGGGCTATGGTTGGGCGCCGCGGCGGCATTCCTCGTGCTGTTCGGGCTGGCCCTGTGGATGAGCCTCCCGCGCCAAGGCAAGCGGTTCGACCAGGACCCCCGTTTCCTGGTTACCACCGTGCCGCGCTGGGGTGTGCCGGCCAACGCCACTCCAATCCAGCGCTTTTGGATCTGGTGCTACGGGCTGGAGCAGAGATTCAGCAGGCCGCATCCCCTGACCTTCTCTTTCCCGGCGAGCCCCAAGGGCCGGTGCTCGATCCATGGGCTGCTGAACCAGTGCATGGGGGTCACGGGCGTGCGTTACGTCATCGCCAGAGAGGTGGCGGCCGGATCGGTGGAGTTTGGCGCAACGAACACGTTGAACGGGGCGCAGTGGGCGAAGGCATTCACGACGGCGCTGGAAACAGGCCAGCCCGAGTGGTGGGACTCGGCCGCCCGGAAGTTCCGCCACGAGAACCTGGTCCTGCTGACCAACGACGCGAAAACGGTGTTGGTGCTGCCGAGCGAGATGGCGCAAGAGTTCCGGCGCAAAGACCCCAGGTAGCGCCGGGAAATTGTGGTTGCGCCCCACCAGCGCGCATTGGATAGTTTGCACACTTCCGCATGAAACTGAAGTTGCTGTTGCCGTGGGTTCTTGTCGTCGGCCTCGGGGCCACGCTGGGCTGGCTTTACACCGCGGACGCAAAAAAGGACACGGAACTCAGCGCGTTGCGCGCGGACAGCGCTGAGCTCCAGCAGCTCCGCGCCCAGGCCGAGGAGGCCAAGAAAGCGGATACCCAGGCCCGGAGCGACGAGCTCGAACGCCTCCGCAAAGACCACGAGGAACTTCTGCGGCTGCGCAACGAGGCCCGCCAATTGCGGGCCGAGAGGCAGCAGCTCTCCGGGCAGGTGCAGACCGCCCAGGCGCAGGCCGCCAACGCCCAGGCCCAGGCCCAGTCGGCAAAGACCGCGCAGGCCGTCGAGCGGGCGGTTGCCGAGGCTCGCGCCAAGGCGGCGGGCGCGCCGGCCCCCCCGAACCCCGAGCAAGCCGCCCTCAACACCTGCATCAACAACCTGCGGATGATTGACGGCGCCAAGGCACAGTGGGCGATGGAGGCGCAGAAGCCTAATGGCGCCATTATGGCCCCAGCCAACCTGCTGCCTTACCTCCCCAACAACACCATGCCGACCTGTCCCGCCGGGGGGATTTACACGCTGAATCCCGTGGGGCAACCGCCCATCTGCAACGTTCCGGGTCACACCCTCGCCAGGTGAGCGGCGCGGCTTCAGCCTACGCGGGCGTTACGCGGCTGCAGCTTGGCAGCAGGGTCGGAGGGCGCCCGTCCTCGGGCGCAGCCGCGTCCGATACCGGCAGCGCGCGGCTACTCCGGCGTTGCTGCGCCCGAGGACGGGCGCGCTCCGGGCGGAATTCCTGCTGGCAAATTGACCTTCGGGGCCTAGAATGAGAGTCATCCATGAACGACATTGATACAGAGAGTCTAAAGGGCATCGCCAATCAGTTGCGCATCCATTCCATCGAAGCGACAACGGCGGCGGGCAGCGGGCACCCCACTTCGTGCTGCTCAGCGGCAGACGTCGTGGCGGCACTCTTCTTCGGGCACATGCGCTATGACCCTAAGAATCCGCGCTACCATAACAACGACCGGTTCATCCTCTCCAAGGGCCACGCGGCGCCGCTGCTCTATGCCGCCTGGGCGGAAACCGGCCTGTTCCCTACGGAAGAGCTGCTCAAGCTGCGCCAGTTCGGGAACGACCTCGAGGGGCATCCGACCCCGCGCCTGCCCTTCGTGGACGTGGCTACCGGCTCACTCGGGCAAGGCTTGAGCGTGGGCGTGGGCATGGCCCTCTGCGCCCGCCTGGATAACCTCGACTATCGCACCTACGTGCTCATGGGCGACGGCGAATGCGCCGAAGGCAACTTGTGGGAAGCCGCCTCGCTGGCCGGCGTCAAGAAGCTGAACAACCTCATCGGCATCGTGGACATCAACCGCCTGGGGCAAAGCGAGCCGACGGCGCTCGGCCACGACCTGAACGCCTACAAGCGGCGCTTCGAAGCGTTCGGCTGGCGCACCGAGGAGATAGACGGCCACGACCTGGACGAGATCACGGAAGTGCTGGCCGCCGTCGGCCTGGGCGACCAACCGCTGGTCATCCTGGCCAAGACACTCAAAGGCGCCGGGATCTCCTTCCTCCAGGATAAGGAAGGCTGGCACGGCAAGCCGCTCTCGAAAGAGGAAGCCGCGCGCGCCGTGGCCGAACTCCGCCCCACCGCCCGCTCGGGCATCGGCCATCCCATCCCCGCGCCGAACCAATTGCCCGCGCCAGCCAACCAGCCCGCCACCAGCTTCGCCCCGACCGCTTACAAGCTCGGCGACATGGTCGCCACGCGCGAGGCCTTTGGCAGCGCGCTGCTCCGCGCGGGCGGGGCCGACCAGCACGTGGTCGCCATGGACGGCGACACCAAGAACTCCACCTACTCGGAGAAGTTCGCGAAGAAGTTCCCCGACCGGTTCACGGAATGCTATATCGCCGAGCAGTGCATGGTGGGGGTGGCCACCGGCTTCAGCACCCGCGGCAAGGTGCCGTTTGCGTCCACGTTTGCGTGCTTCCTGACGCGCGCCTTCGACCAGATTCGCGTGGCGGGCATTTCGATGGCCAACGTGAAGCTGGTCGGCTCGCACGTGGGCGTCAGCATCGGTGAAGACGGCCCCTCGCAAATGGGGCTGGAGGACATCGCCATGATGCGGGCGGTGGTCGGCAGCACCGTGCTCTACGCCAGCGACGCCGTCTGCGCGGAAAAGCTGATCGAGCAGATGATCCTGCACAAAGGCCTCGCCTACCTGCGCACCTCGCGGCCCAAATCGCCCGTCATTTACAGCAACGACGAGCAGTTCCCGATCGGCGGCGCCAAGGTGCTGCGCCAATCGGCGAACGACAAGATCACCGTCGTGGCGGGCGGGGTCACGCTCTTCGAGGCGCTCAAAGCAACGGATTCCCTAAGGACCCAGGGCATCGGAATCACCGTCATAGACGCCTACAGCATTAAGCCGCTGGCTAAGGACGTCATCCGTGAGGCCGCGCGCAAGACCAACAACAACGTCATCACAGTCGAGGACCATTACGCCGAAGGCGGGCTGGGCGACGCCGTGGCGGGCGAACTCAGCGCCGACGGCATCAAGGTGCATAAGCTGGCGGTGTACGAACTGCCGCGCTCGGGCAAGGCGGAGCAGTTGCTGGCGCATTACAAGATTGATGCCGCGGCCATCGCCGACAAGGCCCGTTCGTTAAGCCAGTAATCAACGCAAAGGCGCAAAGAGGTAAAGACGCCAAGCCGGCGAGGTGGGATCTCAATTAGGCGGGCAGCCGGTTGCGTCGCCGCAAGGTGACGGTCAAGAACACGAGCCTGACCCTTACGAAGCTTTGCGCCTTCGCGCCTTTGCGGCTTTGCGTCAAACGCCTCGTCTCTACCTGAAACTCAAATCAGCCGCTCCAGCTCCCGGTGGGCGATCTTGCCGTTGCCCAGCCGGGGGATTTCGCGCACGAGCTTGATCTCGCGCGGCATCGTCAGGTTGGGCCAGCCGCGAGTGCGCAGGGCGTCCCTGACCTGGTCCAGCCTCAGCTTGGGCTCGTTCGTCACGGCGACCAGCTTCTCGCCTTTGGGGCCGTCCAGCCGGGCGAGAACGGCGACGGTGAACCGCAGCCCGTACTGCGGAAACGCGCCCGCCAGGGCATCCTCGACAGCGGTGAGGCTCACCATCTCGCCGCCGATCTTGGCGAAGCGCTTGAGCCGCCCCAGGATGAACACGAACCCTTCGGCGTCCACCTCCACGATATCCCCGGTGTCGTACCAGCCTCCGAGGGCCAGGAACTGGGCGTTCGCCTCGGGGTTCAGGTAACCGCGCATGACATTAGGGCCGCGCACCAGCAAACGCCCGCTCGGGTTGCCGGTGCTGCCGGTGCCAGGCCCGGAGTTGCGCCCAGGCTCGCCCACGCCTTCGACCGGCTCGAGCTTGTGCTCAATCCCCGGGAGAAACCGCCCGACCGAGCGGTAGCGCGGGCGCATCGGCAGGTTGGCGGTGAGGCACGCGCTGCATTCGGTGGCACCGTAGCCCTCGAGCACCCGCACCCCAAACTTGCGCATCCACGCGGTGACCGTTGTCTCCTGGAGCTTCTCCGCTCCGGCGAACACGTAACGCAGCGTGCGGAAGTCATACGGATGGGCGGTCCGAGCGTAGGCACTCAGGAAGGTGTTCGTGCCGAAGAGGACCGTGCAGTTCAGGTTATAAAACGCCGCCGGCACCACGCGGTAATGGAGCGGCGAGAGGTAAAGGAACGCGAACGCGCCATGCACCAGCGGCACCAGGAGCCCCACGGTCAGGCCGAAGCTGTGGAACAGCGGCAGGGCGTTAAAGAACCGGTCCGTCTCCATGAGATCAATGACCGAGATCATCTGCCGGATGTTGGCGAGCAGGTTGCGGTGCGTCAGTTCCACGCCTTTGGGAGTGCCCTCGGAGCCGCTGGTAAACAGCACCACCGCGGTGTCTTCCGAGGCGGCGGAGGCCATAGAGAAGGGCGGGCGAATAAACGTTCGCAGCCACGCGGCCAGCCGCTGCGGGGCGGTGATCCGACTCCGCACGTCCTCCAGCAGGTGAATCTTCACGCCTTCGGCTTCCAGGGGCCGCAGGTCCAACCGCGCCCGCTGGATGAACGCGGCGGAGCTGACCACATGCTTCAGCCCGGCGAGCCTGACGCACTCCAGCAGGGCCGAGGGGCCGGGCGAGTAGTTCAAAACAGCCGGGACCTTGCCCGCCGCCCATAGGCTGAGCATCGTGACTGGGAACCCGTTCACGTTCGGCAGCAGCACGCCGATGCGCTCGCTTTCCAGGCCCGGCAGCGCACGCCACTGTGCGGCCAGCAGGTCCGCGCCGGCCAGCAATCGCCTGTAAGTGACCTTTTGCAGCGTGGCATCCTGGAGGATGACCGCCCCCGGCCGGCGCCGGGCCGTCTCAACAATGGCCTGCGGCACCGTGCCCGGGGCGAAGGCCATCTCGGTCTCGAACCGCTGCAGCACCATCTGGTCGCGCAGCCAATGGGTAAGGCGGGCACGGGCGACAGGGTGGGGGAGTGCGTCGAGCGCGGGCGGCGCCAGGATGCCGCTGAAATGCACGGATATACGCGGGACCCACTGCCGGCGTTCCGGGTTGGGCGAGAAAGGCAGCCGGTGAGCGCCTCGGATGTAAGCCGTGATCACCTTGGGACGGGTCTTGTGGATGAGAAAGCCCGTGCCGTCGAAAAGCTTCATGAGCGAGCCGGTGCGCGAAAGTCGGCCTTCGGGAAAGAGCACGAGCCGCCCGCCTTTTTGCAGATACTCCGCCATGTGCTTCACGGCGTAGGGCGAGTTCATGTCCAGGGGGAACGTCCGGCGGTTCACCATGATGCGGCGGTGAAGCCAGCTTATCCTGGCCGTCTCACTGGAGGTGACGAACCGCCAGTCCTTCTCCAGGCACACGCCGATGAATATCCAGTCCAGCCAGGACACGTGGTTGGGCAGGAGCAAGACCGGGCCGGGGGTGTTGAGGACAGACGCGTTGTGGGCGCGGAAGCGGTAGAGCAGGCGCACCAGCCAGCGCAGGATCGGCTCCAGCACGTCGAGCATGGGTTAGGTGCTTTGGACCTCGACCGTGGGCCGATCAGGCGCTTTGCTGGAGCGCCGGAGTGCCATCGCCAGAAACAGCGCCGCCAGCGCGACGGTCAGTCCCGCCGCGGCCGGTGCCAGCCAGCGGTCGAAGGGCAGCCGCCCGCGATCGGCAAGCTCGAGATGCGCCGAGAGGACTGCGGCATCTCCCGGGAACGGCGCGCTCGCCCGCACGCGGCCCATCGCGTCCGCGTACTGCGAGATGCCTGAACTGGCGAGACGGAAGATGGGAACGCCATACTCCGCCGCGCGCACCGGCGCGACCCGCGCGTGCAAAACGTGCTGCGCCTCGCCCCAATCCGCCATGTCCATCGTCGGGACGATCAGCGCCTGGGCGCCCAGGCGGACCAGTGCATCGGTCACACGCGTGTAGCTGAGATCGTAGCAGGTGCAGATGCCGATCCGGCCCCAGGGCGATTCCCATACCCGCTGCTCGGGAGCGGCCAGGCCGTCTTTGATGACCTGGATCGGCACGGCTTTCCCCTGCTTGAAGATTATCTCACCCGCCGGCCCGACCACGAAGGCCGTGTCGTAAAACTTGCCGCCGGGCGCGGGGTCCTTCCCGCCCGCAATCAGGTAGAGCTGATGTTCCCGGCACCAGGCCCGCACCTGCTCCGGCACAAGTCCGTCGAAAGCATACTCGCTGAGCACGATCAACTGGATGTCCGGGTGGCTGCGCAGCAGGTCGCTGAGCCGGATGAGCACCTCATTCTCGGTGGGAAACTCCATCTGGATGCCGGCAAGGCGTATAGCGTTGGCTGGATGCGCTGCGGGGCTGACTGCGCTCAGCCAGCCAGTCAGCCACACGCCGCCGAGCCCAACCGTCAGCACCGCCGCGGCGCCGCCCCGGGATTTTTGCCAGCAGAAAGCGGCGGCGGCGGCGATGCTCATCAGCACAAAACCCATTCCGTACATGCCGAGGTGACGCAAAGGAACTTGCCACGGCCATGCGGCAAAAGCGTAGCCCGCGTTCAGCCACGAGAAGCGGAGGTAGTAAAGCTCGCTGCGGAAGTACTCCACGCCCAGCCAGACGAAAGGGACCAGGGTCCATCCCCAAGCGCCTCCCAGCCGGCGCAGGCACAGCCTTGCCAGCGCCACAAACAGCCCGATCCAAAAGGCATAGACCAGCCACAGGGCGCCCGCTCCACTCCCAACGACCCTCCAAAAGAAGGCCAACTGCCCCGCGGCAATCAGCAACCCAGTCGCCAGCCCGGGGTAAAACGCCCTGCGCCAGGTGTCCGCCCGCGCCAGTTGGAGCAAGGCAAACAGGTAGATAACAATCAGGAAACCGGTGTAGGCGGACGCATACGCGGCGTAGAACGCACCGGCCGCCACTGTGACCCAGCCGCCGGCGACCAGGAGCGCCTGCTTGCTTCCGGCCTTCTCCAGGACCGGGAGCGGTGTCGCGAAGTTCGCAGCCTCAAGCGCGGGTGTCATAGTCCAGGCCTCCGTTTTTGTAATCTCGACTGCCGGCAATCTGCCGCGCGTTTGCTGCCAACTGCCGCAGCTCGTTGGTGATCTCGGAAGCGCGCCGGGTCGGCACGTGACGCCAGGCCGCCTGTGCTCCCCGGTAATACCGCGGCAGAATCTCCTTCAGGAGGGCGGCCCCGGCGGCCGTGAGCACCACATTGTAGGCGCGGCGGTCGCCGGCGGCGTCCCGGCGCGCCACCAGGCCGCGCTTCTCCAGCCGGTCCACCAGGCCCGTGACGTTCGACCGGTGCATAATGAGCTGCTCGCTAAGGCCGGTCTGCGAGAGCCCGCCGCGGGTGAGGCGGAGCAGGTTCAGCACGTTGAACTGGCTCGGGCTGAGGTCCCACCGGCTGAAGAACACCCGGCTCACGTCCCAGATCGTGTCTGCCGCCCGCAACAGCTCGAGCAGCGCCCGGTAGCGCGGGTCGGCCTCGCCGGAATTCGTTCTCATGCCTAATGTTTACTACAGGATTGTTTACATGTCAACAATCTGCGGCAGGCGGCCCGCCCGATTAAGGCCTTGACCGGGATGAGCGGTTGCGTAAGATCGCGGGCGTGAGTGAGGCAGTGGAAAACTCGTCAGGCGCCCAAGCTCATAAGCAGGAGCACCATTCTCGCCGGCATCGGCGGCGCAGGTTCCACGTGCGCCCCGAGGCGATGGGATTCGGGGACGAGGCGTATGTCCCTTTGCCCATCTCAACCCGGGCCCCTTCGACGAGCGCGGCCAAGTGCCCCCCTGGTCCTAAGCCGCTCCCGAGCGTCAAAGCGGAGGCCGAAAGGGTCTCCGACCGGGTGATCGGACACCGCACGGCCCGCCGCGGCCTGTGGATCATCCTGGATATTCTCCTGCTCACTCTTGCCTGCACACACTTCCAGCAGATATGGAAGTTCGCTACGTCCGTAGCGATGGCTTGGCCGGATTGGGTCTATCACTGGCCAGGCAAGGGTCTCCTGCCATTCTGAGCCGGCCCCAGCGCCTTGGCCCCGATGTCGCGCCGGAAATGAGCGCCCTCGAAGTGGATGCGCTCGACCGCCGCATAAGCTGCGGCCTGGGCGCTGCGGAGGTCCTTGGCCCAGGCGGTCACGCCCAGCACACGTCCGCCGCTCGTCACGAGCCGGCCATCGGCCAGGGCAGTCCCGGCATGGAACACCTTGGTGTTCGGCAACCGGGCCGCATTCTCCAAACCCTGGATGGGCTTGCCCTTGGCGTAGCTGCCGGGATAGCCGCCGGACGCCATCACGACGCAGACGGAGGCCATCCGACTCCACTTCAGCTCGATGCCGGAAAGCTTGCCGCAAACGCTGGCGTCGAGCATTTCCACGAGGTCGTTCTCCAGCCGGGGCAGATACACCTGCGTTTCGGGGTCGCCGAAGCGCGCGTTGAACTCCAGCACTTTGGGGCCGGTGCGGGTCAGCATCACGCCCGGGTAAAGAATGCCGTGGAAGTCAATGCCCTCCTGGGCGCAGCCGCGGAGCCACGGCTCGAGAATGCTGCGGCCAGCCGCGGCCAACTCGGCCTCGTTCAGGAACGGCGTCGGGGAATACGCGCCCATGCCGCCGGTGTTCAGCCCGAGATCGCCGTCCAGCGCGCGCTTGTGGTCCTGGGCCGTGGGGAAGAGCCGCGCGGTCTGGCCGTCGCACAGCGCGTGAAGGGAAATCTCCATGCCCTCCAGCAATTCCTGAATCACGATCTTCGCGCCCGCCCCGCCTAAGGTCCGCTTGACCAGCATTTCCTGGATCGCGCTGTCCGCCTGGGCCATGTCCCGGCAGATCAGCACTCCCTTGCCGAGCGCCAGACCGTCGGCTTTCACCGCGCAACGCCCGCCCAGGGAAGCGGCGAACCGCGAGGCGGCGGTGGCGTCCTCGAACGTGCCCGCACGGGCCGTAGGGATGCCGTATTGTTCCATGAACCGCTGCGCGAAGGCTTTAGAGGCCTCGAAGCGGGCCGCCGACCGGTTGGGACCCCATATCCGCAAGCCCGATTGCTGCCACAGGTCCACGATCCCCAGTGCCAGCGGGTTATCGGGGCCGACGACGGTCAGGTCGGCGCGGTTGGCCTGGGCGAAAGCCAGCAGCCCCGGTAAATCTTCGGCGCCCAGGGCCACGCACTGCACCGCCTGGCCGGTCTTCGCCAGGCGCTCCTGGGCAATGCCGGTGTTGCCCGGGGCGCACCAGAGTTCGGTGGCGTGCGGGGACTGCGCCAGCTTCCAGACCAGGGCATGTTCACGCCCGCCCGAGCCGATAACCAGAATTCGCACGGCGCGGATTCAAGCAGTTATTGCTGGCAAGGCCAGAGCAATATGCTAGTTTTGCGGCTCGACTTTTCCGGTTAGTCGTGTAAACCGAACTACCTGTATTGAACAAGTGCATAGAACAAATATGAGAAATGGAATGAATGTGGTCGTGGCGCTGGCGTTCAGTGCGACCTTGTTGCAAACCGCCGTGGCCGCCGACGGCACCCCCGCCGGCGCTCCGAAATCGGCGCCGACCAACGCGCCCGTGCCGCCGCCGAAGCTTTCCCCGGCCGAGCAGAAGCAGAACATGAGCTACGCCATCGGAATGAACATCGGCCACAGCATCAAAAATGGCGGCGTGGACCTGGACGTGGACACCATGTACAAAGCGATCAAGGACGTGCTGGCAGGCGGCACGCTGAAGATGACAGACCAGGAAGCCCGCGAGGCCATGCGGTCGTACCAGATGGAAGCCCGCGCCAAGCACGAGCAGATGCAGCGCGAGGCGGCGGAAAAGAACAAGAAGGAGGGCGCGGCGTTCCTGGAGGACAACAAGAACAAGCCGGGCGTCAAGACCCTCGACGTGAAGGTCGAGGACGGCAGCACGGCCCAGATGCAGTACAAGGTGATCACCGAAGGCACGGGAGCCATCCCTGGCACGAACGACACTGTTACGGTGAACTACCGCGGCACGCTCATCAACGGCAAGGAATTCGACAGCTCGGCCAAGCGCGGGCAGCCGGCGAAGTTCCAGGTCAACCGCGTCATTCGCGGCTGGACCGAGGCACTGGAGCACATGAAAACCGGCTCCAAGTGGGAGCTTTACATCCCCTCGAACCTCGCCTACCGCGACACTGGCGGCCCCGGCATCGAGCCCGGCTCGACGCTCATCTTCGAAGTGGAACTGCTGGGCACCGAGTCCCCGCAGCCCCCCGCCCCGGCTCAGCCGCTGACCAGCGACATTATCCGCGTGCCTTCCGCCGAGGAACTGAAGAAGGGCGCCAAGATCGAGGTCATCAAAGCTGAAGACCTGGAGAAGTACACCAACGCGGCGGCCAAGAAGCAGGCCGAAGAGAAGAAGTAGGGCGCCGGGTAGTCTTGAGTCTAAGGTTCTGAGTCTTGAGTCCGCAGCAGGGCGCGTTCCGCGCGGAGTGACGCGCCCCACCTTGAAGACTCAAGACTTTAGACGCTAGACCTTAGACTCCAGAGGCCACCCGCGCTTTGCCGGTCCCTTTGACGACCTGGCCTATGGGCCAGGTCGTCTGCTTTTGGGCGCGGATGAACTTCACGGCCTCCGCCGCGCGGTCCGGCGCGACAACGATTACCATTCCCACGCCCATGTTGAAGACCTGGTAGAGCTCATCCTCGGGAACACCCCCTTTGGTCCGGATGAGTTCGAAAATAGGCGGCACCGGCCACGCGCCCTTGCGGATGACGACGTCGCAGTTGCCCGGGAGCACGCGCGGGATGTTGTCCACGAAACCACCGCCGGTGATATGGGCGAGGCCGCGGATGACCGGCGAGGCCCGGCGTGGCCGCGGCCCGGCGTTGAACTGCTTGAGCAACCGTTGGATCAGCGGGCCGTAGCTGACGTGCACCTTGAGCAGCTCGCGGCCGACGGTGTTGCGCAGCTCCGGGACGTAGCTCCGCGGCGTGAGGCCCAGCCGGTCGAATAGGACCTGCCGCGCCAGGGAATACCCGTTAGTGTGCAGCCCGCTGGACGCCAGCCCGAGCACGATGTCGCCGGGCCGAATCGCCTTGCCGTCCAGGATGCGGCTCCTCTCCACAACCCCGACAATGGTGCCGCTCACGTCATATTCGCCGGGCTGGTAGAAGCCCGGCATCTGGGCGGTCTCCCCCCCGATGAGGGCGCAGTGGTTCTCGGCGCAGGCCCGCGCGAAACCTTTGAGGATATCCCTGAACACGCGCGGCTCCAGCTTGCCGGTGCCCAGGTAATCCAGGAAGAACAACGGCTCGGCCCCGAGCACGGCGATGTCGTTGACGCAGTGGTTCACCAGGTCCTGCCCGATGGTGTCATGGCGGTCGAGCGCGAACGCCAGCTTGAGCTTCGTGCCCACGCCATCCACGCTGGAGACGAGGACCGGCTCCCGGTACCGGCGCACGTCCAGGGCGAAGAGGCCGCCGAAGCCGCCCACCTTCCCGAGCACCCCCGGGCGGTGTGTCGCGGCCAGCATGCGGGGAAGGGTGGATTTGACGCGGTTGCCCAGCTCAATATCCACACCGGCGCGGGCGTAGGCTTTCGGTTTCATCGGCGGACAAGGCTAGCAGCAGCCGGCGCAGGCTCAAGCCTAGGCCGG
>DATKNZ010000380.1:0-25456 GCA_035541055.1 Candidatus Acidiferrum sp. | reverse complement strand
ACGGTGGAGGTCTTCGAGTGCTGTATTAACGGGCAGGAAATCTCACCCGCCTACACTGAGCAGAATGATCCCATCGAGCAGCGCGAACGCCTTGAGCACCAGGCTGGGGGCGAGCAGCAAAAGCTGGACGAGGATTTCCTGGTGGCCCTCGAACACGGCATGCCGCCGGCCGGGGGAATGGGGATGGGCATTGACCGGCTGTGCATGATGCTGCTGGGCCAGGAGAGCATCCGTGACGTGATCCTGTTCCCGCAGTTGAAGCCGAAGTAGGGGGAACGGGAATTGCAAATTGCCGATTGTAGATTGAGAATTTCAAATAGCCTTGGATGATAACTGATTCGAACACCAACAAACCGGCGCCTGCCGCGCCCTCTGATTTCATCCGCGACATAGTCGCCAAGCACGTCACAGAGAAGAAATATCCGCAAATCCATACGCGCTTTCCGCCCGAGCCGAATGGATACCTGCACATCGGCCACGCCAAATCCATCTGCCTCAACTTCGGCATCGCCCGCGAGTTCGGCGGCGTCTGCAACCTGCGCATGGACGATACCAACCCGACAAAGGAGGACGTCGAGTATGTGGATTCCATTACCGAGGACGTGCAGTGGCTGATCAGCGCGTGGGCCGATGACCGGTTGGGCCTCAAGCCCAAGGGGAAGACGCCGGAGCCGCAGCCGGTCAACGGGAAGACGGATTTCTACCTGCCGGCGGAAGTGGGCGGGCGAGACCCCCGCCCTACCCTGGAACCCTTCTACGCCAGCGACTACTTCGACCAGACCTACGAATACGCCTTGCAGCTTATCAAAAAGGGCGTGGCCTACGTGGATGACCTCTCACCCGAGGACACCGACAAGTATCGCGGGGCGCCGGACCGGCCCGGCAAAGAAAGCCCGTTCCGCAATCGCTCGATCGAGGAGAACCTCGACCTGTTCACGCGCATGAAGAACGGCGAGTTCCCGGACGGCAGCCGCACCTTGCGCGCGAGGATTGACATGGCCTCGCCGAATATCTGGATGCGCGACCCGGTGCTCTACCGTATCCGCCACGCCGAGCACCACCACACTGGGCCCAAGTGGTGCATCTACCCCATGTACGACTTCGCCCACTGCCTCAGCGATTACATCGAGGGCATTACCCACTCGATCTGCACGCTGGAGTTCGAGGTGCACCGGCCGCTTTACGACTGGATCCTGGAGCAGCTCGCCCTGCCGCGCCCGTTGCCGCACCAGTATGAGTTCGCCCGGCTCAGCGTCGGCTACACCGTCATGAGCAAGCGCAAGCTGATGCAGTTGGTAACCGAGGGCCACGTGTCCGGCTGGGATGATCCGCGGATGCCGACCATCAGCGGCCTGCGCCGCCGTGGCGTCACCCCGCAGGCGCTGCGCGATTTCGCCTATAACATCGGGATTACCAAGTACAACGCGGTGACGGACGTGGCGGTGCTGGAGTACTCGATTCGCGAAGACCTGAACCGGAAGGCGCTGCGGCGGTTGGCGGTGCTGCGCCCCATCAAGCTCATTATAACGAACTACCCGGCCGGGCAGGTCGAGGAGCTGGATGCAGTCAACAATCCCGAGGACCCGGCTGCCGGCACGCGCAAGGTCCCCTTCAGCCGGGAGCTTTACATCGAGAGCGATGATTTCATGGAGACGCCCCCGCCCAAGTATTTCCGGCTGCGGCCCGGCGGCGAGGTGCGCCTCAAGTACGCCTACATCATCAAGTGCGACGAAGTGATTAAAGACGCTGCGGGCAAGGTGGTGGAACTGCGCTGCACCGCGGACCTGGGAAGCAAGACCGGCGGGCCGACGGCCAGCCGCAAGGTGAAGGGCACGATCCACTGGGTCAGCGCGGCGCAATCTATTGATGCCGAAGTGCGGCTCTACGACCGCCTGTTCACCGTGCCCGAGCCGGACGCCGGCGGCGACTTCAAGCAGCACCTTAATCCGCACTCGCTGGAGGTGGTGACGGCCAAGTGCGAGCCGAGCCTGAAAGAGGCGAAGCCGGACCTGCGCTACCAGTTCGAGCGCCTGGCTTACTTCGCGCTCGACAAGGACAGCCAGCCTGGCCGGCTGGTGTTCAACCGCACCATCACCCTGAAGGACACCTGGGCGAAGGCAGCGCAAAAGCGCTGAAGGCGGGCGCCGGAAAGCCTCCAGGCCGATGGTGCTTGCCGGGGCGCGGGCAATGGACGACTATCTACGCATGAACGTCAAATATTTTGCCTGCCTGGCCCTTGGCCTGTCATTCCTGTGCGCGGGACGCGGTCTGGCCGCGGATACGGGCGACCCCTCGACCGAGCTGAAGGCCTTAGTCGCCAAGATCCAAACCAAGCTGCGCAATGGCGAGCAGACCGAGGCGGCGCTGGCGCCCGAACTCAAGGAGTTCGACACGTTGCTGGCCGAGCACAAGGGCGAGAAGACCGACGCTGTGGCGCGAATTCTTTACATGAAGGCGCTCCTGTACAAGCAAGTGCTGAAGGACCCGACCAAGGGTGACGCCCTGATGGCACAACTCACGAAGGATTTCCCGGATTCGCAGCCCGCCAAGGAACTCCAGCAGGAGCAAGCCGGAGAGAAGGCCAGGGCCGCGCTGAAGGTCGGGGCGGCGTTCCCGGACTTCACGGAGAAGGACCTGGCAGGCCAGCCGCTGTCCATCGCCAATTACAAGGGCAAGGTCGTGCTGCTGGATTTCTGGGCTACCTGGTGCGGCCCGTGCCGCGGTGAATTGCCCAATGTGCTAAAGACATACGACGCGCATCACAAGGACGGCTTCGAGATCATCGGCGTGAGCCTGGATCAGGACAAGGACAAGCTGCTGAACTTCACGAAAGACCAGAAGATGACCTGGGCGCAGTATTTCGACGGCAAGGGCTGGCAGAACAAGCTGGCGGCTAAGTACGGCGTGAACAGCATCCCAGCCACTTATCTCCTCGATGGCAAGGGCGTCATCATCGGGAAAGACCTCAGAGGCGAGGACCTGGAAGAGGCAGTCTCCAAAGCCCTGGCCAAGAAGTAGCCGATCTTGGATTGCAATCGTGCGCGGCGAGCGCCCAGCCGGTGACCGTCCGCGGGTTATCTCTTATCTCTCTTATCTCTTCGCCGCCTCGTAGTGCTTGGCGATTTCGGGCCAGTTCGCCACGTTCCAGAACGCCTTGAGGTAGTCCGCTCGGCGATTCTGATACTTCAGGTAATAGGCGTGTTCCCACACGTCGCAGCCGAAGACGGGCTTGCCCTCCGCGCCGCAGACGGCCTTGCCCATGATCGGATTGTCCTGGTTGGCCGTGGAGACGATCTCCAGCTTGCCTGCGTTCACGACCAGCCACACCCAACCGCTGCCGAAGCGGCCCATGCCGCCGGCCTCGAACTTCTCCTTGAAGGCATCGAAACTGCCGAACGCGGCTTTGATGTCGTCGGCCAGCCTCCCTGAGGGCGCACCGCCTGCCCGCGGGGCAAGTATCTTCCAGAACATCGAGTGGTTGGCATGGCCGCCGCCATTGTTGCGCACCGCACCCCGGATGTCAGCGGGCACGGCCTCCAGGTTCCGGATCAGGTCTTCGACCGACTTGCTTTCGAGGTTGGCCTTGCCGGCGATCGCCTTATTCACATTGGTCACATAAGCGCCGTGGTGCTTATCGTGGTGGATCTCCATTGTTTGTGCGTCGATGTGCGGTTCGAGCGCTTCCTTCGGATAAGGAAGCGGCGGTAGTTCGTATGCCATAGTTTTCCTGTTGTTAATATTTGCCAGTCCGGTAATGCCGTGCCTCTTATTGGAACGGTAACAGGTTAACATAGCACGTCTGCGCCACAGTCAAGGAGGAGCGCCCAGGTTTCCCACCAGGCTTGCCGCTTGCCCTTGGTGGCTGGCAGTGGTTGAATTGTCCTGTGGATACGTTGTACGCAAAGGCCCGAGGCATCGCGCCATGCTGCTGTCCGGGCAAGCTCATTCTGCCGCTCCTGGCGGCCCTGCTGCTGCTCAGCGGCTGCGCCAGCCAATACGTCATTAAGCTCAACAACGGCACCCAGATCACCGCCGCCAACAAGCCGACGCTCGACGGCAACGTCTATCGTTATAAGGATGCGACCGGGGCGGACCACATGATCCAGCGCGGCCGGGTGACGGAGATCGAGCCCGTTTCGATGGCGAAGGCCGAAAACAAGCCCAAGAAGGTGCCCACGGCCGAAACCCCGCACAAGCGGCACTGGTACTTCCTCTGGTTGTTCTGAGCGCCTGGCGGCTCGGAAGCGTCCAGGCTAGCGCCGCGCCCGGGCGCTGACGAACTTCTCCACGTATTTGCCGATCAGGTCCGCCTCCAGGTTCACCGCGTCGCCTACCTTCCGTTCGCGCAGCGCCGTGACCTCGTACGTGTGCGGGATGATCCATATCCGGAAGCCGTTCCGGGTGACCCCGGCGACGGTGAGGCTGATGCCGTCCACCGCCATGGAGCCCTTAAACACCACGTAACGCATCACCTCGGGCGGGGCGCTGATGTCCAGGACGTGATCCTTTCCCGCTCGCTCCCAGCGCGTGATCCGGCCCACGCCGTCAATGTGGCCGGTGACGAAATGGCCGCCCAGGTTGCCGTCCGCGCGCAGGGGGCGCTCCAGGTTCACCAGCGCACCGGGTTGGGCGAACTGCAGGTTAGTCCGGGTCCACGTCTCTTTGAGCAGGTCGAACTGCGCGAGGCGGAACTTGCCGCGCGCGGCCAGTTTCACCACGGTCAGGCAGCAGCCGTTGACGGCTAGACTGGCGCCGGCCTTCAGGCCGCGCCCGCAGACCGCCGCGCGCACCGTAAGCTGGATGGAGTGGGCGCCCGGTTTGATCCGCTCGATTGAGCCGGCTTCTTCGACAATGCCCGTAAACATGGCTCGGAGCTTGCCGATGGCCGGCCAGCCGCCGCAAGTCAATTACGATTGGGCAGTGCCGGCGGCGCGCACCTCACGACTGCCGCCATTCTGTAGTAGCGTAAGCCTCCGGCTTGCTCTAGTCCCGCCAAGCTTCCAGGTTGGCGCCGCGCAGGCGTGCACGCGACAAGCTGGAAGCTTGCCGGGACGGGCGCAAGCCGGAGGCTTACGCTCCTACTCGGTGGCATTGCCCGGCCCGAGCCAGCCGCTCTATCTCAAATCCAGGCAGCGCAGCTCGCCTTTGGCGTTGCGCACATAGAGCAGTCCATTCGCGAGGGCCGGCGGGGTCCAGCAGACACCGCTGAGCACCTTGGCGCGGGCCAGCGGCTGCAGGCCGGCGGGCGAGGCAGCGGCGACCATCAGCTCGCCCTTCTCGGAAAGCACGATCAGCTTGCCCCCGGCGCAAAGCAACGAGCCGAAGGTCGGGTCTTTGCGCGCCCATTTCAACTCGCCTGTCGGAAGATGGATGCAGCGCAAATCCGTGTCCATGTGGGCCTCGCCGCTGAAGGCATACAAGTATTCGCCCAGCCGCACGCCCGGGCTTAGATTATTGAACAGGACCTTGCTGTCGTAGAGGAGCCGGGGCGTCCCGTTCTCCACCGCCAACAGCGCACAGCCGCGGCTGAAACTCGAGATGAACACCCGGTTGCTTTGAACGAGCGGGTCGGGGTTATTCGTGTCCCAACCCGTTTCCCAGAGCTGCTGCCAGAGCGCGTTGCCATTGCGAGGATCGAGCGCGACGAGGTGCTTGGCGGCGAAAATCAGCACGAGGTCGCGCCCGTCGCAGCGAAAGAGCACAGGGCTGGCATAACCGGCGGCGTTGGTTCCGTTGCACCAGGCCAGCCGGCCCGTGGCGCGGTCCAGGGCCGTGCCGGCGCTGCCGGCGTTGAGGATGACCAGGTCGTGCCAGACGAGCGGCGAGCCGGCGAATCCCCAACGGTTGGGCTTGATCCCGTCCTGGCGCAGGTCGCGGTGCCAGACGACCTTGCCGCTGACCGCGTCCAGGCAGAACACGTCCCCCCACTTGCTGATAGTGAACAGCCGGTCGCCGTCCACAGTGGGAGTGGAGCCCGGGCCGCCCTCGTAGTATTGCGGGCCGAGTTCAGAGGGGTAGGTGTGCTTCCAGAGTGCCTTGCCGCTGAGGGCATCCAGGCACCAGGCCGTGTCGTGGTTGGCGGTATTGCCGAGGGTGCAGGCGCGGCCCCGACTGATGGACACGCCGGAAAAGCCGGTGCCGACCGCGGCGCGCCAGAGGGTTGCCGGGCCCGCGGCGGGCCAGTTCGTGCGGACAGTCTCGGCGGAGATGCCGTCGCGGTTGGGTCCGCGCCACTGGGGCCAATCGGCGGCGGCAGCGCCGCAGCAACCGGCCAGCAACGCCGTTAGCACACAACCACGGTTCATTCCCGAGGTTTAGCACGAATTGCCCGGCGAGGCAAAAGGCGGGAGCGCTGCGGCGCAGAAGCACGGGATTCAGCCAGATGGCGTTGGCGCAGGCGGAATCTGTTGACGGGGCGCGGCAGGGGTCACAACCTGACCTGCGTATGCAGGTTTTTCAGAGGCTCGGGTTCTTGCTCGGCGGCGCCGTGCTTACGTTGGGCGTGCTGCCCGCAGGAGCCGCCGCGGAGCCGTTTACCCTCGACCTGAAGCCGTTTGTCGGTCCTTCGCCCTTCGAGAACATCCAGGTGGACTGGTTGCTGCCCCGGGGCCGGCAGGTGCTGGATGGGACGCCGTTTCAGATTGACGGCATAATCCTGCTCTATGGAACCACGCCCGCGCAACGCAGCCACCCGGGACGGACCAATGTCTTCGATGTCCCCGTCGGGCAGCGTTTCGAGTTATTGCACGTGCTGGCCGGGTCGCATTCAAGCACCGCCGACAGCAATAGCATCGCCCGCATCCGGCTCAAGTACGCGGATGGCTCGGATTCCGTGTTCCCGGTGCGTTACGGCTGCCAGGTGCGGAACTGGTTCGGTCCGTGGCACAAAGCCGACCGCCCATTGCTGGACCCGGGCGCCCATGAAGCGTGGCGCTCCCAGTGTTCGCCCGCTGCGACGACCGACGACTATATACGCCTGTTCCATTTCGTGCTGACGAACCCGGCGCCCGAGAAAGAGGTCCGCGCGCTCTCCTTGAAGTCAGACCGAAAGCCGGCGGGGCTAATGGTGGCTGCGATGACGGTGGGTCCCGTGGGGGCGGCGCGCCTGCCGGACACCGTGCCGCCGCTGAAAAGCCCCTATCCCGACCTGCGTCCGCGCTCGGGTGAGCCGGCCCGCGCCGAGGGCCTGGTGCAGGGCAAGGACGGCAAGCCTGTCCCGGGGGCTTTGGTGCGGGTGATCGGCGTGAGAGGATTCAATACCAGCTACCGCGAGTCCGTTACCGATGGCCCGCCGGTGGGCACCGAAGCCAGGACCGGCCCGGACGGCCGCTTCACGTTGCCGCCTCTGCCCGACAACAAGCTGTATCGGCTGCTCGTGGCCGCCGAGGGGTTCGACGCGTTCCCCTACGGCGGGGTTGACGCGAAGTCCGACCCTATCCGGGTGCGGCTCGCGCCGGCGGTCGAGCCGGGCAAGCCGGGAAGATACGCGGTGAAGGCGCGTCTGATCGGGCCGGACGGCAAGCCGGTGAGCTGGGCCGCGGTCGAGCTGAACGGGTTTTCGGAGACGCCGGGCTCGATGAGTTTTGGCGGGTCGAGCGGTTTCCCCGAGCAAGCGATATCGGATGGCAAGGGCGAGTTCACTTTTGCGCGGGACCAGCCATTCATTCGGCTCCAAGTGGACGTGCACGCCGCCGGGCTGGCGCCGGTAGGTGTGTGGCTGGAGCCCACGAACGGTGTGAATGAGATTCCCCTTGGCGTAGGTGCGGCCTTGCGGGGCCGAGTCTTGAAAGACGGCATGCCCCTGGCCGGCGTGAAAGTGGGCGTGTGCGGAAAAGAGCGAAGTTCCGACCTCTTTCCCGGGCATTACGAAGCCAGGACCGGCAGCGATGGCGCGTTTGTCTTCAATCATCTTCCGCCGAACACGGCCTGGTATTTCAGCGGCCTGCTGAATTCGCTCAAGCCCTACGGCTCGCTGCCGCCGGTCCTGGCCCAGACCGGCAACCACGGCGAGGCCGCGGACATCGGCGACCAGGAGGTAGTGCCCGGGTTGCGCCTGGCGGGCCGAGTGCAAACGCGATACGGGGAGCCTTTGCCCAAGGGAGTATCCGTGACCATCAGCTACGGTTCCGTGTGGGACTCGGAATCCATGAGGGTGGACGACGCCGGCGCCTTCAGTTTCGATGGGTTATTCAACGGCGTGGTCGAAGTATCCGTGGGGCAAAACGGCTGGCGGTTGTCGGGTGTGAATCAAAGCCTGAGTCCCTGGAATTCCGTTGAGCTGACAGGGTTGATCCAAGAGGACAAGACCGACCTGCTGGTGGTTATCGAACGAAGCGATAGGCGCGAGGAGTACGGTTGGAACGGCAACGGCCAACTGCCGCCGCAAGACAAGCCCGAGAGCCGCCCGCTGGCCGGCGCCGAGAAGAGCGGGCCGCGGCCGATCGTGCTGGCCGGTCAGGTGGTGGATGATAAGACGGGCCAGCCCATTGCGGGCGCCCGAATCACTCCCGGATACAAGCCTCTCGTGTCCAGAGGGCCGAAGCCGGGGAAGCCTATCCTCAACCAGGTCGCCGAGGCGTTCGGCGGGAAGGTGGTGTCGTGGAACGAGCGGCCGTTCTGGCGTTTCGCCCAATCGGAAATCGCCTCCAACGGGTCGTTCTCCGTCGAGTTCGTCCGGTTGACCAGCATGCCCATGCTGCGGGTCGAGGCGGATGGATACCTGGCATTCGAGACGGACCCGATGCCAACCAATACCCCAGGCCTGGTGATCCGCCTTTCGCGCGGTGAAGGCCCGAGCGGCGTGGTCCTGCTCCCCGGCGGCGAACCCGCACAAGGGGCGACGGTGATCTTCGCGGCAAGCCAGGAGCAATACGGGCTCACCGGCAGGGCGCTTATAAGTAATGGGGACGAGGCCAACCAGCAGACCACCGGGAAAGACGGGAAGTTCGCCTTCCAGGCGCGGGCGCACGGGCAGAAGCTCTTTGTGGCGCATCCGGCGGGTTGGGCCGAGGAAGCCGCCCAGCGCGGAGGGGACGGCTTCAAGGTGCGGCTCAAGCCCTGGGCGGCCCTGCGCGGCACATTGACCTACACGAACGGCACGCCGGCCGCGGGCGTCAGGCTGGGCTTGACTCTGCCCGCCGACTGGCAGCGCGGGGAGCCGCAGATGAATTTCCAAGCCCAGACTGTCACCGACGCCCAGGGCCGGTTTTCGTTTGCCGACGTGCCGCCGCGGCGCGTGGACGTGCAGCGCATCATCCCCATGGGTTCCGCTAGCTGGACGTGGCGAATGCAGACCTGGCTGGTGGCCGAACCGGGCGTTACCAATGACCTGGGCAAGGTGACCTATGACCAGCCGCCGCCGCTGCCCGCGATGGAACAGCTCAAGCAACGGTTCGGGCTGTAGGGTCTGGCGTAGCGGGAGCGGGGCGCCGGCGCGTGGCACGCGTGATGTGACGGAGGGCATACGAACAGGCTTCGAAGGGCTTTCGATGAGCCTTCGAAGGGCGTAGGGGCTTTTCGGGCCTGCCGTCTCTGCGCCGGCCCCTGCGTGCGCCGCACTAATCCGCCTTGCTTACCTCGGTTTTCCCCGCAAGCGCGTCCTCGATGATCGAGTCCTTCAACTGCATGGGATGGCCGATCCAGGCGATGCGGCCTTTGGTATCCACCAGGAAGGCGCTGGGAATGCCCCGGCGGCCGGCGGCGGCCATCCAGGCCTTGGCCATGGCGCCCTTGGAGTCGGTGGACTTGTCGTCCAGGGCCACGCGATAGGTCATTTTGTCGCCCATCTTTTTGACGAAGGGGGCGACCAGCTTATCGTCGCGTTCCCAGCAGTTTTGGCCGATGACGACCAGGCCTTTGTCCTTGTACTTCTGGTAGAGTTCATTCACGTGGGGAATGGAGGCGCGGCAGGGGCCGCACCACGTGGCCCAGAACTCGACGAGGTAGGCCTTGCCCTTCTCGAAATCATTGACCGGTTCGCCTTGGACCCATTTGCCGGTGAGCAGCCTGGGAGCGGGGTCGCCCACTTTGAGGGTCGGCTCGGCCGCCCGGGCGAGCGAGGCGCAGGCAACGGCGGTGAGGAGCACGGTTGCGAAGATGACTCTGCTTGCTTTCATGAGATTTCCATTGCGGGCCTTGTTTGGCGTGCGGCAGCCAGCCCGCCGGCGGCCGCGTGCGAGGCCCGGCGCCCCCGCACCTACGGAGGTGTTTCCGCCGGGCCTTCCGCTGCTTCAACTCTGACGCTGACTTCTGTAGACTAATTCACCTCGCGGCACATGTCATTGATAGAGATACTGGGATTGCTGGCGGCAGGCGTGGCGGGCGGCGCGATCAACGCCGTCGCCGGGGGCGGCACGCTGGTGACATTCCCGACGCTGCTGCTGTTCGGGACGGCGCCCGTGGTGGCGAATGCCACGAGCACCCTGGCCCTGGTGGTGGGCACTTCGGGCGGCATCTACGGCTACCGCAAGCACCTCGGCCCGGTGAAGCGCTGGCTGTGGCGGTTTGTGCCCGTGAGCCTGGTGGGCGGCGGCTTTGGCGCCTTCCTGCTCACCCGCACCAGCGACCGGACGTTTTCGAAGCTGGTCCCGTTCCTGATCCTGTTCGCGACGCTGCTCTTCCTGGCGCAGGGCGTGGTCCGCCGCTTCGCGGGGGCAGACGCGCCGCCGGATTCGGCCCGCGGGCAAAGCGCCGTCTGGGGCGCCATTGCGTTCCAGTTGGCGGTGGCAGTCTATGGCGGTTACTTCGGCGCGGGTATCGGCATCCTGATGCTGGCGTCGCTGGGCTTTATCGGCCTGGGCAACATCTACGAGATGAACACGCTCAAGACGGTGCTGGCCTCGCTGATTAACCTGGTAGCTGCCGTGTGGTTCATCTCCAGCGGGCTCATCCATTGGCCCAAAGCGGGCGTGCTGACCCTGGGCGCCCTGGCCGGCTACTTCCTGGGGTCCCACTACTCGCAGCGCATCGCTCCGGCGCGGGTGCGTCAGATCATCACGGCCATCGGCTTCGTGCTTTCAGGTGTGACGTTCTATAGCGAGTTTCTGCGGCGGTAAGCGCGTTCTCCGGACAGGCGCCGGAGGGCGCGGGGCGCCGGGCAACCTCGAACCGTGCCCGGCTGGAACTTGCGCACACATTTGCGGTTTGAACCTCTGGGGCCTAGTTTATGGCCGGTAACCATGCCTCCGTGCAAGAGACACTTTCCTCCTTTGATGTTATGAGAACTACTAGCGTCCATGAGCAACCCAAACAGCGCGCGCGCCGCCACAGCCGGGCGCGTTCGCAAGCTTTCGACGGCAACGGCCACCGCCCTCCCGGCGGCGCCAGGGCGGCCCTGCGGCCGGAGCTGGCCGCGTGGCTCGCCAAGCCCAAGCACAACCTCATCGCTGGCGAGTGGGTGGCCGCCGCCTCCGGCAAGACCTTCGAGGTCTTCAATCCCGCCGACGCCAGCGTCATTGCCCGGGTCCCGGACAGCGCGGGCGAAGACATCCACCGGGCCGTGCGCGCAGCCCGAAAGGCCTTCGACGATGGGCCCTGGCGGCGGATGACGCCCAGCGAACGCGGCAAGCTGGTCTGGCGCATCGGCGAGCTGATCCTGCAGCACGCGGATGAGCTGGCGGAGTTGGAGTCGCTCGATAATGGCAAGCCGCGGGCCGTGGCGCGCGTGGCGGACGTGCCCCTGGCGGCCGATCTGTTCCAATACATGGCGGGCTGGGCGACGAAGATCGAAGGCAACACCATTCCGATCAGCGTCCCCTATGCGCCCGGCGCGAGGTATCACGCGTTCACGCTCCGCGAGCCGGTCGGGGTCGTGGGGCAGATCATTCCGTGGAATTTCCCCTTGCTGATGGCGGCGTGGAAGCTGGGCCCGGCGCTGGCCAGCGGCAATTGCGTGGTGCTCAAGCCGGCGGAACAGACGCCGCTTTCGGCCTTGCGCCTGGGCGAGCTGATGCTCGAGGCAGGCCTGCCCGATGGCGTCGTTAACATCGTCTGCGGCTTTGGCGAGACCGCCGGCGCCCCGCTGGCAGCTCACGAGGAGGTGGATAAGGTCGCGTTTACCGGCTCAACGGAGGTCGGCAAGACCATCGTGCGCGCCGCGGCCGGCAACCTGAAGAAGGTCAGCCTGGAGCTGGGGGGCAAATCGCCCAACATTGTCTTCAAAGATGCGGGGAACCTCGAGACCGCCATCGCCGGAGCCGCGAACGCGATCTTCTTCAATCACGGCCAGTGCTGCTGCGCCGGCTCGCGGTTGATGGTGGAACGCGACGTGTTCGACGAGGTCGTGGCCGGCGTGACCGCGCGCGCGAAGAAGATCAGACTGGGGCCGGGCCTGGAGGCGGGCACCGAGATGGGACCTTTAGTCTCGCAGGAGCAGTTGGAGCGGGTCACCCGCTATATGAACCAGGGCAAACAGGAAGGCGCCTGTTACCTGACCGGCGGCACGCGCACGGGGGACCGGGGCTACTTCGTGCAGCCGACGGTCGTGAAGGACACGCGGCCGGAAATGAGCATCGTCCGCGAGGAAATCTTCGGGCCGGTAGTGGTGGCCGAAGCTTTCAGCAAGCCGGAGGACCTGGTCGCCCGCGCGAACCAGACTAACTACGGGCTGGCGGCGGGCATCTGGACGCGGGACATCGGCAAGGCCCATCGGGTTGCGGCGGCGCTGAAGGCAGGGACGGTGTGGATCAACTGCTACAACGTGTTTGATGCCGCGCTGCCCTTTGGCGGCTACAAGGAATCAGGCTGGGGCCGCGAGATGGGTCGTGAGGTGCTGAACCTCTATACGGAGACGAAAGCGGTCGTGATAGGACTCTGAGCCCGGCAAGAAGGGCCTGGCAGCACCGGCCAGGGCCGAGCGGGTACAAAAGGGGGCGAGGCCCGGAGGACCGGGCCTCGCCAAATCTGCTCTCCGGGGACTAGTAGCGGTCGCGACCGCCGCCGCCGCGTCCGCCGAAGTTACGTCCGCCGCCGCCACCTGCCGGGCGCTCTTCGCGCGGCCGGGCGATATTGACGGTCAACGTGCGCCCTCCCAACTCTTTCCCGTTCATAGCGGTAATGGCCTTCTGTGCCTCCTCGGGGGAACCCATGGTGACGAAGGCAAATCCCCGCGGGCGTCCGGTGGCCCGGTCCATCATCAGGTTGGCTTCGATGACCGTGCCGTGCGCCGCGAAGGCGTCCTGGAGGTCATTTTCTGTGATGCTGAAGGAAAGGTTCCCTACAAACAACTTTGCGCTCATGCGATATAACTACAATCTACTTAGACTAACTCTTGCTTGCTCCAGACTGTTCCCGCCTGCCGGGTTTCAAATCATCATTGAACCGAGTTCACCTGAAGATTTACCATGCCATGGACTGACCAAGGTATCTAACTAAGGGCAAAGTATTGGCCTGTGGGGGCGGAATATCAAGGGGTAATTTCAACATTTAAATCCTTGACATGTCTGCGCCATGGCCGCGTTGACAAGCGGCGCCTTTGCCGTAAGCTGCTCGGCTCGAAGCTATTGAACGACCATTGATTTATGCCGAATACGAAGTCAGCCGAGCGGCGCATGCGGAACAGCGCCCGAAAGCAATCGCATAACCGCGGGGTCCACTCGCGCCTGCACACCCTGGAACGGGGCTATCTGCAACTGCTGCAGACCGGCAAGAAGGAGGAGGCGGCCCAATCGTTGCGCCAGCTCAGTTCGGCTTTCGACAAAGCGGTCAAGTCAGGCGTCGTGCACCGCGCGACGGCTAACCGCAAGAAGTCCCGCCTGGCCCTGCGCCTGGGCGCCGCCAAGTAACGTCCTCCCGTCCACGCCGCAGCCGGCGTCGGGCGACTCACCTTGCCGGGACAGAGTCGCCTGACGCCGGCTGTTGCTTTGTGGGTGCCGGCCCGGGAAACAGCTTCGAGGTTTTCAGGCCCATCTTGGCCAGGCGGTAAGCGGCGCCGGTTGCCAGGCAGCCTAAACCATATTTGATGCTCCGGCGCAGGTTGATGGAGGAGGCCTCGGGGAAATACTTCGTCGGGCAGCTTACTTCGGCGATGGTGAATCCGTGCCAAAGGATTTGGGCCAGCATCTGGTTGTCGAACACGAAGTCATCGGAGTTCCGGGCGAGGTCCAGCTTTTCCAGAATGGCGCGCGAGAAGGCGCGGTAGCCGGTGTGGTATTCCGAAAGCTTAGCCCGCAGGAGGAGGTTCTCGGCCAGGGTCAGGCAGCGGTTGGAGACGTATTTCCAGAAGGGCATGCCGCCGCGCAAGGCGTAGCCGCCCAGGATGCGGCTGCCCAGCACGCACGGGTGCAGGCCATTGCCGATGATCGAGACCATCGCGGGGATCAGCTTCGGCGTGTACTGGTAATCGGGATGGATCATGATGACGATGTCCGCGCCGGCCTCCAGTGCCAACCGGTAGCAGGTCTTCTGGTTTCCGCCGTAGCCCCGGTTGACCTCGTGGACGTGCACCTGCACGCCTTCAAGCGCGCGGGCGATGGCCACCGTCTCGTCGCGGCTGCGGTCGTCCACCAGGATGATGGAGTCCACGACCTGCTGGTCGCGGACCTCGGCGTAGGTCTGGCGGAGGGTCCTGGCAGCATTGTAGGCCGGCATGACCACGACCACTTTCTTGTCCCGATACATACTGCGTAAGAGACAATGCCGGGAAGCGGCCCGGTTTGAGAAGCTTAAACTGGTGAAGGGACGGGATTAACCGCCCTTGAGGGTCGCCGTGCCGTAGTCCCGGTTCATTTTGGCGATGAAGCTGAGGCTGATCTCCTTCGGGCAAACGGCTTCACAGGAACCGGTCACGGTGCAGTTGCCGAAGCCTTCGTGGTCCATCTGGCGCACCATGTTCAGCACACGGCGGTCTTTCTCGGCCTTGCCCTGGGGCAGGAGGTTGAGATGGGAGACCTTGGCGGCGACGAAAAGCATGGCCGAGGCATTTTTGCAGACGGCCACGCAGGCGCCGCAGCCGATGCACGCTGCGGCGTCCATGGACTTATCCGCGGTGGTCTTGGGCACCGGGATGGCATTGCCGTCGGGCGTGCCGCCGGTGTTCACGGAGACGAACCCGCCGGCCTGGATGATGCGGTCGAAGGCGCTGCGGTTGGTGACGAGGTCCTTGACGATGGGGAAGGCCTTGGCCCGCCAGGGCTCGATGGTAATCGTCTCGCCGTCGTTGAAATGGCGCATGTGAAGCTGGCAGGTGGCGGTGCCGCGGTGGCCGCCGTGCGGGATGCCATTGATGACGAGCGAGCACATGCCGCAAATGCCTTCCCGGCAATCGGAATCAAAGGCAATCGGCTCCTCGCCGCGGCCCAGGAGGTCTTCGTTAATAACGTCGAGCATTTCCAGGAACGACATGTCCGGTAGGACGTCGCGGGCCTGGTAGGTCTCGAACCGCCCAGGAGCGTTTGCGTTCTTTTGCCGCCAGACTTTAAGGGTGAGATTCATTCGGGTCAGTGGGACTGAGCAAGGGAGGGCGAGCGTCCCCGCGAGCCCAAATATCCCCTGGAAAAAGGCAAAGTCAGGGCTCGCGGCGACGGTCGCCCTCCCAAACGGCCATTCTCCAAGCACGCTCTCATTTGTAGCTGCGAGTGCTCATGTGAACTTCTTCATAGACGAGCGGCTCCTTGTGCATGACCGGCGGTTTGTCCGGGCCCTGGTATTCCCAAGCCGACACATAGGCGAAGTGCTCGTCGTCGCGCTGGGCCTCGCCGTCCGGCGTTTGAAATTCCTCGCGGAAGTGGCCGCCGCAGGATTCGCGGCGGTCCAGGGCGTCCAGGCAGAGCAGTTCAGCGAACTCCATGAAGTCAGCCACGCGCCCAGCGTATTCGAGGCTCTGGTTGAGCTCGCCGCTTTCGCCGGTGACGTTGAGGTTCTTCCAGAACTCGGCGCGCAGCTCGGGGATGCGTTTGAGGGCCTCTTTCAAGCCGGCCTCGTTGCGCGCCATGCCGCATTTCTCCCACAGCAGCTTGCCCAGCTCGCGGTGCAGCGAAGTCGGCGTGCGCTTGCCCTTAATGGAAAGCAGGCGCTTGGTGAAGGCGGATACGTCGGCCTCGGCCTTTTTGAACTCCGCATGGCTGGTGGACGGCTTGGGCTGCTTCGCCGTGGCGAAGTAGTCCCCGATGGTGTAGGGCAGGACGAAGTAGCCGTCGGCCAGCCCCTGCATCAGCGCGCTGGCGCCGAGGCGGTTGGCGCCGTGGTCGGAGAAGTTGGCCTCGCCGAGCACGAACAGGCCGGGCAGTGTAGTCATGAGGTTGTAGTCCACCCACGTGCCGCCCATCGTGTAATGTACGGCAGGGTAGATGCGCATCGGCAGCTTGTAAGCATCCTCCCCAGTGATCCGCTCATACATCTCGAACAAGTTGCCGTAGCGCTCGCGGATGACATTCTCGCCCAGGCGCTTGATGCTGTCAGCGAAGTCCAGATACACGCCGTAGCCGCCGGGGCCCACGCCGTGGCCGGCGTCGCAGGCCTCTTTGGCCGCGCGGGAGGAGATGTCGCGCGGGGCGAGGTTGCCGAAGCTGGGGTACTTGCGCTCCAGGTAGTAATCGCGGTCCTGCTCGGGAATCTGGCTGGGCGGTTTGCCGCAGTCCTCCTTTCGCTTGGGCACCCAGACCCGCCCGTCATTGCGCAGCGACTCGGACATGAGCGTCAGCTTGGACTGGTGCTCGCCGCTGACGGGGATGCAGGTGGGGTGGATCTGCGTGTAGCAGGGATTGGCAAAGAAGGCGCCTTTCTTGTAGGCCCGCCAGGTAGCGGTGACGTTGCAGCCCTTGGCATTCGTGGACAGGAAGAACACGTTGCCGTAGCCGCCGGTAGCCAGTACGACCGCGTCGCCGGCATGCGAGGAAACTTCGCCCGTGATCAGGTTGCGGACGACAATGCCCTTGGCGTGGCCGTTAATGACCACCAGGTCGAGCATCTCGGTGCGCGGGAACATCTTCACCGTGCCGAGGCCGATCTGCCGGCACAAGGCCTGGTAGGCGCCCAGCAGGAGCTGCTGCCCGGTCTGGCCGCGAGCGTAGAAGGTGCGTGAGACCTGGGCGCCGCCGAAGGAGCGGTTGGCCAGCAAGCCGCCGTACTCGCGCGCGAAGGGCACGCCCTGCGCCACGCATTGGTCAATGATGTTCACGCTGACCTGCGCCAGCCGGTACACATTGGCCTCCCGCGAGCGGAAGTCCCCGCCCTTGACGGTGTCATAGAACAGGCGGTAAATGCTGTCGCCGTCATTCGCGTAGTTCTTGGCGGCGTTGATGCCGCCCTGCGCGGCGATGCTGTGGGCACGGCGCGGGCTGTCCTGGAAACAGAAGCATTTGACCTGGTAGCCCAGTTCGGCCAGGGAGGCTGCGGCCGAAGCGCCGGCCAGCCCGCTTCCCACGACCAGGATGTCGAACTTGCGCTTGTTAGCTGGGTTGACCAGCTTCAGGTCGAACCGGTGCTTGTCCCATTTCCCGGCGAGCGGGCCGGCGGGTATTCTGGCGTCGAGTGTCATATCAGGACCTCCTTCCCGTAGCCGCAGAGGATGGCCACGGGGATAGAGACGTAGCCCAGGAAGATGAGCACGGCGACCACTTGGGCAGCGCGGTCAAGGAACCCCCGGTAGGCCTCAGTGCGCCAGCCGAGCGACTGGAACATGCTGCTTGCTCCATGGCTCAGGTGCAGGCAGAGCATGGCCAAGCCGATGATGTAGAAGAGCGACACCCAAGGGTTGCGGAAGCCCACGACCATCATTTTGAAGATGTCATGGCGCTGCTGGTTGACCCGCCCGGGGACCGGCTCCATGAACGCGGAGAAGTTCTGGTGCGTGAGGTTGATGTACTGCACCTCGGCAGTGAAGTGGAGCAGGTGATAAACGATGAACAGCAGGACGATGCTGCCCCCCACGAACATGGTGCGGGAGGCAAGGGTGGAGCCAAAGGGCACGTAAACGTCATAGCGCTCGGGGCGCGCAGCCCGGTTCTCCAGCGTCATCTTGGAGGCCGACCAGATATGCAGCAGCACCAGGATAATCAGGATGGTCCGCACGGGCCACAGGATCTCGGGATTAGATTGGAGCAGCTCGCCGTAACGATTGATCGCTTCCCGGCCAATGAAGATCTGCAAGTTGCCCGCCAGATGTCCTAGCACGAACAGGAACAAGACGAAGCCCGACACGGCCATGATGTACTTCTTGCCGAGCGATGACTTAAAGACGTTCGATACGATGTTCATGAGCGGTCCGACGACGGGCCACAACACCGGTGCTTTGCCGGACCATGCGGGCGCAAGTTATAGCCCCGGGCCGGAAGGCGCAAGAATACTTGGCTTCTTCCAGGCATAATTATAGCTCATCCAAATACATTGCCAATATAACATCATACCACCTTGCCCCTGAGCCCGAAAGGAGCTGTTTTCAGTGGGGGCCATCCCCGGGCCGCGGAAGGACTGGGTTCCGAGCACTGGCCGAAAGTAAATAGCTCTGCGAGCGATAGAAGCGCTGCGCGTCCGTTTGCGGCACCGGGTACGGGGAACTTGCTCCGGTTACCGGCGCGAAGGGGCCGAGCAGGTTGGTGCACGACAGCAGCGCGCCCGTGTAGGTGATTACCGAAGTATTGCCTGCGCGCTGCAGGCGGATCGAGGGGGTGCCTGCGTGGAATCTGACCACGGCAGCCGAGACAGCGCCAACCGTGAGGTTCACCTGTCCGTTGGTGCCTACGCTCAGGGCGCTCCATTCTCCCAGCCAAGGTGCGTTGTTGGTAATGGTTCCGCCGCCGAGCGTGACGCCGTTGGTCGCGCCGACATTGCCCGCGGGCGCGGACAGGAACATGGCCGACGCGCCGCCGGCGGCAAAGCCTTGCGGGATCAGCGTCACCGCGGCATCCCGCGCACCGGTCCCGTGCTCTCTGTTGACGACGGTGACCGAGAGGTCGGCTCCGCTGCCGGTCGCGTAACCCGTGAGGTTCAGGGCATTGGTGTTGGTGATCGTGACCGGCGCCACGTATCCGGCCGCACCCAGGCCAAAGGCTCGAATCGCGTAGCCCTTCGGGTTAACAATCAACTGGCCGCTGGCGCCGGGGCAGATGGTGTCGGTGGGAATCCAGCGCTTGTTATGGAAATCCACGCCCAGAGCGCCGTGGCTGGCCCACCAACATAGGTAATCCAGCGCCCACAGCGCCGCCGAGAAGGCGTTGCTAGCGTTGGTTGTGCCGCCAGAGTAGTCGTTCGCTTCGGTGAACCTGTAACCGAGGCCCGTTTGCATGACGGGCGCGGCCATCGCGGCATACAGAATCTGGTTGGATCCCGTGTCCCAAGTCGGCGACAGCATCGCGTCAATGCCCTGCTGCGCGGTCTGGCTGCCGGCGTTTTCGCCGACGTAATCGTGCTGCGTGATGAAGGCGATGGTCCCCGAGGGCGCCTCCGCCTGCGTAAAGCTGGTCGTCCAGGTTGGACCGGGTCCGCTGTCCGGCGAGCCGGTCACCAGATTGCCGCCCGTATCCGGCCCGCAGAAGAGCGCGGCTGGGATGGCGTTGGTGATAGCGGCGGTGAAACGACGCCATTGTGCCAGGTAGCTCGTGCAGTTGGTTATAGCGGGGTCGGACTGGTGGTAGGAGTTCCAGTCCGGCTCATTGCCAATGGCGAACGCGTCCAGGAGGGGGCAGTAGTTGGCCCATATGTACTTTGCCAGCGCGGCATCGGCGTTGGTGCTGCCGTTCAGCAACCGCAGTGAGTAGGTCACCTTCACCCCCGCCGCCTGCGCGAAGGCGAAGAGCGCATCAATGTCCGCATTGGTGGGGATGGCAACCGTCGGCATGTCCACGGTATCGCCGCCAATGCGCAGGTGCTTCAGCCCAACGTTCTGGAACAGCGTGATGAGGGGCGTATTGGTCGCGCTGAAGAAGTGCCCGCCGCCGCTGTCGGCCAGCAGGGTCATGGTTTCGAAGCTCAGCCCGCAGAAGTTGGTCGGGATGGCGTAGCCGGGGGACTGGGAATCAATGTTCAGCGCTACCGGCGTTTGCGCGAGGGCCGCCCCGGCCCAGAGCCCATACGGGGCTGCGAGGGCGAGGACCCATTTGGCGCTATGACGGGCCGCTGTTCTCAGCCCGAGCCTCGATGCCACAGCGAGGCCTCCCGCCACCCTAATCCATCTTGTCAATGTCGGCCGCGGCATCCACAGCCACGTAATCTTCCTCGATCTTCGCCGAGCCGGTATAGGTGCCCATGCTCTTGTCCTTCTGGACCTTGAGGAGGATGATTTCGGCGACCGGCTGGTAGCTAGTGGCAACAACCTCACCCTTCTTGTTCTTCTTCTCGATCGGCTGGTAGATTTTGATCTTGTCGCCCTTGTTGAAGCCATTGGCGGCGCCAAGGGAAACCCAGATCTCCTGGCCGTCCACCATTTTGACCACGCCTTTGACGTTGCGGATAGCCGCTGCGTTGGCGGCGGCCTCGGCATCGTTGTTGAGCGTGCGCTGGCCGGGGCCGACGTTCAAAGTCTTCACCTTGTCAACGATCTGGGCCAGGGCCTTCATGGTCGCCTTACCCAGCGCGCTGTCCATGAACTCCCGGTTGTCGGCGAACCCACCGCCGCCCCAGGAGCCGAAATTGAAGCCGGTGCCGCTCTCGATGCCATCCGCGCGTCCGGTGGTAACAATTTCGCGGCTGGCATTGTCAATAATGCGCCAGTCAATCTGCACTTCGTTCTCGCTCTTGTGGACCGCGAAGTGCCCGCCGCCGATCCCGAAGGGCGTCGGCACCGGTATGCCGCCGCCGCCATAGCTGTTGTTCTTGGAGCCGAAACGCGTGACCGTGCTTTTGAAGGTGTAGTCCGCCCCCTTCCATTGGCCCTTCTTCACGCTCTCGGACTGCGAGACTTCGCCGCTCTCGCCCAGGGCGCGCTCGGCCCGCAGGTCATCGAGCGCGACGGACTCCAGCACCTTGAAGTTGGGCAGGTTGGCCATCTCGGTGATGATCATCTGGGCCAGGCCTTCGCCCATGGCCGGTTGCCACTGGGCTACGCTGCTGGCCTCGGTCTTGGCGACACTAATGGTGGGTATTCGGGTATCTGCGCCGCGACTCTGCGCCGGCGAGAGAAAGGTGAATGCCAGGAAGAAGGAACTACAACCCAGGGCGACTACGGTCTTCATGTTGTTTTCTGCGCTACTTGGTCACGGGTTCCGCCGCCCGCACCCCGCGCTCCACAATCGCAGCGATGGCTCCCAGACCAATGTTCGTTACGGTGTTTACGTTCTACGGGAGTAATTATGTGACAAGCGCGCCGACTTGCAAGTGGTTTTGTCATGAGCCCACCCGTCCAAGGCTTCGCGCCGGAGCCTGGAATTTCCCTTGCGCAGCAGTTTCCGATTCTTGGCCAGCGCTGGAATCGGGTGCCAGCCGCGGTCGGGATCCGGCCGCCGAGACGAAAGCTCACGCTCCTCTTTCGCTTCCGCTTTTGACCAGGGCAGGCCCGGCGTGCTAGCCTGGGAGCCACGCAAATGAGAAGCGCGCCCGCCATCGGCGAATACCTGATCCAGCGGCTGTATGCGCATGGGGTGCGGCATGTGTTCGGCATCCCGGGGGACTACGTGCTGGGCTTTTACGGCCAGCTTTCCCGGAGCAGGCTGCGCATCATCAACACGTGCGACGAGCAAGGCGCCGGGTTCGCCGCCGACGCCTACGCCCGGGTGCGCGGGCTTGGGGCCGTGTGCGTCACTTACTGCGTGGGAGGCCTGAAGGTGGCAAATACGACGGCGGAGGCGTTTGCCGAGAAGTCGCCGGTCGTGGTCATCAGCGGCGCGCCGGGCGTGAAGGAGCGCGCGAAGAACCCCCTGCTGCATCACAAGGTGCGGGAGTTCGACACGCAGAAAAAGGTATTCGAGGAGCTGACGGTGGCGTCGGCGGTGCTGGACGACGTCCAGACGGCGTTCCAGGAGATTGACCGTGTGCTGCACGCCGCTCTCCGCTACAAGCGCCCGGTGTACCTGGAGCTGCCGCGCGACGTGGTCTCGGCGCCAGGCATCCTCCATCACAAGACGGCTGAGTTTCATGAGCGGAGCGACCCGCAGTGCCTGCGCGAGGCGCTGGCGGAGGCGGGGCAGATGATCGCCCGGGCGCGGCAGCCGGTGATCCTGGCCGACGTGGAGGTGCATCGGTTCGGCCTGCAGGACCAGCTCATCGAGCTGGCCCGGAAGACGAACATTCCCGTGGCGGCAACGATGCTGGGCAAGTCGGTGATCGGGGAGAACCACTCGTTCTATCTCGGCGTGTATGAAGGGGCGATGGGGCGAGAGGAGGTGCGCCAGTACGTGGAGAGCAGCGATTGCGTCATCCTGCTGGGCGCATTCATGACCGACATCAACCTGGGCATCTACACGGCGCGGCTTGACCCCGGGCGCTCGATTTACGCCACGAGCGAGAAGCTCTCGATCGGCTACCACACTTACGAAGGGGTGCGCTTCAAGGATTTCGTGAGCGGGCTGCGGCGGCTGCCGCTCCGGCCCCGCAAGCTCGGCAACATCCCGCGCCCGGCGCCGGTGATCGATCAAGAGCGGCCACGCCCAGGCCGTTCCGGCGGCCGGCTCACGGTCCGGCGCCTGTTCGAGCGGCTCAACGCGTTCCTGCCCGAAAGCACGGTGGTCGTGGCCGACGTGGGCGACGCCTTGTTCGGCGCGGCGGACCTGTTCATTCGCAAGCGGACGGAGTTTATCAGCCCGGCCTACTACACCTCGATGGGCTTTGCGGTGCCCGCGAGCGTCGGCGCGCAGTTGGCCAACCCGAAGCTGCGCCCGCTAGTGCTGGTGGGCGACGGGGCGTTCCAGATGACCGGCATGGAGTTGGCCACGGTGGCACGGTACGGGCTCAACCCCATCGTGGTGCTGTTGAACAACGGCGGCTATGGCACCGAGCGGCACATGCAGGACGGGCCTTACAACGACCTTTGGCCTTGGCAGTACCATCGCATCCCGGAAGTTCTGGGTGCAGGGCGGGGATTCGTCGTGGAGACCGAACGCGACCTGGAGAACGCGTTGCGCGAGGCCGCGCTATGGACCCGGGGTTTCTGCCTGTTGGAGGTGCGTCTGGGCTCGCAGGACCGCTCCCCGGCGCTGGATCGGCTGGCGGCCCGGATGGCGCGGCGGCTATAGGGTCCCCAACTCGTAGCGGCGTCTCGGCCAAGCGCCGCTAACTTACTCGGCTCAAACAGCGGCGCTCTGCCGAGACGCCGCTACGAGGTTTAAAGGAGAGCGCCGCCTTGCGAGGCGATTACTCGTTAATGCCCCAGTGCGCCGCGCCCGAGGTATGGACGCCCGCGAGCTCCAGGGGCAGTTGGGCAGAGGTGGCGAGGCCGGGCACGCCGTCCAGCGGCAAGGGAATCTGCCTCGGCCCTTTGCCGGCCCAGTTGTCCGGCTCGGCAATGAACCGGATGTGGCCGCGCTCGGCCACGCCGGCCAGGTATTCCTGGATGGGCCAGTCCTGGGCGGAATGGACCCGAGGCCGGTCGAACAAAGCCACCAGGGCGCGGAGGTCTCCTTTGTCCTGCAACCAGAGCTCGATCCAGACTTTCACTTCGCTCGGCAGTTCGCCCGCGCCGTGGCTCGAGAGCATGACCATGTCGGCGGAGGCGGCGCCCCTGGCTGCCCGCGCCCGGCATTCCGGGATGCGCAAGACCTCAAAGGGCCACATCTGCCCGATGAACTGCGCCGGCTCGAATTGTTCGAGCAAGTAGCCGCACACATTCCGAGCGTGCTGGGCAGTCTCGGAATCCTCGCAGGCAACGACGGCGCGGAAGACGCGCTTGTTCCGCAGGCCCAGGGAGGAGGTAAACGAATTGGCAAGCGCGCGCGCCATCTGTTTGCAGTCTAGAAATCCCGGCCCGGAGTGAAAATGGGGTGTTGACCCCAGCCCTTCATTTAGCGGCAAATCCAGCTTAGCAGCGGGGCGAAGGCCAGGCTGGGCAGGTAATCGGCCAACTCGAATTTCTTGAGGCCAAAGATCACGAGTCCCACGCAGAACACGAGCAGCCCGCCGACGGCGTTGACCGGATCCACCAGGCCGTTCGCTGCCAGCCAGGGCTTCAGCCAAAGGGCGCAGATCAGCGTGAGGGTACCCTGAAGTGCCAACACCGGAAGCGCCGAGAGCAGGACCGCCGGCCCAAACAGCCGGCCAAAGCCCAGGCTGGCCAGGCCATCCATCACCGCCTTCACGGCCAGCGGATACCAATACGCCGAAAGCCCGGCCTGGACCGAACCCACGATCCCCAGCGGAGCGGCGCAGAAAAGGGCGGCGCAGGTCTTAAAGCCGTCGCTGGCCGTGGGCGGGCCTGCGTCCGCGGCCGCGGCGATACGTTCGCGGGCCGCCTCGCCGAGCCGGTTGGACGCTCTCTGCATCCGCAGCAAGCGCCCGGAGAGCCTGCCCAGGGCCAGTGCAAGAACCACGACGAGAAGTTGCTTCAGGATTTGCGCGGCAAGACCGTTCAGGCTCATCCAAGTCAGCCTCAGCCCGTAGAACACGGCGAACGCGCCAAGGACGGCCTTGAGCAACGATTCCCGCGCTGGCGATAGCCCCTTGTGCCTGGCCAGGCCGATCAACCCGCCCATCAGGATGCCCGCCACGTTCAGGAGGGTGCCACCCAGAAGGCTCGCCACGTCCAGGAATGTGCCGGTCATCCGTTGGCATCTTAAGGGCCTGCTGCGGCGCTTAAAGTGCAAAGTGGTCCGCCGGGCAGCAGGGGCGAGCTCTCGGAAAAGCTGCCTTGCGCCGCCGCGTCCTCCCCCACCCCTCCGTTACCACACCGTTACCACACCATTACCTCACCCTAGTACCTCTAATAGGCTATTAGAGGTACTAGGGTGAGGTAATGGTGTGGTAACGGTGTGGTAAGCCAGGGGAGAGGGCGTGAAAATGCCAGGGATATCGGCCGTTGCGAAACTGCGGGGCGTCAACGGCCCTGACTGCGCCCGCCGCGGTCCGCACCGGGCGCTTGAACTCGGGGGCGAAGCGTGTAGCCTCGACGCCCATGAAGTCGCTGCTGCTTGAGGGTGGGCGTGTCATTGACCCGGCCAATCATGTGGATGGCGTAGCCGACCTGCTGGTGCGCGAGGGGAAGGTAGCAGCCATCGGGCCGGAGGCAGGCGCCGCCGCGCCTTCCGATGCCGAACGGTTCGACGCGCAGGGGCTGATTGTTTGTCCCGGTCTGATTGACATGCACGTGCACCTGCGGGAGCCCGGGCAAGTGAGCAAGGAGACTATCGCCACCGGGACCGAGGCCGCCGCGCGTGGAGGGTTCACCTCGGTCGTCTGCATGCCTAACACGTCGCCCGCGATTGATAATGCCGCGACGGTTGCGCTGATCGGCCAGCGGGCGGCGGAGCAGGGGATCGTCAACGTCTATGTTACGGGCGCGATCACCAAGGGGCTTGCCGGCGAAGAGCTGGCGCCCATCGGCTCGCTCAAGAATGCCGGCGTGGTGGCGATTACCGACGACGGGCATTGCGTCCAGAAT
>DATKNZ010000379.1:0-4833 GCA_035541055.1 Candidatus Acidiferrum sp. | reverse complement strand
TGGCACGATGAGTTTGACGGGACCACCCTCAATCCCAGCAAGTGGCAGGTGGCCCTTGGTGGCAACAACGCCAATAACGAGTGGGAAATCTACGCCGCTCCCAATGTGTATGTCACCAACGGCACGCTAGTGCTGAAGAGTGACCGGCTCTGGGACACTGGCGGGAACCCGTATTACACCTCGGGCAAGGTGACCAGCGCCGGCCGGTTCGACCAGCTTTACGGCTGGTTTGAATGGAGCGGCCAAATCCCAGCCGGGCAGGGCTTCTGGCCGGCCTACTGGATGCTCTCATACGCAGGCTGGCCGCCAGAAATCGATATTATGGAGACTGTTGGCACCAGCGTGTATTGCAATACCATGAGCCTGCACTGGGGCCCATTGCCTCCGGGCTGCGATAAACCCTGGGACTGCGGCCACACGGAGGGCGGCACCTACTGCGGACCGAATTTCAGCGGCGGCTTTCACACCTACGCCGTGGATTGGGAGCCGTGGGGCGCGGCGTGGTACGTGGACGGGGTGCAGCAGGCTTACGCCAATTACCTGGGCAACTGCACCAACAGCATGTACCTGATCATGAACACGGCGGTGGGCGGAGACTGGCCGGGAGCGCCTGATTCGAGCACCCCGTTTCCCTCGTATAATCTCGTGGACTATGTGCGGGTGTGGAAGCCGCTGTCAGGCCGCTACACGCTCCTGAACCCGGGCTTCGAGCAAGGGGAAGGCGTCGCTGACTTCAACGACTGGAATAGCTACGAGAGCGGCAACGTGATTCGTGATCCCACGCACGGCAATCCGCGCAGCGGCAACCGGTGCGTGCAAATCTGGGGACGCTACACCGGGCAGGATAACACATCGGGCCTGTACCAGGACCTCGCGGCCTATTCGGGCGAGCTGTGGCAGGCCAGTGTCTGGGGCCGCAGCCGGCCTTTCGACCAGGTGCAAGGTGGCAACCAGGGGCGGCTGAAGCTCGAGTTCGTGGACAGCAGCGGCAACCTGCTGGCGCGCACGATGCAGACGGTGATTACCAACGGCACGCCCACCAATTACGCCCAGTGCTTCGTGCGCGGCGTCGCGCCCGCCAACACCGCGCGCGCGCGGATCGTGCTGGAATACTTCCAGACCGGCAACGCCGACGGCTCGGTGAACTTTGACGATGCGCGGTTGGACCTGCTCTCGGCGCAATGGCTGACCAACTCGGGTTTCGAGTCCGCGACGCTGGACGGGTGGAACGTCTATGGGCCAGGGTGGGATGCCGCGGCCGCGTGGAGCCCCGATCCGGTTCACAGTGGCGGCTTCTCCTTCAAGGTATTCGGCGGCGACTTTACCGGCGGCAGCGCCAATTTCGCGGGGGTGTACCAGGACAGCTATGCCGAGCCGGGCGCGTGCTATTTCGCGGACGGCTGGCTTTACACCAAGTCGTCCGACCGGATTTCCGGGGCGGACCAGGCATGGCTGGAACTGACCTTCCGCGATGCCGGCGGCAGTAACATTCTGGCGCTCTTCCGGTCCGCCAGCGTGACCGCCGCCTCGCCGCCGGATACGTGGCTCTACCTGCCCATCTCGAACCAGTATGACCCGGGCACCTACACCTTCACCGGCACGGTGACCGAGCCGGTGGCTCCCCCGGGCACAGCGCTGGCGCGCTACCAGGTGGTGTTCTTCCAGCAGTATAATGCGGGCGGCTCGGTGTTCTGTGACGATCTCTCACTGGTGCGGACGCCTGGTTGCGGCGCGCCGCCTGCTGTGCGTCTCTCGGCCAGGTTTAGCGGCGGCGTGCCGGTGCTGTCGTTTCCTACCGTGACCGGCCATGTGAGCCAGGTGCTTTACAAGAACGACCTCAGCCAGGCGCAATGGAACCTGCTGACCACAGTGCCCGGGGATGGGAGCACGAAGTGGATCATCGACAGTCCGGCAGGAGCTGCGCGGTTCTACCGATTAGTGGTGGAGTGACGGTGTCCATGAACCGCGGAAACATCCAACATCCAACATCCAACGTCCAACAGCCCATGGGCGCAGGACGTGAAGTCAATGGATGTTGGCTGTTGGCCGTTGGATGTTGGATGTTCACTTCCTTGCCGTGGAGGCTCTCTGCATTCCGGCAGATCCGAGCATCCATTCCATTCCGCGCCACGTTGCTGTGTGCCCTCTGCTTCCTAATGCTTTTAGGGAGGGCAGGGGCCGGAGTCGTGGGCTTCGACGCCTTCTCCTACCCGGATGGGGCCATCGGCGGGCGCAACGGCGGAGCGGGTTGGAGCCGAGCAGGGGGGCTCACCGCCTGGAGCGGTGGGGCCGGCCTGCCGTCGATCGCGGGCGATGTGCTCTATACAGGCAATGACAATGGCGCCGTGCGCATCTATGGCGGCGATGAAACACACTCTGCATTTCAATCTACAGGCATCGCCTTCATCAAAGTGACGCTGCTCACCAGCGGCTCGGTGCCGGCGTATGCGGGCATAATGTCCCAGGACTACGGCACGGAGCGGGTCTATTTCGGGCGCCTGACCAACAACACCTTCGGGATCAGCGAGCCCGGCTATACCCAGGCGGCGAGCGGCATCGGGGCCGCGCCGAATAGCCGCTACACGTTCATCGCGGTGCTCGATTTCACCAACCAGAAGCTCTCGCTGTTTATCAACCCGACGAATTCTGATTACTACAACGTCGCCACCGGAACGAGCAGCGCCGTGGTGACCAAGAGCTTCGGGAGTTGGTGGAACTGGTCCACGCGCGTGTGCCTGCAGTCGGGCGGCGGCGGCGCGAACGTGGGCTGGGACAATCTGACCGTGGGCACGTCCCCCGCTGATGTGGGGCTGGCGCCGACGGGCTTCCTCCACACGGGCGGGGTGGCGCTCCTGGACAAGAACAGCGAGGAGATCGTGCTGCATGGGGTGAGCCTCGGCAGTTGGCTATGGCCGGAACTTTGGATGTTGGGCGGGCCAAACCTGAGCGCCTACGCGGGTGCCGACGATTTCGAGCGCTTGAACGCCGCCGTGCTGGACGTGCTGGGAGGCGACACGAACCTGACGGCCCTCGCGCTAGGTGCCATCCGCAGCAACTTCGTCAGTCAGGCCGATATCGTCTTCCTCCACACCAACGGCTTCAACAGCCTGCGGGTGCCCTTCCACTACGAACTGTTCTACCAGGTCACCAACGCGGAGGCCAACTACCCGACGAACGGGTACGACCTGGGCACCGGCTTCAACTACTTCGACAACCTGCTGACGTGGTGCGCGACGAACAGCGTGTATGTCATCCCGGACATGCATGGCGTGCCGGGCGGGAAGGACTACTCCGTAGCGGGCAATGTCTATACCAACGCGTCCAACCACGCGCTGTTTCTGCACGTCTGGCAGCAGCTCGCGGCCCGCTATGCCACCAATCCCTGGATCGGCGGCTATGACCTCATCAATGAGCCCGTGAACAACAGCGGCGGCTACGTGATGATCCCCGGCAACTTGCTCAGCAGCACTTACGCCGATGCCATCGCCGCCATCCGGGCGGTGGACACGAATCACCTCGTTATCTGCGAGGGCGATTGGTGGGCCACGGCGCTGAGCCAGATCAACACCACGGGCTGGAGCGACTTCAATGTCTGTTACTCCGACCACCGCTACGGCGACCCCCTGCCATTCGACACGGGCCGCAAGCAGTACGGCGTGGGCGCCAACGTGCCTCTCTGGATGGGCGAGTTCGGCTACAACTCGACGCATTGGAACAACTTCGCTGTGACGAACCTCCAGCGGCCGGATGCCATCACGTATGGTGGCCGGACGGCGACCCTGACCGAGTCATGGTGCTATTGGAGCTACAAGACGCCACAGCTCTATGTACTGGCGGAGAACCCGCAGACCGCCGGCTGGAATGCCCTGAAGAATTATTGGAACTCGCCCAGCACCGTGGCTCGCCCCAGCGCCACGAATGCTTTCAACTGGCTGCTGAGCTACGCGCAGGGGCAGGTCTTCTCCAACTGCCTGGTGCATCCGGAAGTTGTGGACAGCCTGTCGAGGCCCAACGCCGCCTTCGCCAGCCAGAGCCTGCCGTACCGGGCGGGCGTGACGATACCCGGGCGGATCATGGCCACGGAGTACGATATGGGCGCGGACGGCGTAGCCTGCAGCGACACCGTCTATGATGACGAAGCCGGGCAAGGCCCGGGCGGCACGGCCTGGAACAGTTCGTGGTACGGGCGCGATGATGGCGTGGATACCCAGTCGTGCGAGGATGAGAGCACGTTGTTGAAGGTCGGATGGAACGTGGCCGGCGAATGGCAGCGTCACACAGTTTCGAGCACACCGGGAGTGTACAACCTGAACATCCGCTATGCGGGAGGCGCTACCGGCGGCCAACTGCACGTGCTGGTGAACGGCGTCAACGTGTCCGGCACGGTTACACTCCCCTATACCGGCGCCTACACCACTTACTCCACTTGCACGGTGAGCAACGTCACGGTCAGCGCGTCCGGCCCGGCCGTCGTCGAGATTGACTGCGACACGGCGGGGTATGACCTGTTGTGGATCGAATTCCAGCCGGTGGGCGCGCCGCCGCTGGCGCCGGCTGGCCTGGCGGCCACCGCCGGCAATGCCGCGGTTTCGCTGTGCTGGGCGCCGAGCTCCGACGCGGTCGGTTACAGTGTCCGACGCGGCACGGTTAGCGGCGGCCCTTACGCAATCATCGGCGCCACAGCCACCACCGGCTACCAGGATACGGGGCTGACTAATGGCGTCGCATATTACTACGTTGTCGCTGCCACCAACGCGAACGGCGCGGGTGCCCTCTCGGCGGAATGCACTGCGATGCCCCAAGCCAGCGGCTTGCCGGCCGGCTGGGCCTCTG
>DATKNZ010000378.1:0-2738 GCA_035541055.1 Candidatus Acidiferrum sp. | reverse complement strand
GTACGGTGGCGCCGGCCGTCGTCGGGTGAACCGTATCCCAAAACAGGTACGTGCTCGGATCGCTGCAGACCACCAGACCCGAGAAGCACGCATCGGTGACGTTCGTAAACCCGAAATCCGCGGGATTGGCGATGATGGCATCGAACAAGCCGAAGGTGTCGAACTGGATCATGTTCATGCCGGGAAACAGCGACAGCACGCCAAGAGCGGATGCCAAGCCTGCGTCGAAGCCTTCGCTGAGGTTGTGCAGCCCGACCTGCTCGGCCGGCGACAGACTAGCCCATAGGGCGTCAGTGACAGGTCCACCATGTTCGGCACCAGGAAGTTGCGCGCCCCGACGCCGTACAACTGGGTCAACTCGCCGGAGAGATTCGTGACGGCCGCTGCGGCGGTCGCCGCGCTCGGGTTGATAAAGAAATCGTTCGCGCCGCCCCAGACCACGAACAGCGAGGTCGCCGGATTAAAGGCAATACTCTTCACTTAGTGATTCATTTGTGGTATCCTGTTGGAAACTCCAACCGGAGGACCACCGATGGCACGAACCGTGGCCGAGCTTCCCAGGGGGACCCGCCTCACCGACTACATCAGCCTGGGTGTGCTGGCCAAGACCTTCCCGGTCCCGTCGGTCCAAGCGGTGCTCGACCGCACGGGCACCGCAAGTCGCCGGCAACGAGATCTCCCCGCGCACGTGGTCGTGTACTACGTGATTGCCCTGGCGCTGTACATGCAGTCCTCCTATCGCGAGGTGCTGCGCTGCCTGCTCGAGGGGGTGCAGTGGCTGCTGGGGCCCGGCGCGACGGTGCGCGTGGCCGGCAACTCGGGCATCTCCCAGGCGCGCACGCGGGTGGGCTGGCAGCCGCTGCAGCAGCTGCACGACGAGCGCGTGCAGCCGATCGCCGGCCCGGAGACCAACGGCGCCTGGTACCGCCGCTGGCGGCTGGTCAGCCTGGACGGCAGCACGCTGGAGGTGGCGGACGAGGCGGCGAACGCCACCGCCTTCGGGCGCCCCGCGGCGAGCCGGGGCCAGAGCGCCTTCCCGCAGCTGCGCTTCGTGGCGCTGGTGGAGCATGGCACCCACGTGCTGTTCGGCACGCGGTGCGGGCCGTACGCCACGGGCGAGACCACCCTCGCCGCGGACGTCCTGCGCCGGTTGCGCGCGGGCATGCTGGTGCTCGCCGACCGGCTCTTCTACGGCTACGCCCTGTGGACCCAGGCCGCCGCCACCGGGGCCGATCTCCTCTGGCGGGTCAAGCAGGCCCTCCCGGTGCCCGTCGAGCAGTGGCTGCCCGACGGGTCGTATCTCAGCCGCCTCTACCCCAGCGCGACGGCGCGACGGCACGGCCGCCAGGGGGTGGTCGTGCGGGTCATCGAGTACACGCTGGAGGGCGTGCCGGGGGCGGAGCCGCGCTACCGGCTGCTCACGACGCTCCTGGATCCCGCCGCCGCCCCGGCGACCGAGTTGGCCGCCCTCTACCACGAGCGCTGGGAGATCGAGACGGCCTTCGACGAGCTCAAGACCCATCTGCGGGGCGCCCGCATCGTGTTGCGGAGCAAGACCCCGGACCTGGTCACCCAGGAGTTCTACGGCTTGCTGCTGGCCCATTTCGCCGTCCGCAGCCTCCTGCACGAGGCCGCGCTCCGGGCGGGGGAGGACCCGGACCGGCTCTCGTTCCGCCACGCGGTCCGGGTCATCCGCCGGAAGCTCGCGGGGGTCGTCGCCCTTCCCCCCGGCGGACCGGCCCGCGTTTCATGCGGCGGTGCTCCGGGAGCTCTTGGATGAACGGGTCGTCTCCAGCCGATCCCGCTGCACGCCGCGCGGGCTGAAGCGGAAGATGAGCAAGTATCCCCTGCGCCCCCGAGAACGTTGTCGGACGAGGTGGCTGTTCATTGCCGATCACATCTTGATAGCTAAGTGAAGAGTATTGTGGTTAGCCCCATCACGGCCGTTCCTGCCCGGCCGGCCATGGTCGTCAAGCCGGGCCGGTTTTCCAACTTCCTATCGGGTGTGTCATCGTAATTCCGCGCGTTAGCGGCGCGGTCCATGGCGAGAACGGCACATTAACAGTTTGGCCCTTCTCGTGAAGTTCATTGACGTTTGGTAATGTATGTGTGCGGCAGGCGCTTACAGGGAGGAAAACCATGAGGGGCAGTATCAACGCTATTGTCGCGGCGTTTGCGATTGTCTCTGCAGTGCCAGCGATGGCGAATGTTATCGTCAACGGAGGCTTTGAACAGGGCACGTTTACCGGCGGAAGCTCCCTCGCCCAACAGATTTCGCCGGGCGACACGACGCTTTCGGGCTGGACCGTCGGCGGCGCTCCAATCACGTGGTACGAGAACGGGTTCAACAACAATCTCCAACAGATCGCGCTCACAGCGCACAGTGGAAATTTCGCCGTCAATCTGGTCGACGGCAGCTCCAACACGATAATGTTGAGCCAGACGTTCCCCACGCTGCCCTTTCAGGAGTACCTGCTGAGTTATTGGGTGGGAAACTACAGCGCCAACAACGGCCCTGCGCCGATTACGGTGCGCATCACCGATGGAACATCCAACACTATCCTCTTGTCCGAGACAAGCGCTCCTCCAACGAATGAGCCTTCGGGGACATGGGTGCGCTTCGCCTCCATTTTCATCACCGACGGGACATCCAACACGATTAGCTTCAGCGAAAATAGCGCCCTAACCTACATTGGCCTGGACGACGTCAGCATCACCGGCGTTCCGGAGCCCTCGAC